>JABHZE010000003.1 GCA_018653485.1 archaeon | reverse complement strand
TTTTTGCTTCCCCCAATTTTTTAGTCCGCAATTAGGTTTAACCCACCCCCAGCAAAAACTTCTTTGAGCAGATATTAAAAGGTTCATAAGATATTCTTCTTATTCTCCCAAATACTAAAGCACTTCTTTTAATATCGTACGCTCAAAGGCTTCGCCCAAATTTTTGCTTCCCCCAATTTTTTAGTCCTCAATGTATTTTTCCCACCCCCAGCAAAAACTTCTTTGAGCAGATATTAAAAGGTTCATAAGATATTCTTCTTATTCTCCCAAATACTAAAGCACTTCTTTTAATATCGTACGTTCAACGCAATCCTATCTGTCAGTTTCCCACCCCCAAGCGAGGCTTCAGTAGTAGTAAGAGGGGGAGGGGGTTAAAGTTTAAAAAGGAGTATATCATCTCTTTTTTACCCAAAAGGAAGAAGAGTTCTGTGATAGGAAATTAAAATGAGCCCTGAAAAACCTGAAGGAAAAATTATAAGAATTGATTTACATCCTTGTATGGGTAGCACAACTAATCCGCATGATCACATTTATGTAGTTGATGAGATTTATGATTCTGGAAAAATTGATGGTGTTGATTTTATGGGAGTACTTCAGGCAGTAGAAAGATATGGGGCAAAAGGGATAAGTGTTTTAGTTTCACAATCGCATAATATATGTGCAGATTGTTTTGCTGAACCACGTGATATGACTAGAGAAGAAGTAATCAAAAAATACTATCCAAATTATAGAGGAGATTAAGACTAGGATATTTAGTAAATAATCATTAGTTCTTAATTCCCCCAGAGATTTTCAAACTAACTAACGAATTAGAAACTCTACATTTTTACACTCACTCACACAAAATCCAATTCACTGCCCAAGCCCAAGCCTGCCCCTCTTGAATTTTGCTTGCGAAATTATTAACTTATCTCAAAAATCAAAGATTTTCTCTAACCAATAATCTTATAAACATCCCAAAACTTAACATATTAACATAATCCCAGGTGATTCGAAAGGGTTTCCTGATGCCTTTTAAAATGAAATCTACTATTGTTTTTATTGATGCAGGATATCTTTCTTTTATTTCTAAATTACTATATAAACCCCCACAAATATGGTAGAAATATTTGACTATCCAACAATGCCTGAAATGCCTTTCTTAAGAGAACTTGCAGATGAATTAGAAGGCACATTACATGTTATTGCTCATGCAGGACATGCAACAAACACTGACTATATCAAACAACAACAAGAATATTTTCGCGAAAAATATGGGAGATTTCTAGAACATGTTCATTCAACTGTAGGACAATGGCATATTATTTCAGCCTATGACACTCTTCAACAATTATTCTGGTCAGATCCTGACTCTGATGAAATTATAAGGAGATGTGAAGATTGTATTGCAGAAAATTTAATGGGTGGACCCCTTCCAGATGATTATTTTGAAGCTTTTGAAGAATTTTTTCAACAAAACCAATCAACCACATAAATCTTTTTAAACTAATTAACTACCTAATTAAGATGACACAAAGACCAAATTTAAAAAAGAATTTAATCAGAGGATTAGGAATATGCCTTTTAACAGCTTCAGGATATTTTAATTTTCACCAAGGTGTTCAAAATTATTTTCATAGACAAGCAATTAATGCCCAAGAAGAATTAATATCTTCTTACAAAGAATCAACTATTTCTTTATCAGACTCTGTTCAAGATTCATATATTGCAAGAATTCAAAGAGAAAAATTAGATTCTTTAGTTGGAATAAAATTAGACCTTAAAACAGATTTAGATTTTGATGATGTTACACCAAATAAATTTTCTACAGATACTATCCTAGTTGGTAATAGTGCAGATACAGATGAAGGAGTAATGCTTGAAATGGGTTTAGCAAGAGAATTTTTTCAAGAAAGATAAAAATATTTATACCTAATCACTTAAACACAACCATATTCCCAATAATCTCCCAAGCATAAGGAGCAGTTTTCTCACAATCTTTTGTCAGCATAAACATAAATCCAGCCCATTCAAAACCCTCTGAAACCAAAACTTCTAATTCATCTACACTAGGATGAATAACATCAGAAATAGCATCATAAAAACCAGAATAATCTCCCTTACCTTCTCTAACTCCTGCATGAACCAACCCCATTTCTTCATAATCATCAGTACCGATTATATGTTCCATATAAGCATCACAGATTCTTCTTTCATCCTCAAAATCAAAAGAATCAACTCTACTTCTCCAGAATTCCTCAACTTGTCTTTCTTTTGCACTTGGTTCCCTATAACTTGTATTCATAAAACAATTAATTAATCAAACTTTAAAAATATTTATATTTTCAACAACCAACATTTAAAACAAACTAATTAACTAACAAAATCATCTTCTAAAAACAAATTCACCATTATCTTCATAAACAACAGCACCATTAAATTGTCCAGAATCTTCATCATACATTCTATAAATAGTATTCAGAACATCTCCTAATTCACCTGCAACTCTTTCATTACTCATCCCTTCACAACTTGCTTCCAATACATAGTCCATTCTCTCAAGAGATTTTCTTTCTCTAGCCACGCCCCCAGATAATCTACTAGATAACACCCTATAATCTTTAGGTTCTTTTGTCAAAGTATCAGGCCTATCACTAACTTGCAATCTTGAACTTCCTCTATGTAATAATAATTGCAAACCCTCAGAAGTTTGAGCATAATCTCTTATCTCAGGCATATCTCTTTCTAATTCTTCATAGGAAGCATCACTATCAAAAAATGCATAAGCTTTACCAATTTTTTTATTTTCCATTTTATTTTTTTATTTGGTTTATTTTATCTTCCCAATTTATTTAATCAAAAACCCTCGCTCTAATATCTCCAACTAAATTAATTACAGGATATTCTCCTTCTTCACTAGAATTAACCTGAATTCTATCATCATTTAAACCTTGTCTTTGTAAATATGAATGAATATCTGTAGCTTCACCATAAATAAAACCTTCTCTATCATTTCTATAACCTAACTCTAATGCAACAGGATACTCTCCTTCAGGCTCAGAATTTTCAGAATCATTAGAATCTGAAATTTTTAAAATTCTAGCAGAAAATAAAGATGAATCTAGACTCATTTCTTGCCCATTTACAGACAATTTTTCACCTTTTAATCTCGCCTCAAGTTGTATATCTTTCATATTATATAGAGGCAGAACTACTATATAAACCTTACTATTTTAACTACTTTCAAATGACATCATTATGTCATAACCTTAACAAATATCATAATATTCATACAATTTATAATAACAATTTATGCCAAACAACCTTCTAGCAAAACTCTAGGCTGATAAATAAAATGGATATTTACACCATTTCTAAATAATTTAAATCCCCTGTTTCCACGAAGCTTTGTGCTATATTTATGAAAACCATAATTTTGAGCAATCTCTTCAACTCTTTGAATCTCTCTATTAACTTCTCCAATAACCATTTCACCCAAAGGTTCACTTTCAAAAGGAGCATAGGGAATTAAAATATTCATACTTGGAGTATTAGATTCTCCAACTATCACTAATGGGGCAATTCCTTCTATCTCTAAATCATCAATTACATTATTCGCATCTATTCTTAGTCTCTCCCATGTTCTCTCCCAATCAATTTTCCTCACAAATACCATTCTCACCCATAATACACATCATTTATAAATCTTCTCATCCTAATACTAAAAACAGGTGAAACAAAATCAAACACAATACAAAAGTAACAATAATTCTAATAATAATGTTTTTAGTAACACAATTAATTGGAATATGGATTACATCATCTTATGCAAATGGATTAAGTTTACCTTATGGAATGGAGCCCCCTCAAGAAGTTCAACAAGAATTTTCTCCAATTTATTTTATAATCTCACTATTAATTGCAATCACTTTATTTTTCCTTTTAACAAAATTAAAGGCAGAAAAGGTAATTAGAGTCTGGTTCTTTATTGTTACTACAATTGCATTAGGTTTAGCATTAACTGCTATAATCTCCTCCCCATGGATTTCCATTACTGATTTTAATTATTCAAATCAAATACCCTTAATCGCATTATTACTTGCACTTCCATTAGCCTTCTTTAAAATTTACAAACGAAACCTCACTATCCATAATACAACAGAACTTTTAATTTACCCCGGAATAGCCGCAGTTTTTATTCCATTATTAAATGTTTTAGGAATAATAATTATTCTTCTCCTTATTTCACTTTATGATATGTGGGCAGTATGGCAATCAAAGCTTATGCAAAAAATGGCTAATTATCAAATTAATAATTTAAAATTCTTCACAGGATTTTTTATACCTTATGCAGATAAAAAAACAAAAGCAAAAATAAAACAACTTAAAGAAAAATATAAAAATAAATCAGAGAAAACAATTGAAAAAGCATTTAAGAAAGCAAAAATAAAAGTTCATTTAGCAATTTTAGGTGGTGGAGATATTATCTTTCCAATAATAACAGCAGGAATATTTTACAAAACATATCAAACATTATTACCTTCATTTATAATAGCAATATCAGCAACATTAGCATTAGCATTTTTATTTATCTTAGCAAGAAAAGGGAAATTCTATCCAGCTATGCCGTTTATAACAATTGGAATTTATTTAGGAATGATAGTTAATTGGTTATTAGTCTAAAATATCTAACCCTTTCATACCATTTTCTTCAAAAAATCTTAATAACTCTCCATCAATCTGTTTCATATACCTATAAAGTGGATGACTTCTTTGTTTTCCTTGATAATCTAAATCTTGAGCAAGTTTTCTTTTTTCAATTGCCCAATCAATTAATGTACCCATATAATCTTTAGCACATTCAGGACATTCTGAAACATGGCTTCTTAATCCTAAAAAAACACCAGTATAATGGTTACCAAATTCTTCAAATTCAACAGCAACTCTTTGTCTTCTTTCCCAAACCTCAACTCTTCTTTCATGAGCAAGCCGATTAGTTTCATCAGTAAAGTTTATTCCCCAAGCTCCCATTTTAACCTTAATATTTTTAGTATCTGGAAAAATCTTTTTCAGTTTATCATACTCTTTTCTATCTAAAAACAAAAGCAATTCTCTCAAATTTTTAGGACAATCATGTTTTGTCATTTTAATTATTTTATTTTACTCTCCAAATATCTAACCCTATTATCCATCTTAATATCACCAACCCAAAACTCCTCCAAGCCCTAATAATTCAGAATCAACTTCAGATAAAGTAGTAGTATAATGAGATTGAGTTTCATTTCCAAAACCTAATCTTAAAGAATCTAATAAATAAGCTTTTGCAGGCCTTTGTTTACTTCCAACTCTTTTCAAAGTTTCTTCTCTAACAAACTCCTCATACCTTCCTAACAATCCTCTATTCTTTTTTACAATAGGACTAATTCTTAAACAAGCCCTTCTTATAATCCACTCAACATTTCTCCGCCCTTCTGCATTCCCAATATCACTTCCATTATCTAAACAATCAATATTAAAATTTTTCAAACCAGCATAACCTAAAACCATTGCTAATAAAACAGCATCATCATAATCTACCTCACTAAATATATTTGCCAACATATCATCTTTACTTAATAATTCCCCAGGTTTTGCAACCTTTGGCTCCATAGGATTTTTCCCACAAGCCTTAGCAGTATAAACCATTGCCTCAAACCTTTGAGGTTCTAATCTATTTAAAACATCTTCTAATTTATCTCTTAAAAATTCAACATCTCCATTCATTTTACCAAATAACCCCTATTGTTTTATATTTAATATCTTTAAATCTAATTTTCCCATCACTAATAGAATTATTATCCCCTTTAGTTATAAAATAAATACCCTTATTATCAATTCCTTTTTCAATAACTCTATGAACAATTAAGAGATCTTCTTGTTCAAAGGTAACAATATCTCCCACATAAATCTCCATCTCAGATTTAGGAACAATACGAATACCATTCGAACCTTCATCCAAAACAGGCCTCATACTTCCTGTTGGAGCATACCTACTTAAACTAGCCCCTTTGATATCTAAAACAATTTTATCATCATATATCTTAATATTTTCCTCACTAATAAAATCAAACGGAGCATCACTATTGTTATTTCCATTTAATCCTAACCCAAAAGGAACTTCCATTCCACTAACAAAAAAATAACCAATTAAGTTTGCACTAAGAAAACCCAATAAAAAGATTATACATACCTTTAACACGCCTGTAATTTCCATTTAAAACAATCACCATCACAACTTATAAACCTTTCCCATTTGTTCTAATTGTATAGTAACAACAAAATAAGAAGATTTATAAACCCTAAAATGATGTGGAAACTATAGAAAATGATAATTAAAAACGAATTAGTTAAACAAATTAAGGACTATTTTAACCTTAATATTTATGAAACAAAAGTTTGGGTAGCTTTGCTTGGTAAAGGTGTGGCTAGTGCTGGAGAAATCGCAGAGATCTCAAGAGTCCCAAGATCAAGAACTTATGATGTTTTAGAAAGCTTAGAAAAGAGAGGATTTGCAATAATGAAAATAGGTAAACCAGTTAAATATATTGCAGTTAAACCAAAAATAATTATTGAAAAATTAAAAACAAATGCTCAAAAATCAGCAGAAGAAAAAATTAATACTTTATTAAAACTTAAAGATACACCAGAATATGCAGAATTAGAAGAACTTTATAAAACAGGAATTGAACCAGTTAGACATGAAGATATTTCAGGTGCAATTAAAGGAAAATCAACAGTTTACAATCATATTAGAGAAATTTTAGAAAATGCTAAGAAGGAAGTAATAATCTGTACAACAGTTAATGAAATAAAATTAAAATCAAGATTCTTCTCACTATTATTTGAAAGATTAAATAATGCGGGAACTAAACTAAAAATAGCCTTATCAGGTGAAGAAAAAGAAATTAAAAAAATTAATACTAAATTTAAAATAAAAGCTAAACAAATAGATATAGAATCAAGATTCTTTATTGCAGATAATGAACAAGTTTTATTTTTAATTTCAAGAGGAAACACATCTGAGGAAGAAATAGCTATTTGGTTAAACACACCTTTCTTTGCTAACTCATTAGCATTTATGTTTGAACAAGCAACAAAGGTTAAGTAGACTTTTTCTTTCTAATCTAATTTTCATTAAGACAACTTCACACCACTAATACTCATCTCTTCAACAATTTTCTTATCTTTCTTTAAGAATACTTTCAACCATTCTTCAAAACTTAAATTATGTTGAAGTTTAATATAAACATATTTCCCCCTCACTATTGAATCCGGATGTTGTTTTCTAAATTTATCAAAATGGGCACAATTATTTACCTGAGGCCCTTTTCTTAATTCATCTTTCTTTTTACTAATGACAATATAATATTTCGCCAAATTTTTATCTTCATTATAATCAAACCCTTTCTTCCGAATCTCAAACTCCTTAGAAGCTTGCCTCAAAAAGAAATCAAAAAACTTTCTTAATTTTGTTCCAGCTATATCTCCGCCTTGTTTAGAAGTTTTAACAATCAAAGTTTTAACCTCTTTAACTTTCTCAAACTTCTCAGAAATATTTTTTCTAACAAAAAATTCTTTAGAAGGGTTTTTCAAAAACTTTTTACAATTTTCTTTAAACTCTAAAAAAGTTTCCATACTTAAACCAGCTAATGCATTTCTTTCCTTAAATGTAGGATCTATTAAAATTATTGGAGAACTAAGTTTAGATTTATTCATTTTTTCAAAAACTTCTTTATTATTTTTATAAAGTTTTTCAGAATCTATCACTATTCCCCCATTTTTAGCAATTTCCTCCGCACTTTTACAAAACTTCAAAAAACTTCCATAATGACAAATTAATAACTCCAAAGCATAACCAGAAAAACCATGAATATAACTTTCAGCACCATAAGCATTTTGTGCATAACAAAATACCTTTGCTAATCTAATTTCATCACCTAATTTTGGATTTTTCTTTAATTTACCAAGTAAATATTCAACATGAAAAAAACTTAAATCAGTTATATTTTCTGCCTCTGAAGGTTTTTTTATTTTTTTAACAGGAATTATTTCAATTAAGATATCTTCAATAAAAATTTGAAAATAATCCCTAGAACCATGAACTCTTTTCCCATCAACAAATTTCCCTAAAACATCAGAAATATCTCCTTTCACATTTCCAAATCTAACAAAAATATCAATATCATATTTATCTTTTTTAACAAGAGTATCTTTTGCTAAACTACCTCCAACAAAAACATCTGCCTTTATCCTCCTCTTCTTAAGCTTAAGAACCAACTCCCCTACAAAATCCTTAGCAATTCTATTAATTTTCTCAAGAGTTTCAGAACTAGGTCTAACATCATTCAATACTTCTGCAAAAATATTATTTGGTTTATTCATTAAACTAAAAGAAAAAACAAGTTTATAATATTAACCAAAAATAAAACATAATTATCCAAATAGAAATAGCTAACGACACGTCGTTAGCTATCCTCCTAGATTTATAAAATTATATATTATGAAAAACATAGCATTTTTTGCAGTCTTACCCTTTACAATCTATTTTTAATTTGTAAAGGGTAAGATTTAAATACTCTTATTTAGTATAATTATTATGGTATATATTTACAAAAAGAAAATCGGAAACAAAAATTATTATTATCTTAGAGTGTCTAAGAGGAAAAATGGAAAGATAATAGTAAAAGACATAGCATACTTAGGTAGCACTTTAGACGAAATAAAAAAAACAATCCAAGAAATACCCAATTATAAAAATGAGATTAAAAAAACCTATAAAACAATTAATAACTTTCTTGAATCAAATAGATATATAGAAAAAATAAAAAAATTAAAACCCAAGAAAGATAAATTTTTAAAACAAAATTTAATAGAAATTGAGGCTTGTCAATTGCATTTTATCAAAGAATTTAAAAAACAAAATTATTTAACTAAACAAGAAATTTGGAAGAATTTTGTTATAGAATTTGCTTTTAATACTACTTCAATAGAGGGCAACACAATTAATTTAGCAGAAGCAAAAGAATTATTAGAAAATGAAAAGACGCCTAAAGATAAAACTCTGAGGGAAGTTTATGATTTAAAAAATACTAAGAATGTATTTAATGAATTTATTGATTCTAAAAATGAATTAACTCATGATTTGATTATAGAAACTCATAAAAAATTATTAGAAAATATTGATAAAAGAATTGGTTATAGGGCTCAAGAGGTTCGAGTTATAAAATCAAATTTTAAGGCTACTCCTGCACCATATATTAAAACAGACATGGATTTGTTATTAAAATGGTATAAACAAAATAAGGGCAATTTACATCCTTTAGTTTTAGCAATTACATTTCATCATAAATTTGAAAAAATTCATCCGTTCATGGATGGAAATGGGAGAACCGGAAGAATGTTATTAAATTATATTCTAATGAAAAACCATTACCCTCCCTTAATAATCAAAAACAAAAACAGAAAAAAATATTTAGATTCTATGAGGAATGCAGATAAATCTGATCTATTTAAGTTAGA
Source organism: archaeon (assembly GCA_018653485.1). Taxonomy (GTDB): domain Archaea; phylum Nanobdellota; class Nanobdellia; order Pacearchaeales; family GW2011-AR1; genus ARS1285. The sequence goes on along the minus strand of JABHZE010000003.1, from coordinate 101,861 downwards.
TATTAATAATTATTCTAATTTAATTAAATTTGGTTCAGAGGAAATGATTCGAAGTTATTGGAATATTTTTCTTTAAATCATTTCTTTTTCAAATCTCTATAAGCACTTAGAACTGCAACACTTCCCTCACCACAAGCAGTTATTATTTGCTTTAAAACATTATCAGTGACATCTCCTGCAGAATAAAATCCATTAATATTAGTTCTCTGTTCTTTATCTGTAATAATAAATCCAGACTTATTCATCTTTAATCCTAAGCTTTCAAGAACATAACTTTGAGGAACTCCTCCAATCTCAATAAAGACTCCCTCACAATCAAGCCCATTACCAGATTTTAATTTAACCCCTTCAACAAATTTACTTCCATAAATCTCTACAACTTCTTCATTAAACTTCACTTCAATTTTCTTATTCTTTTCAACCTCTTCAATCCAGCTAGGTTCTGCTTTTTGAAAATCACTTCCCCTATGAATCAAATAAACTTTTTTTGCATATTTACTAACTAATAACGCACTAGTTAAAGCAGCATTACTTCCACCAATAACAGACACATTTTTATTTTTATAAAATCCAGCATCACAAGTAGAACAATAACTTACACCTTTTCCAAGAAATTCTTTCTCACCCTTTGCCCCTAATTCAATTCTCTTACTTCCTCCTGCATAAATTATTTTCTTACAAGCATAATTCCCTTTTTTTGTTTCAACAACAAATCCACCACTTGTTTTATCTGGTTTAATCTTTAAAACTTCTTGATAAGCAAATTTAACACCTAAATCTTTAGCTTGTTTTTCAAACTTTTGCATCAATTCCAAACCAGTTATCTCATTAAAACCAGGATAATTAACAACCTTATGGGCAGTAGAAGCCATTCCACCTAAATCTTTAGATAAAATTAAAACACTCATTTTATATCTAGCTGCATAAATTCCTGCAGTCATTCCAGCAGGCCCTGCTCCAACAATAATTAAATCATAATCTACCATCTTAAAATAAAAAACAAATCAAACTATTTAAGTTTTCTTAATGAGTTCATTATAGTTTTCTTTTAACAACTATCTTTGACATTAAACAAGTATTATTTTGCTGACAATTTCTACAATTAAACGTATAATCTTTTTGAAACACTTTGTTAACAACATCATAAGGACATTGAATTATTTTTCCACTAATAAAATAATTCGCAAACCTGCATTTATTATCCGGAAGAGTTTTTGTGCTTTCAAAAACCCCCCTTTTAGATATATGGATTTCCATATCTCCAATGTATTTGTTTAAAAAATCATTAATAAGTTCTTTATATTTCAAAAGATTCATAGTTATAGCAGTATCATCAAAAAATTCTTTTCTTGCATTATCTAATTCCCTTATGCTTGATATAAAAAATACATTACAATTATGTTCTTCTTCAAGAATTTTTGCTGTTTCAAGTAATTCATCAACACTAGTATTTTTTGAAACCATAAAACAAACATCAAAGGGAATATTTGTCTTAGGTAATTCATCAATACTCTTAGTATGCCCTGATTTACAATACAAAGAAATTCTTAATTTAACGCCCTCAAAATCCAATTTATCAAATTTATTTAAAAAATATCCATTAGTGTAAATAGTAGTTTTAATTCCTTTTTCTTTATTTATTGCAAGCATTTCTTTTAATTCTGGATGAAGTAATGGCTCTCCACCTAAAAGAGTAATTTGTTCCCCACCTTTTTCTAAAAATTCATCAATAACCCCTTTATATTCATCAATAGAAATATGAATTCCCTCCCCTTTCATAATATTTTTAGCAAAACATCCTTCACAATTTAAATTACATTTATTTGTAATAAACACTTGAAGTGTATTCCTTCTCCCTATTGGAAGTTCCTCATATTTTTCCCATGCAAATTTCATTTTTTAATCACCCTTATCTAAAGTAAAATTATAATCCCAAAAATACCTTATTAATCTTTGGTTTAAAAAAAATAAACCAAAAAGTTTATAATAAAAACCCTCCTAAAAACACTATGGCATTTAACATTCTTATTCCAGAACTAAATAATAAACCAAAAAATAGCAAGGATGCAATAATCAATATACTTACGATAGAATGGCCATTAACACTAAAACAAATATACCATAAAATAAAAAAACATTACAACTATTCTTCAAGTTATCAATCAGTATACAAAGGAGTTAAAGAATTAACAAAATTAAAAGTTCTCAAAAGTAAAGATAAAAAATATGAAATCAATGTTCAATGGATAAAACAATTACAATCCTTTACAGATATTATAGAAACGAATTATTATGCAAAAGATAAAATAAGAAATATTTCAGGGGTTAAAGATTCAAAACAAGGAGAGGATATAATAATTTTAAATTTTGAAACTCTTTTTGATGCAGAAAAATATCTTTATTATTTTATTAAAAATGAATTAACCAAAAAATCAAATCAAACTATTTGTTATGAGATTAATTATGAATGGAAAAGATTATTTTATCTTAGAGCAGAATATAATTATATAAAAAAACTGTTAAATAAAGGACATAAAATCTATTTCCTCTGCTCAGGAAACTCAGATATAGAAAAAGAATCAAAAGAATTTTATCAATCATTAGGAGCCAAGTTCAAACTAACAAATAAAAAATTAACAAATGACCTTCTAGTCTTCAACAACTTCTTTATACAAATATTCATACCCGGAGAAATAAACAAACAAATTAAAAAATCTTTAAAAAAGAAAGACACAATCGAACTTTTACAAAAAGCATTAGAAAAAAAGTCTTCGATAAAAGTTATAATAAATAAGGATCCCACATTAGCAAATGAAATTCAAAAACAGATAATTAAGCAATTCTAATCAACATACCTAATCCTACTTTTAGGAACAGTAACTCCCCTAGCCTCAAAAAATTCCTGACTCCTAGTCGGTCTAATCAGTGCTAATTTTCCATCAGTATGCAAAACTTGAACCTCTAAAGCACCTTCAACAATCATACCCTTATCAAAAAATCCAGAAAATTTATTATCTTTATGGTCAACAACACATACTAAACTTTCATTTGAAAACATTCCATCACCAACTTCAACTCCAGTTAAATAAGCAGTTTTACTCATTATTTCTTATCCCCTGCCTCGTCTAAATCATCAATATCTAATTCATCTTCACCATCTTCTTCATCACTAATTAATTCCCCTTCATCATCATTCTTCAAATCTTCTGAACCCGCGCCACCTTCAGAATCTTTTGATTCTGAACCACTCCCTTCAGAAACACTTCCCCCCCTATTAGGATCTACAATCATCCTACTCACCTCATCACTCTGTTTAAATGAAGAAGCTAAATCAATAATATACTTTCCTTCTTCTAATTTGTAAATCAATGGACGCCTTTTCTGAAATAAATTAACAATATCAATCTCAAACTTTCCAGGTTCAATAACTTTAACACTCTCTAAATCAAGAATCACAGGTTTATCAGGTTCTTCCTCCATCCCAGTTATCTCTCTAATATCTTTCTCTATTTGAACTTTATCAGCTTTCTCAAGTTCTCTCATAGCCTTCATAGCATCTTCATTAATCTGATTCAGCTTTTCCTGCCTAATATAATAAAAAAATCTACTACTACAACTACATCCTTCTAATAGCTCCTTACAGCCATCTTCATAAACTTTCCCACATTTAGTGCATTGATGAGGCATAAAATACAGAAACAAACATTCTTAATAAACATTATGGGAGTGGGATAATCAGATAATTTATATATTTCAAAAACTTAATCCAATAAAGGACAAATAATAAAATGAAACTTAAATCATTTCAGAAAATATTAATTTTTGCAGGGGTTTTAGCAATTATTTTACTCTTAATTCAAATAACAAGAATTTTTATTATATAAAATGAAATTTAGTGATACTCTAACAATTTTATCACAATCAATTTGCTAATTTTTATTCAATATCTACCTCATCATAACTTCCAATTTCTTAGGATCTCTTTTCATCTCCTTAACAATAGACGCAGGCCCTATAATTGTAATAGCATCTTGCTGTCCAACTAAAACTTTAGCTATACCAAATTTAACTTTCTTAAAGAAAGTTTTTTCTTCAGAATCATTTGAAATAACTGCTAATTCAACACCTTTAAATCCAGGAATATTTCCAATCATAATCATTGTATCTTCAATTAAACGACTTTCCTCTTCAGGTTTTAATCTACCTTGAAGAATTACAACTTTATTATTTAAAATAATTTTTAATAATTTTTTAATTCTCTCAACACTATCTAAAGTTGAGATTTCAGAATAAGGCATAAACTGCAATGTTAAACCATCTGCCTTTTTTTTAGTTTTTTTCTTTGCCATTTTCTCTTTTTTATTATAAAATATATTCTATTTTCATCTTTCTAATATATAGTTTATATTATATAATACTTAACTATATTTTTAAATGCTATGCTTGTTTTGCTAATTTAAATACAGATTCATAAAACTCATCCATATTTTTTCCATATTTAGCACTAATTCCAACAACATCATATTCTGGAAAAGCAGCTTCAACTTTTTTAATATCTGCTTTTTTTAAATCAACTTTATTTGCAACAACTAATACTGGAATTTTTCTAGCAACTAAATTACCTACAATAGTAACATTAACTTGAGAATAAGGGTTTTGAGTGGCATCTACAACAACTACAACAGCATCCATATCATCTAACCATTTTATTGAGTCTACAATACCCTGAGTAGCTTCTTTAGCCCTATTTTGAGCAGCTTTCTTCTTCATTTTATGTTTCATAAAATCCTCATAATCAATCTTAGTAGCAATTCCAGGAGTATCCACTAATTTAAATTTCAAAGTTTTTTCCTTATATTTTATTTCAACTTCTTCTTTAAATTGAACATTTCTTGTTTCATGAGGCATAGAACTAACATTTCCCATCTCTTCCTCAGTCCAATCTTTACAAATCCTATTTGCTAAACTAGTTTTACCAGCATTAGGAGGACCATAAAAACCAAGACTAATATCTTTTCTTTGTTTAAAGAAAAGACCAAACATCCTCTTTGTAAAATTCCTTAATATCTTCATAGTAATATACTTGAAATTTTATTTATTAATGTTTCTATAATCTGAAACAATGATTAGAATTTGACTGGAGAAGTAACATTCTTTCTCTTTGCAATCTCATTTTTAACTTTCTTATTCTCAGCCCATTTAAACACAGGTATTTCCCACATACCTGTTCTTTTACCTTTAAATTTACCCCAAGCATAATTTAGTTGTTCACTTTTCCAACCCTTTTCCTTTAGTTGCTTAAAGATACTTGCCTTTTGCATTCCTTGAATAGATGCATTATTCATAAAACTAATTAAATTAAACAATTGATTTTTATTCTTAAACAAACTATTCTCATAATTCCTTTTATACCATTCTTGTAATGCAATATAAACTGCAAGAGCAACAAAAAATAATATTATTAAGAAAATTATTACCCATAACCAAGGTTTACAATCAGCCCTACAATTTTTATAATCTTCATCTCCATTACATTTACCATCATTATTACAAATTCCAGCATCATAGCTTATTTCTAATTCCTTAAATTCTGCAGAAATATACACTGGAACATCTGTTAAACTAATACTCTCAGGATGTGTAAACTCTATTGTAAAATCCTCACTTAAATCTGAAAAAGTAATTCCTAGAGCATTACTCTCCTCAAATTCATTACTATTCACATCACTATTAACAAAAATCTCATTTGCATCACCATTTATCACAACATAAAACTCATCAAGATTCTCCTTAGGTTTTAGAATTATTTTTGCAAAACTTAACAAGTCCATACTATCTCCATTTCTAAAATAGATAGAATAAGTTTTTGATTCAAAATTAACATCTAAATTATCTCTCAACCATAAATTAATTCCATTAATATAGGCATCTCTATCATCATAATCTCCTGCTCCTAATTGTTTTAAAATTTCTAAATCAATTTGAGATTCTTCAGGAACAAATCTTATCTCATCTATATTAACACTTATATTTAATTGATAAGGGATTTCTAATGCATTTAATTCCCTCATAATTTCAACACTCTCATCATCACTTAAAAAACCCTCGTCATACCTTCCCTCTAATCCATCTAAATCTCCTCCTAAATCTTCTAATCCAATTTCTTCGCTAACCTTATCACCAACCCATTCAGGAAGAAAATTAATACTTTCTTCAATATTATCCAAATCATTTCTATAATTCCTAATAGTTTTATTTATTAAATTTTTTGGAGATACAATATTCACACTAATAGCTTTAGATGCACTACCTTCATCATTAGAAATTTCAACACTAAGAGTATAAGTTCCAGTATTTTCATAAAGATGACTAATAGTATTATTCTCACTTGTCTCTGTTTCACTTCCATCACCAAAATCCCAACTATAACTTAAATCATCTGTAGAACCATCTAATAAAACCTTAAAATTAACATCAACTAATGAAGGGGCTTCTGCAGGAATTATATTTTCTATTTGAGGAATAGCAACAATCTCAATATTTTCTGTAAATATGGTTCTTCCACCTAATTTTAAATCAAGACTCTCACTACCCAAGTCAGAAGGAACAATTATGTTTGCATAATCTAAATCTAGTTCTTGAAAATCAGCACTAATCATTGCATTACTTTCTTCTATTTCATAAATCTTAGTTTCTTCCTTAGAACCAGAATTATAAGTTAATCTTAAATCAGATAAACTAATTGTCTGTGCAACTCCTGCATAAAAACCTAATGGAACAATACATTCAGGATCACAATTCCCCTCATATTTATCAAAAATATAATTTTCAATATCTCCTGAAACATCAATCTCTAATTCAGCTTCACTAAAAATAACCTCACTTACTCCAGAATACTTCCCTGGTTTTATAAAAATAGGAAAATCATAGTCATTACTTTCAAAAAATCCACAAGGTGAAACATCTTCATACTTAATATTATATTTCCCATCATCAGAAGCATCCTCTACACTTATACAAATCTCTGCCTCAGAACTTTCTTCTAATGCACTATCAATCTCTACATTACAACTTATTTGTCCTGCACTATTTGCAGAAACACTACACTCTTCATAATTTCCAGCAACACTTAATTCTAATTTAAAAAATACATTTTCATCACCAGTTGATTCATCCTTTAAAATCTCTGCACCAATTTGAAATATTTTACTAGGAGGTAATAAATCAACTTTATTACAATAAGTATTCGTAGTTAATCTAAATTCCCCTTTAATATCATCTTCATTAAAACATGCATAAGAATCTTCCATAATACAAGTAAAATCATTACCTACTTCAACACTTTTCCATTCAAAACTTCCATCATTCAAAATATCTATTTGTAATGGATGCAAACAAGCATTACCTGAATCACTATTTATTTTAAATGAAAAACTACTAACATCGTCTACACTTCCAGTTAATCTAACACCCAAAACCCCAGTTTCTAAAAACTCAAGAGAAGTTTCTTTAGAAACACTTCCACTTCCAGAAGAACTATAACTACTCTCACAATCCACAGGAACACAATCAAAATCAGCAATATTATTTATTAAAAAATCATGAATACTTATCTCACTACTAAATCCAGTTATTTTAGAATCTGCACCCTCATTATTTAAACTAATATTTATCCACCCACTTAATTCAGCACCAGGCCCATAACTACTCTTAATATCATAAACTTCATCTCCTTGAGTAAATTCTCCTAAAACAAATCCAGACAAACTAAATAAAACAATCCCAAAAAACATTAAAAAAAAATAAGATTTAAACTTCATTTTTTCTTCTTCCCTTTTTTAGTTTTTTTCTTTTCAGAAACTTTCTTACTTTTATTAGCTCGAAGAATAAAATAAACATAATAAACTAAAAACAAAACAACAATTACAGATAAAACATTTAAGAAATTAAAAAATCCTAATTTAACAATATCTTGGCAAGGATAAGATATAACTGGGTCACCACAAGATGCAAGATTTCCAGTATAAGAGATTGTGAAAAATCCACTTCCACCACAATCATCATCAACAGAATCTACAGTCCATGAACAAGCGTCTGGCAAAGGAACCGGAACAAAATTATTATTACTGCAAGTTTCTACAACACTTGATTTAGCAACACAACTTCCTGCTTCCCATTCACAATCACAATGAGTTTGTTCAACACAAACATCATTTCCAGCAACACTATAACTTAATTCCTTACCGCAATAATTAGATGGAACTTGAACACTTAAAATAGGATGAAGAGTGTTATTAGCAATCCAAGAAGTATACTCATTATTTTCACAATCTGCTTGTTCTAATTGATAACAAAAATTAGTAGGACTTCTTTCACATTTATATACTCCTACCATTCCTTGAGATTCACATTCAAATCCTTGAGGACAACATTTAGTTGTAGGAATCCCATCCACCTCATAACAATTACCTTCTCCTAATGTAGGTTTTTTAATAATTGGAGAAACAGTTGTATCAGTCCAATTAAATCCATTATCAGAGCAAACCAATCCACCCTCAATAAAAAGATTAGCATTAGTTTCATCAGAAATCTGAGGAGCAACAATTAAATTAATTAAAAAAATCCCAAATACTAAAAATACTAACATTAACATTATTTTTGATTTCATTTTAATAATCATACACCACCTTTAAATCAATATTATGTTGTCTAGGTTCATAAAACAAATGTTCAAATACAGCATTATTTGTAACGCCTGCTTCAACAACACCATCAATCTTCCATTCAAAAGTTAATCCACTTGAATCAACAACATTATAACAATAAAGTTTATTCCCTGTTTGAATATCAGTTACTTCATAACAAGGCTTATTCACCCCAAGAGGAGGGCAAGCAAGTTGATTAACAAAACACTCTTCAACATAACTACTCGTACCATTTAATTCATATAATCCGGCTCCAACAAGAGCATCATAATCAGGACTATCAATTATTGCAAAAATATGCATACCAGGTTTATGAATATAAATTCTTGAAGCATCATTTACACTCTGCCCCCTATCCATTTCTTCAGCATTTAATGTAACAATCTTAGTTCCAGAACTAGTATAGGCATGAGTAGTATTCCCAATATTATTAATTTTAACATCTTCAAAAACTTCTTGATTTCCATCATCAAAATCCCAAGTAAGTCTTAAATCATCATCTTCATCTAAACTTATTTGTTCAAAATCAATATCAACAGTACTACCTGTATTTTCAATAATAAAATCACTCTCTGCAATTGGTTTTATAATTTCAGTATTTGGATAACTATTATCTCTATCTGCAGAAACATCTAAAATCCCATAATCATCTGCATCCTTTGAAGAATAACTATCTCCATCTTCTGATGTAGCAATAAAATAATACTCTCCTTCACTAAACTCACCCCCCCCATCACCAGCCTTCCAAATAGTTTTCCCAACACCTACTCCGCTTGCAATCTGAGAATCAGGATTAAGCAAGTCTAACAAGTTCCATCTTAATGGGAGGCCTAATAAATATTCTTTTTGATAAATTTCATAACTAATACTCTTTCCAGCAAAATCAGGAACATTTGCTACTAAGAAAACACTATCTTCTAAATCAGCCTCATCAATAGGAACACCATCCATATTTGCCCAATATAAATCATTAGGAACAATTGGGGGGGCAGTACTATATTCACAACAAATTAAAATTGGAGCATTAGTATCACTTGCCTTTGAAATATGAGAATTTGTAGGTTGAGATAATCTTGCAACAATCTCTTCATCAGCATCACAACTCTCTCCACTATTTTCATCAGCAGAATGACAAATTAAATCAGAATAACAAACAGGAATGTTATAAGTTGCATCAGAAGTTGTTGAAACCTGAGTATTAGTATTTGCAGACAACCATAACATTGCATTACTTGCATCACATGTTGGATGAGGTGTAGTTGGGATTGGGTCTACAAAAATTTCATTAAAACAAATTCCTTCATTATAATTGGATTCAGTATAAATTTCTGCATGTGAATTAGATACTGAAAAAAGTTTTAAAATTGTATTTTCAGCAGTTCCACATGGTTCCACATAAGGAGCACAAGCACCACAATCAGCTTCACAACTACTACAATCTTCATCATCAAGATCACAATAACCATCACCACAATCAACAGGACAATCATTTTCACAATTATCAGAATTTTCACTAGGAGATTCACAATTACTATTCCCACAAACAGGCCCTACTGGAATAGTTGTTTCCCACCTAAATCTAGGATAGTCATTACTCTCATCAATTTTCCAAACATCAGTAAAATCCCATCCAACAAAAGTAGCCTCCTGTTTCATTTCACTATCACTTCTTGCATCACCTGTTTGACGAAGATTATTTCCAATTAATTCCATATCATCATTGTAATAAGTACTAGATGTAGTTCCAAAAACCCCTCCAAAATTAGTGTTAGTCCCATAAATTCCTCCAACATTATAGTATCCACATACATCAGAAGAAGAATATACATTTGTTAATTGACATCCTCCAAGAATTGTTCCCGCAACACCTCCTGTAAAATCATTATTATATAAAATAGCTTGATTACAATTAGATTCTAAATCAACTTCAGTATAAGCATTTTCAATTAAACCACTACAATGTGCAACAATCCCTCCAACATGAGAATATCTCCCACCTGATTGAGTTCTATACCCTCCATTTATATTCCCTTTAACAAACACTTCTCTAATTGTTCCACTAGATAACAAATGAACTACCCCTCCCAAACTTCTTTCAGCACTATTTACACTTAAATCAATATTTTCAAAACCTAAATACTGAACTACCCCATTACTTCCAATAGTTCCAAAAACCCCTCCGAATTCTAAACTAGGCCTATCAAAAGATAAATCTTTGATTAAATTCCCTCTACCATCTAAAGTTCCTTGAAAATAAGTATTTAAATCAAGAGGATATGTGGAATCAAAACAAATAGGCATAAATCCTTTCCCATCACCAGAATCATATCCTGCACACTCAATATCTTGAGTTAAATAATAATAATTTCCACTTGCACAACTATCATCTTCAATTTTATTTTGTAATTCATCACATGTTGAAATAGGTATAGCTCCTGCAGGTAATTCAGGTAACCCTGTAGCACAAGTACCACAATCTACAGCACAATTACTACAATCTTCCATGCTATTGCAGGTTCCATCTCCACAACTAACAACACTATTTCCAATCATAATTCCAACTGCAAATATTGCTCTCGAAGGAGAAGTTCTAGTTTCATATCTCACATGCAATTCCCCATCATCATCCACATAAATATACACTCCATTTCCATAAGTATTCTCATATCCATCACTAGCCCAAGGATATCCTGTAAAAGTAGGAGCATCCACTAAACTATTCCAAGATTCTGCCCTACTAGAATGCATAGTACCTGCACCTGAACCTTCAACTACCCACCTATCTCTTTGCTCATTTTTAAAAACATAAGTATCTCCAGATTCAGAAGAAAAATCTAAGAAACTACCTCCACTAAGCAATGTAGCTTCATTAATTAAGTTTTCTTCAAAAACACTATCTGGAACAACAGGATTTGCAGTTGATTCCCTACTCTGCCTATCAATATTAACAATACGTGCAAAACTATCTGGGTCCTGATCCACTGTAATGTCATAAGGTTCATAACTCTGACGAACAGTTAGTTGTCCGCCAACATTAACAACATAATTCATACGAGATAATAATCTCGCATCAGTGTATACTTTAAATTCTACTTCCTTAAAATTCACATCAGCAAATTCATGAGAACTTCCAATAATTTCATCTAATGTTTTATCAAAATTTCCAGTTTGAGTATGAACAAAATAAACTGAATCACCAGGAACCTGAGCACTAACAAAATTAACTAAAAACACTAAAGTTACCAATACAATTAAAGATTTTTTTCCCAACCTCATTTTATTTTTTAAGGAGAATCAAGTTTATAAACATTCTTCTAATTTTATTTTCCCCAACTAAACAACCTTAGTTTTTTTGGAGTATAATCAGTAAGATTAGAAGCAACTAAAATTTCAGAGGTATAAACATCCTTATCAATAACAGTTTGGTCTGGATTACTACAAATAGCATTAGGCTCACAAATATTTGTTGAAAATTCCCAACTTGGAGGAATCACCTGAGTAATATAATTATCAACACCTGCATTATTCTCTGCAAGAATCTCAGTCCTTAAAACATCGTTCTTACTTATAACATTCAATATTTGTTCTTGCCTATCATAAACAACATCAGAAATATCCACAGAAGTATTTTGTCTAGAGATAATTATTGTAACAGCACTTATCACTATCATAATTGCAATTACAGCTTCTACAATTCTCAACCACGCCTTTTTTTCTTTATGTCTCATTTTTTAACAAAGTTCTTTTCTCCAGGTTTGGGTCAAGCCTTTTTCATTCTTAGTTTTTTCTTTTCCGAAGTTTTCTTTTCTTACAAGAAAAGAAGGCTCTCACCAAGCTCGGATATTTATTATCAACTCACTAATACCTCCATTTGCATCAATAACAATAATTGGAAGTTCTTTAGATTCAACATTAACTCCAACAGGAGGCTCTTTATCCACACTTAATCCTACAATTAAATTCCTATTCAAATCCATTAAACTAAATGAAAAATCACTAATAACTCCAAGATTATTCTTCAACAAAGAATAATCTGTTTCATAAGTAGTTTTCAGATTCTCAATTTTCTCATAAACAATTATATCTTCTTCAAAATAAATTCCTTGTTTGTAAACTTCTCCACATCCAGGAACATTATTGGGAACTTTGTTAATCATTACATTGTCTACATCATCTGAAAAATACAAATCATATTTTCTTCCCTTTGCAACTTCATAAACTCTTTTTCCAACAGGAAAATCAATATCATAACATTTAATTAAACTTAACTCACCAACAATAACAGAACTTCTTCCAAATTTATAATTTATTTCATTAATAATTTTATCTTCAACATCTCCAATAAGAGCAAAACTTTGTTTAGGTTTTGCAAAAGGATTCATAACAGTTAAGAAAAATAAAATAACTCCTACAAATAAAATCAAAGAGATTATAATCTCTACATGCCCTTGAGCCTTAATACTCTTACCTCTTTTTAAAATCATTATAAGAATAACCTCGCACCAGTATTTATTAGTAATGCTAATACAATTAATATAAATGAATGTTTTATTCCTGCTTTAACTTTCCCTTCAGATAATTTTCCAATAACTAATCCAACAAAAAGTCCCTGAACAATTAATAGCCAGAAAAAAGGTTTTGCTAATTCTTCAGGAGACGCTGCTTCCTGCCCTCCAACAAACCCCCCTAATCCTCCACTCATACCAGTATCAATACTAGTTACACCTTCACCTAATCCTTGTGCAATTGGAAGAACAGTAAATTCCATTACTAACATTATAACAATAAAAATTAAGAATATAATATAACCTTGAACAACTAAAGTAGACATAGAAGCTCTTCTTTCTTTTCTAAGTTTTTCAACTTGTGAAACAGACTTTGCAACAGATTCTAAAATATCTTCTATTTGTCCTCCTGCTTTTTCTGATTCACTAATTATAGTCACAGCTCTACTTATTGTTTTACTTCGAACATCTCTTGCAAATGTTTCAAAAGCAACTTTTATTGGAATACCTAATGAAATCTGATTTGCAAGTTTTTCAACATAAGGATTCAAAACACCATAATCTTTATTTTTAACATTTAATATACTTCGACTAATAGGAGTTCCCGCCTTTACACTTTCTACTAAATTTCTTGCAAATTCTAAAAACATTTCCTCTTTTTCCCTAGTAATATTTGATTCTATTATTAAAGATATAAAAAAAGGTAATCCACCTATAACAAAACTAATTCCTAAAATAAAATAAAGCAAATCATTTTCAATTAATTTTAAAACCCAGAATAAAATAGAAAATATAATTATAACAAACGCGCTTATTAATCCAATTAAGTAAGACTTTTTTACTTTTCTAAATAATTTTAATAATGCCATTTTATATAACAGGTTGTTTAAGTTTCAAAAACACAAGGAAACCCACATTTAATAATCCTAAGAGCATGATAATTAACAATCCAACTTGCTGAACTTCTAAATTAATAAACGCAGTAAGAAAACCTGAGCTTCCCATAATAACAAACAACATTAAAAAAATCATTGGAGCAGCAATCGCAACACTAATATAAATGTCCATAAAAGTTTCTGAATTCTTTGTATTTTTTTCTCTTTCTAATTTATAATCAAATAATAAACTCTCTGAATGTTTATCTAAAAAATTATGTAAATCTCCTCCAGAAGTTATTGCAGTAGCCATACCATTTAAAAGATTTTTCAATTTAACAGAAGGACTTGATTTAGCAGTTTTCTTTAATGCAGTTACAAAATCATGCCCATGAAAATTAACAAGGTTCATTAATTTTCTAAATTCAATATTTGAATATTTATATTCTGAACTTCTTAATATAATTTTAAAAATATTTAATGGAACTATTCCAGAAGTAGCAATTGCTGACATATGAATTGCAACAAAAGGAAGTTCTTGATTGATTCTTGCACCAAGAGTTTTAGCTTCTCCCTGAGGATAAAAATAAGCTATAACCCCTACAATAATTGGGAACATAACTGGAATCCATAAAAATTTGAAAAATCTAAGAAAAGGATTTTCTTCAGAAAATGTAAAAAAATTAGGCCATAACAAACTTATTTCAAAAAAAGATAATGTTAACAAAACAAATAAACTTAGAATAAACATAATAATAATACTCATCAGACTCATAGAAACATAAGTTCCAACAACAAAAGGGGAATTTATTTCTCTTAAATCCTTATTAAGTTTTTTAAAATACCCTTTAGCAATCAATGAATTTGAAAAATTTCTAAAAAATTGATTGGAGAATTTAGCATAATAATTAGGTTTTCCAAACTCTGATTTTGCATTTTTTTCAACAGAATATTTTTTCTTTAATTTATTCACAGATAAATTACTCTTACTTAAATTTTCTAAAAATTCTTTTTTATCTTTATCAGAGATAGTCAAAGATACTTTCTCCTTATCTCCTCCAGGATGGTATTTTAATTGAACAAATTTCTCTTGACTTTTAACACCTTTTCCACTTTCAAGTTCTTTGAAAAATTTTATATCTTTTATTAATTGAGGAGTAGAATTATTTAATATTCTTAATTGATTACTTAACCCTGAAATAGCTTCTTCTAATAATCTTTTTTCTCTTGTTTCTGCAACCATCCCATACTGCCCTTGAGTTTCAAGATTTTTCATAGTATCTAATTGTTTTGCAAAAACATATAACTCTCTTACTATCTCTTTCATATGAATAATATTTTCCATTAACGCATTAAAACTCATTTTATTAACCCCTCAATTTTTTTCTGATTTTCAATAATTTCCCTTTTAGCTTGTTCAAATTTCTCAGAATTTTTGGAACTATAAGCCTTTTCAAGTTTTTTTGATAATACTTCTGTATTTTCAATTAATTGCGATAAAATCTGGATTTGTTCTAAGTCTATCATGTCAAGGATAAGAATCTAAACTTTTTAAAAGTGTGGATAGATTACTTAATTCTATCCTTGAACATCCTAAAAACAAGTGCCTAAGGCACATTGTTTTTTTGATTTTTCACCTCTTATATTTAAAAGAAAACTCAATCAAAGTTTATTAAAGTTATGTTTAATCACTTTTAATTCCAAATGCACTTAAAACAGCTTTAGGATTTTTATGATATTCATTAACAATCTTTTGAGTTTGATTAAAATCAAAAATCTTTCTATTTTGAAGTTCATGAAGTAATTTGGCCCTTAATTCAAAATCTTTATTTAATTCTTCAATAGTATAACCATATTTTTTAGCAATTTTTTCAAATGCTTTACTATCTTTTTTAAAATAAAAAACATCATCACGAGCATTCCAACTAAAAGGAGTATTTGTTAACGCAATCCCACTATTTTCAACATTAACTACTTCTACAACTTCTCTTAATTTTCTTGTTTCCTGAGAACCTACAATAGCATGAGTCATAATAGCAACAACATCTAATGTATTAAGAAGAGTAGGGGATAATTCTATTGGAGGAGTTTCTAATCTTTTAATTAAAGTATTTACAGAATCTGCATGCATAGTACTTATTGAAGAGTGTCCTGAAGCCATTCCCTGAAATAAAACAAACGCTTCTTTACCTCTTACCTCACCAACAATTACATAATCTGGATTTTGTCTAAATGAACTTTTTAGTAACATGAATAAGTCTACTTCTCCAGTTTTAGATTGCCCCATTGAGGTTCTTGCAACACTGGGCAACCAATTTTCTCTAGGTAAATTTAATTCTCTAGTATCCTCAATACTTACTACTCTGGCCTCAGGAGGAATAAAAAAAGCAATAGCATTCAAAAGAGTTGTTTTTCCAGAAGCAGTTCCACCTGCAATAAGTATATTAGATTTATTTTCTAATAAAATCCAAAAATATGCAAGCATTTCAGGACAAACAGTTCCCATATTTAATAATTGAATAGGTGTCCAAGGAATTTTTGTAAACTTTCTTATAGTAAATGTAGGACCTTTACTAGTTACATCAGTTGTATAAGTTGCATTAACCCTTGAACCATCAGGCAAACTACCATCTAATAAGGGACTTGCATATGAAATATATTTCCCAGTCCTTTGTGCAAGTTTTTCAACAAAACTTGCTAATTTATCCATAGAATTATAAATAACATTTGTCCTCATATTTCTATAAATTCTATGAACAATATAGACAGGAGTATTTGCACCATTACACTCAATATCTTCAATAAAATAATCTTTTATTAAAGGTTCTGCCTCATTTAATCCAACAAAATCTCGATACAAATAATAAAATATTTTTTTATAACTCTCATCACTTACTTTTAATGCAAGTTCTTCAATAAGTAATCTAGCAGTTTTGTTAATATAATCAATCATAGCCTCATTTGTTTTCTGAATTAGAACATTAACATTAATCATCTCCCCCAAACTAACCTCAATAGTATCTAATAATCCTTTTTCATTTTCATCTAAAATCGGCTCTTCAACTTCATACATTAATTCTCCTAATTTTTTATCCCAATAAATATGAACACTAACATACGGAGAAATCAAAGTATATCTAACATTAATTTTTGTTTTATCTTCAATTTTAGGAAGTGCCGGAACACTCGGATTAAGACTTATTTCTATTTTATCCATTTTTTACCTCATTTTTTCTCGTCTTTGTATAAACCAAAAGAATACTTTCCTTTTAAATATTAGGAAACATCTAAATCAATTTTAGTTGTTCCAGTATTACTGGCTAAATTTTCTATTTTTAATTTGTAAGGCGCTGTTCCTGCTTGCAAAATTCTTTCTCCTGCAATGTCTCCACCATAAGTCATATCAATCTCACTAGTATAATCTAATTTCAAACTTATTTTAAAATTAGCTCCATGTTCTTCAGTCCTAAGTATTATTTTTCCCTCAGGAACATCTACTCCAACTTCACTTAATTCTAGATTAGTATTTTCTAATGTATAAATTAAAGTATCACCAGCAGAATCTATCAACAAACTCCCTTCACCTATTTTAATATCCATATAAGCAATACTTGCAGGAGATTGTTCAATTTCTGAAACTTTTTTATCAATTTCAGTCAAAACATTAAACATTTGATCAACAACATTTCTATCTTTTGCTTTTTCAATTTGAGGATATGCAATAGATAATAATATTGCAATTATTGTTAATCCAATTAAAGTATAAATAGCAGTTTCAACCCAGATTTGAGATTTCTCTTTTACCATTATAATTTATTAAATACACTCCTTTACAATATTTAATTCAGCAAAATAACCTTCTTCACAATCTTCCAATAAAGGTTTAATTCTAACTGCAGAAGGTTTTGTATTAACTGCAGTGATTTTATAGGTCCTCTCTTCATTAGCTTCAGGAATATTAAGTTTTGTAGTACCATTATATAACTCAATTCCTGGAACAATTTCTCCATTATTAAACTCATAACTCTGACTTGAACCAGAAATATCTAAAACAATCTTAAAACCACTTGGTTTTATTTCAACATCCCCTAAATGAACTTGAACATTCATAACATCATTAACATTATCATAACAACTATAGGTTATACTATTCGTGATTTCAATATTTCCTCCAAAATCAATACACTCCTCATTTGGAAGAATATCTATTACAAAAGGAATAACAAATGCCATAATAATTGATATCGAAACAATAACTAACAAAATTAAAAGAACAGTAGCAATAACTTGGGATTGAGATTTTTTAAAAACCATCTTAAAATTACTTTATTTTAAGGGCATTTATTTCAGGACAAGTGAATGGTTGGTTATCTCCTGATTCAGTAGTTCCTAATATTACTGGGATAACCTTTACTTCTTCATAAGCAGATAATTGATAATCTCCTCCTTGAGGACTTGTTAATATTGTTGCAAAACCAGGATTAACAGGTTCCTCAATTGTTTCTAATTCAGAACTTCCATCTCCAGAGGTTTTTAATTGAATTTCATAAATTGGAACATTTCCAGTATTCTCAAAACCAAAACTATCATCTTCATTAATTATTGGAATCATTCTTATTTCTCTACAATATGCTTCAGCCCTTTTACTTTCTCCATTTATTTCTTTTAAAATAGTTTCCTTAATAAATCCTTGAGACCAAACAAGAATAATAATTGCAAGAATAACTACAATCATAACTAATAATACTGTTGCTATCACCGGACTAACCCCTTTTTTGTTTTTCATTTCCAATTATTTTATGTTTTCATTACTTATAAATTTAAAGGTTATAATTTAATTTTACAATAAATTACACCCACTAACATCTTGCCTTATTACAGCGTCCCTACAATAAACTCTATTTCCACCCTCATCGAAAATATAAGGTTGCAATTTTATTTTTTCAATAACACTTGTACTTCCCCCACCAACAATACTCTTTGTATATTCAATCTCAATATCTTCTCCAGGACCTAATTCACTAGTAAACTCATAATTTCCACCAGTATTTACTCCAACACTAGGAACCAATTGTTTTATAGCCTCTCTTTGGGTTTCATTACTTATACTAACTAAAACACCATTAACATTAAATCTCCCATTATTTTTCAAATTTAATTTTAAACTATTTGAAGAACATACATACTCCTCAAGAATCAAAGAACTCCCAATATTACAATCTATTTCAGGTTCTATATCACTAGTAATATATTTAAGAACAGCATAAGTTCCAACAGCTAATCCTAAAACAATTGAAATCAAGATTACATAAGATACCATTAAACTTACACCACGTTTATTTATTCTTTTTTTAACTTTAATTTCTTTCAACATGTAATTCACCATCCCTTTCTTGAACCATTACAAAGTAAAACATTTCATTTTCTTGTAAATCAAATATAAAATCCTTATCAACAATATTAACTATTACTTCATCCCCAACAACATTAATTTCAACCTCTCCAGTAAGCCCCACAACATTATTCCAAACTATTCCCCCACCAAGTGTTGCAGTTACACTTCCTGCATTTTGTTCTTTATAACTAACTGCCTTTAAATTTGTTTTATCTCCGTAAATAAACACAATACTCGAATTCCCAGATTTCTGTAAAAAATAAGGTGCAAAATGATCTCCTGCAAATCTATCTAAAATATCAACATCATTTTCATGAATTCCATGCTCAACAACCCTATAACCTTCTTCATTTAAATCACTACCTAAGTTCTCCAAACTTCTCGGTTTTGACTGAGTAATTGCATAACTTGTAACACTTGTTAATCCAACAATAGCCATTACAATTACAACTGCAGCAACAATATAAAATTGACCTCTCTTATCCATAAAGAAAAATAGTTTTATTACTTAATAAATCTGATGTTTTACTATTAGTTCTATTGCTGTGAATTAATTTGAACACCTAGTTCTTCTAATTTCTTAATATGAGCTTGCATTATAACTTCAACAGTTTGAACCATTTTAGCTAATTCATTTCTCTCATTGATTAATGTACTTAAAGCACCCTTATGATAACCAATTTCTTCTTCTTTACTCATTTCAGGATTAGTTTGTGGTTGATTTTCTTCAGTCATTTTAATATCCTCTAAATTTATTTCACACCTTATTTATTAGCACTTTTCTAGTGCAAACCCGAGGGTTTGCTCAACTTGTATTAAAAAGCAACCTTAATACATTCTCGGTTTTGCTACCCACTAAGCATCTTAACTTATGTTTAGGGCTGCTCCGATCAAGGTCTGACCCAATTCGCAGAAGCAAGATCAAAGAGGACAAAACGTCAACGTTTGTAATAAGACTTTTTAAGCCAAATATCACTCCCCCTCTCACAGCCTGCTTAAAGCTCACTTGCAATCAGCGGAGAGCTAACCCGCCAGCCTAGTCTGCAATTTCGATAAGAAATGAGGGTTTTTAAGGTTTTTGATTGCTATTAGAACTAACAGATTAAATTTCTAAAAAAGTTATCATAACTAAAGCTATAATTTGAGATATAATAGCTCCAGCCATTATTTTTGTCCAGAAAATAAGTTTTTCTTGGAGTTTATCTGAAGATTTAGAAGCTTTAGCAATAGATACGTTTAGCCCTCTTAAGTTATAATTTAATCTTTGTAATTCATCTAAGGCTGAAGAGGGAAAATAATCCATACAATAAAATAGAATTGCTTTATTTAAAATTAATTACGTTCTTCAGAATATTCTTTATTAAGTTTTGAAATAAAAAATCTAATGCGAGGGGTAGGAGTCGAACCTACGAAGGCACTAAGCCACAGGATCTTAAGTCCTGCGCATTTGACCACTCTGCAACCCTCGCATAAATCTACCTAAATATCTAAACTTATAAATCTTTTGAATCGTCTATTAAGAGGTTTTTTCTTTCTTTTAATTTGGTATATGAAGGACAATATCCAAGTTTTTTATAAACTTGCCATTTTGTATAATGTTTAGGATTTTTGAATCCGATTATTTTAATAAATTCCTCAATATCCTTCCTCTTGTATACTCTAACTGAATAAACTTTATTTTTATCCCTTTTACCTTTGTAAGGTTTTTTTAATCTTGGGAAGAATCCTAATTCTTTCAGAGAATCTGATACATCTTGAATCAATGTTTTTGATACTCCACTTAATTGAATTATAGGGTTATTATTTATTAAATTTTTATGATTTTTAATTGAATAATTTTTATTGAAATATAAACTACCATCAGTATCAAATATGCCTCTTAAAAATCTTTTAAGCAAATTTTTATCATTTTTTATTTCTATAGGGATGCCCATATTTATTTTAGAGCCAGATACAATCCCAAATTTTTTGAAAAAATCAACTAACTCTTTATTAAAAATATGAAAACCATAAATTCCAACCTTGGGATGTTCTTTATAATTTACATTTATTCCAAATAAAGGATTCATTATTTTTTTATTAAAAAGAGGTCCAACCCAATCATCATGATATTCTTTTTCTTCAATTATATCTCCTCCAAGATAATATTCTGAGTATCTACTATTTTCGCTTATGCACCCATCACCTATATGGATTCCAAGGAGTTCTGCTATGTCTTCATCAATTTTCATATAAATGGGCAGTTTTTAAGATAAATAAAGGTTCCTAATTCATTCAAACAATTTTCTCCCTCTAAGTAAAAAACAACATTTAAATACTCTAAAGTTTTATAATAATTATCTACTTCGGTAGATAGCAAGGATTGACTTCGGTTTTTTCTTGCTTTCACTGACTTCGGTTAGTGTAGGAGAATTTAAACTTCGGTTTTTATTCTCCTTTTTTTATTTTCAAATCTTTGTTTAATGTCTCGTAGTTTAGATTTGAAAAGACTAAAATTATTTCAAAAATAATTTTTTTATTTATTTCACAAGTTAATTCTATATTTATTTAATACCTTACTAGAAATAACACCGTCGCTGTTTCAATCAAGCGCCCTTAATTTTTGCTTCATTAACCCAATCTTCTTTTTTCTGACATTCAGAACAAACATAAATCATTTGATTTTTTTTATTTTCATCTACTGCCTTAACAATACTTCCTTTTAATTTTCCATACTCTTCTTCAATTTTTTCATTACATAATATGCAGTTTATTTTTTGTTTTGCCATACTAAATTAATCCTTATTATTTATTAATAAGATTCTAATATTAATAACTCTTTCTACAATAAGATTCCAATAATTTATAAATATGATTATATTACTCAATTTATGTTTAAACAAGATATAATCAAACTATTAGAAGAACCTACAAGTCTTAAACAAGAAGAAATTCTTAACTTAATTGAAACTCCCCCAAATTCTGAAATGGGAGATTATGCTTTTCCTTGTTTTGTTTTATCTAAAAAGAAAAAGAAAGCTCCTAATCAAATAGCAGAAGACTTAACAAAAAAATTATCTAAAAATCTTTCAAAAAATATAGAGAAAGTTATTGCAGTAGGCCCTTATCTAAACTTCTTCATCAATAAAAAAGAATTAACAAAAAAGATTATTAAGATTAATTCTAATTTTGGTAAGGTGAATTTGGGTAAGAAAAAGAAAATCCTTATTGATTTTTCAGGACCCAATATTGGGAAACCAATGCATATTGGACACATCCGTTCTACAATTATTGGAGATTCTTTAATGAGGATTTATGATTATTTAGGATATAATCCAATTGGCGTAAATTATTTAGGGGATGTTGGTTTGCATATTGGGAAATTAATTGTTGCTTATGAAATGTGGTTAGATAAGGATGCTTTGAAAAAAGGCCCTGTTGCAGAACTTTTAAGATTATATGTTAAATTTTGTGGAAAAGAAAAAACAGAAATAAAAGAAGGCATGGAAGAAGAAATGCAAGATAATGAATGGACAAATAAAGCTAAAGAAAAGTTAAAGTTATTAGAATTAGAAGATAAAAAAACTAAAAAGATTTGGGATGATATTCATAAATATTCTGGAAAAGGTTTTGATAAAGTTTATGATATGTTAAATATAGATTTTACTGAAACAGCAGGACAAAGCCAATTTGGAGATAGGGGAAAAGATATTTTAACAAATGCACTTGAAAAAGGAGTTGTAAAAAGAGAAGATGATGGAGCATTATATATTGAAATAGAAATGGGCGGCAAGATGCAAAAAAAATATGTTTTAAGAAGTAATCAAACAGCATCTTATATTACTTATGATATCGGAGCAGCAGTTGAAAGATTTGAAAAATATAAATTCAATAAAATGATTTATGTTACAGACTTTAGACAGCATGATCATTTTATTAGTTTATTTATGGCTTTGAAATTAATAGGTTATGATTTTGCAGATAATCTTCATCATCTAGGTTTTGGAACAATTAAGTTTGGAAAAGAAATTATGGCTACAAGAAAAGGTAAGGTCATATTATTAGATGATGTCCTAAAAAAGACAATCCAAAAAGCAGAACAAGGAATTAAGAAAAGAAAAACAAAAGGTGATGCTAAAAAAGTAGGAGTAGGAGCAATCAAATACATAGTTCTAAAAAATGAACCTCAAAGAGATGTTAGTTTTACTTGGGAAAACGCACTTTCATTTGAAGGAAACACAGCACCTTATTTGCAATATAGTTATGCTCGTGCTAGTTCTATTTTAAAGAAGGCTGGGAATTTTAATAAAGGAAATGTTAAGGTTGGTAAGCTTGAAAAACATGAAATAGAACTAATTAAAACAATTTCAAAGTTTCCAGAAATAGTTGAAAAAGCAGGAGAAAATCAAAACCCTAGTTTGATTGCAAATTATTCTTATGATTTAGCAAAGCAGTTTAGTGAGTTTTATCATAATTGTAAAGTTCTTGGTGATGAGAATGAGGCTTTAAGGTTAAGATTGATTGATAGTTTTAGAACGACTTTGCATAATGCACTTCATCTATTGGGCATAGAGACTATGCCCGAAATGTAAAAGGAAGGTGACATGTTAGGAAAACTTCAATCTCGTAAGAGTTGAAGTTCCAGAAAATCTATAATTTTCTAGGACCTTGGTTTCATACATTTGGAATTGAAGTTATGGATGAGATGTAATCAATAAAACGCTTTTCCAGAAAATCCCACACCTCTTAAAATTTCTGATTGAGTAATTGGCCTTTCATTTTCTTCTAAAAGAGCTTGTTGAATATCTTGTTGAATTGTTGTAGGTTTTCCATCTGCAAAAAATTGTTCAATATTATCATATAAATCTCTTCCTGTTGGATATGTCATTTTTGATATTCTGATTATAACTTTCAAGAGTTTTTAAAAATTTATATTCCTCAAATCAACCTTTGCTATTTCACCTATTTCCAAAATAATCTCTAAATTCTCTTAATAATTTAGGACCTTCAAAAATTAATGGAGTATATAATTGTATTTCACTTGCTCCATAATGCATTCTATATTCTAAACTTGCAATACTACTAATTCCTCCGCATGCTATTATTGTTGGATTTGTATGTTGATTTTCTTTGAGTTTTTCACAAAATAATTTTTGAACCCTTAATGAAGGTTTTTCAACAACATCTCCGCTTCCTCCACCTTTTTCAAGAGATTCTGGAATATAATATGGGTCATGATTTGTAGTTGTATTTGTAGTAGTATATCCTGCTACTCTAAAATCATGAGTTACATCTAAAATACCCTCAACATCTTCTTCTGTTAAATCAGGTGAAACTTTTAAGTAAAGATCTTGGTCATCAGATATCATATCAAATACTACTCCTAACATAGATCTTAATTGAGCAAGATTTTCTCTTCTTGCATCTAATTCTCCAGAGCCTGAATGTGTATTTGGACAAGAAATATTTAATTCAAATCTATCAACATAATCTAAGATTCTAGTATAAGCTAGAGTGTCTTTTAAATCCCATAAAACATCATCTCCTGTTTTTCCAGGTGTTGTCATTAAATTAATTGTTGTAGGCATTTCATAATCCCCATAACTTTCCATTATTTTTGCAACTCTTTTTGCACCTACTCCTGGAAGTCCCATCCAATTTACAATAGATTTTGTTTTTGGAAATCTTTTTGCCCGAGGCCTAGGATTACCTTCCCAAGCATCTCCTGTAACTGTTCCAACAACATTTCTATCAAAACCCAGATATTTTAAAACTGTTGGAGGAATTCTTCCATTTTTATTTAATCCTGCTGCATTTGAAATTGGAAAATAATTTGGAACATTAGGTGTTGATTCATTTGAAGAATTATCTAAAACTGCTTTTGCTAACCCTGTATGATATAATGTTTTAGACATTATTGTAAATAATGAATGTGCTATTTCAGGGTCATCATTTGTTAATAAGAAAATTAAAGGCTTGGTTACATCATAAGAATGGTCAAAAACACTTCTTAAAAAATTCATTTTTGTTCTGGAGATGATTTACTTGAAGGCAAGTGTTCAGTTGGATCAAAAGCATAAGAATCTCTATCATTTTCATCAGGTGCTTGAAATTCTCTTTTTAATCCTCTTTCTTCAATTGATTTAATATTTGTTCCAAATATTCTATCAACTTCAGTCCCCATCATTCTTTCTAACATATTTCTAGCATGAGTTCTTAATACTCCCATAACATCAACCTGTTGATTTTCTCTTTGTAGTTTAACTCTAACTATTTCATCTTCTAAAGCCTCTAAATATTGAGGCCAAAAAGCAAGTGCAGGAATTCCAGACATATAAGGATGTTTAAATTTTTGTTTTCTTGTATGAGGTGCATGGTCTGATGCTAAGGTATCTATTTCTCCATCTATAAATCTTTCAAATAATAATCTTCTTGTTTCTGGTTTTCTTAGAGGGGGATTAACCTTGTATGCAATTCCTTCATTTTCTAGAGTCATTATACCATTATCTAAAAGAAGATGATGTGGCGCTACCTCTGAAGTTATATTTAAATCACCTTTTGCATTATTAATTAAATCTATTGATTTTGGTGTTGAAACATGGGCTATGTGTAATTTCCCTGTTCCCTCTGAAATTGCATAACCTGTTCTTTCTGCAAGAATAATTTGATCTCTTACTGATTCTACTTCAGCCTTTTCAGGCCTTGCATAGGAATGAGTAATAGGTTTTTCAAACTCCCATAAATCATCCCTCATTAATTCTTCTTTTTCACAATGAACAGTCAAAACTCCATCATATCCTAAATTACTTAATGTTTCATAAACTCTTTTTTGTCCTTTTAAATCTGCAACTGTTAAATCTCCAACAGAATGTCCTGCATACATTTTTAATCCAACTACCCCAACTTTTGAATCTTCTTTAGGAAAGAATTCTTTATAGGTTTCTACCATTTCCTTAATTTGATTAGGGTCTGAACTTAATCCTAAATATAATCCATAGAAAACATTGCTTTGAGCTTTTTCAGCTTCTCTTAATCTTAATCTTGCTAAATCCTTTGTAGTTATTGCTGGATCACAATTAGGCATATCAAAGATTCCATCAAGTCCATTTCTTTCTGCAACTCTTAATGCATGAGCAATTGTTTCTTTATCTTCTTGAAACCAATCTCTGCAATGAACATGTGAGTCTATTCTCGCAATCATATTAAAAATTTAGGGTTTTAAGGATATTTAAGTTATGTTGTAATAATTTACTATATTTTTAATCAACACAAAACCTCTTAAACTCTTTTTTCTCAAAAATTATATGAAAAATTACATTTTTATTGAAACATACGGATGTTCTGCAAATCAGAACAACTCAGAAATTATGAAAGGTATCCTGACTCAGTCAGGTTACAATATAACAAACAACCAAGAAATAGCAGAGATAATTATCTTAAACACTTGCATTGTCAAACAAAAAACAGAAAATAAAATTAAAAGAAGAATTCAAGATATGGGCAGAGAAGCTTATTCAGATAAGATGGTGATAATAACTGGTTGCATGCCTGAAACAGATTTAACAGCGATTAAAAAACTAAATCCAAAAGCACTTGTTTTAGGAACTCATAATATAAAATCAATAATTAAACTTCTAAATGATTATAAAAATTCAAACTTAAAACAAGAAAAAGAATATCTTCCTAAAACAAATGAAGAAAAAATACTTTTACCAAAAATTCCAAATAATAAACTAATTTCAATAATTCAAATTTCAGAAGGTTGTAAAGGTAGTTGCACATATTGTAAAACAAAATTAGCCAAAGGAAAATTGTTTTCATACAATAAAGAAAAAATAATCAAATCAATAGAATCTGATTTACAAAATAAAGCAAAAGAAGTTTGGATTACTAGCCAAGATAATGCCTCTTATGGTTTAGATAGAATAAAAAATACAATTCTTAAAAAACAACAATCCAAACATCAAAAAATCAATACAATACAACAAACATCCCAACACTCTAAAACCATCACCTCACAACAATCTCAATTACCAGAACTATTAACAGAAATCTTAAACCTAAAACATAATTTTAAATTAAGATTAGGAATGATGAACCCAAACAATCTTTACCCAATTTTAGATCAAATGATTGAAATCTATAAACATCCTAAAATGTATAAATTTCTTCATATCCCCATACAATCAGCATCAAATAACATACTAAAAAATATGAAAAGACATTATAAAATGGAAATAGCTGAAAAAATAATTAAAAAATTTAAAAAAGAAATTCCTAACATTACTATAGCCACAGATATAATAATAGGCTATCCCAATGAAACACCCAAAGATTTTCAAGAAAACATAAATTTCATAAAAGAATTCAAACCCGATGTCTTCAACCTATCAAAATTCTCATTACATAAAGGCACTGAAATATACAACACAATTAAACAAAACAAAGCTAAACAAGTTCCTATTGAAACAATTAATAAAAGAACAACAAAGATAATGCAGTTACATAGAGAAACAGCACTTGAAAATAAGGAGAAATTTATCAACAAAAATATTAAAGTCTTCATCAACAAAAAGCTAGATGGAGATTTATTAGAAGCAAGAGATGAAAATTATAATATAATTTTAATCAAAGGAAACAAAGAATTATTAGGCAAAACCATACAAGTTAAAATAAAGAGTGCAGGCGTTCATCATATGGTTGGTGAAGTTGTTGAGGGATAATTTGCCAATAAATCTCTAAACCTGATCACATATAAATCCTAATCCAGCAGCAGTTAAAGCATCCTTTACACATTGAGTATTTCCATGTAATCCTCCAGTTTCTTTACTTGTTGCACTTATAACCCCAATTAATTCACCGCATTCATTAAATAATCCACCGCCACTTCTCCCTACAACCTGCTCTTTATCTATAACAATCCATTTCTTTGTGAATACTATCTCTGTAGTTACTTTAGCACAAAAAAGGTTTGCAGTTTCACTACCTAATCCATGCCCAACACTGAATACAGAATCACCATCTTTTTGTTCTGCATCGCAATTTACCTTCACCTTATGTTGATCTTCTATACTATCTTTTAAGACCCTTAGAATAGCTACGTCACAGGAACTATCATTATATAATTTTTGAACACCCCTTATATCTGTTTGGGCATCATCCGCATCCATATCCATTTCTACCATTCCATCTATTGGAATCGTCTTAACAACATGTGCGGCAGTTAAAACAATTGCATATTCAACACTATCATAATCTGCATAACCAATTATGGTTCCACTCCCATAACTTGTTCCAGTATTATCTCTTACTTTCATCTTAACTGTTGCTTCAATAGCCTCATCTTGATCATGAGTTAATGGACAAAAACTTTGGCCGGTTCCATCCGGAGTTGGAGGGCGGCATGTACCTGGACAACTTTCCCCAGCAACACATTTTCCATCCCTACAAGTCCGATTCACCTTAGGAGTATTAGTATCTCCATCATGATCTACTTGCGAAGTAGCTCCTTCCTGATTAGGATCCAAAGTACACACACCTGAAGAATCATCATCAGATTTTGTCATTTTTATTGTAACATAACTTTCACCCCATTCTTGCCAATCAGTATCTGTAGGTCCTTGATACCAATCCTTTCTCAAAATCTTCACTTCTCCCTCTGTCCCCTGAATAGTAAAAAATACTTCTGTAGATTTTCTAGGATTGCTTGAAGGGATAGTTATATCTGAATTCTCAAATTCTACTTGAAGGTCGCCCTTTACTTCAACTATACTAAATCTGTAAAACGTATGATACACCTCATTACCATAAACAGTTATCGATTGCCTTACTTTTTGACCATTTAAATTTTCTCCTTCTATTATTGAATTTCTATCTTCATCATTACTAAATTCATAAGAATATTCCTTCCCTTTACAATACAAACATTTTTTACAATCTCCACCCTCACACACATCTCCTTTTCCATAACCATATCCACAACCATAACCATATGCATCAGGTCCTGAAGTTTTTGCACCACTATAAATTCTAGAATCAGTAGCAGGTGCAAATTGATTAAATATCCCAACTCCTTCCCCCTCACTTAACAATCCAATATTCTCCAAAAAACTTCCTAAACCTGTTCTCTCCCCTTCTTCATCTAACTCTCTTACAGCAAATAAACTTAAAGCTATTCCAATCACAATAATCACTAATAAAATAAATCCAATTATCTTCCAAACACTACCTCTTTCCATATTAACAAATCAACACAATTAGATTTTATAAAGTTTTATGAAACTAATATTCCTTTACTAACAACCCTAAACCCCAACACCTTCATTCTTTTCAATATCTGCTTGAATAACTCTTACAACTTGATCTACATATCGAGGAGCATCCATATTACAAGGAACTAGTTTTATTTGAAAATCATCTGGCTCTGGGAAAACTCTTTCACCACCCCTACTTACTATAATATAAGGCCTTAAATCACAATCTGCTAGGGGATTTTGACCATGGTCTACAAATATATTTTCTTGAGAATCTAATTCAACTCTATCTGAAATCCCCCCACTCTCAACAGCTTCTTCAAGTATTCCTCTAAATCTAGGTAAAAATTCTTTTACTGCATGATATGCTAAATAATATTCTTGTCCCATCTCAAAAACAATTTTCAAAACTTTAAAAGCATTATTATACTCTCCTTTACACAACAATATTTATAAATAAATAACAACAACTAAACACAAGAGATTACAAAATGGCAGAATCAACAGGAACATTAACAGGGAGATTAGATATAGGAGAGGTTGGACAAATGAGCGCAAAATCTTGTGCAGAATATATAGCCCAACATCCTCTTTCTAAATCAGCTTATAGATTAATTGGTAATTGTTGTAATCATTTTCAAGAAGCAGTTGTGTTAGAGGCAGAATTAAGAGGATTATCTGTAGAAGATGTTACAAGAAAGATTGAAAAATATAGTAGTTGATTAATTTTTTGTGTGATTATTATTATTATTATTATTACGTTCGCTTTGCTCACAATTTTATGGCTCGAGTTTGACTCTGTCTAAACTCTTGCTAATTTTTTTTGAAATTACTAAAAATTTTTAAGATTAAGGGAGGAATATCATTAATCAAATATAACTCCAAACACCCTCAATAAAAAACTTCTATATTCTCTAGAAACCAAACACAACTTACAATTTCTTAAATCCTTTCCAAGAAGATTCAAATAATTGTTCCATAGCACTTGCAAAAAAGTCTGTGCTTAACCAAATAGCTACATCATAATTAGGATGAACTTTTTCATCATCTAAAACCATAAATAATAATTGTTCACCATCAACAATTGCAAACCTTGCTCTCATTTTAGGCATTTCTTTTATTTCTGCAACAACAGATAGTGATTTTATAATATCTTTATTAAATTCATTTAATTGAGTTGCTATTCTAATTGTCACTCCTCTTTTCTTTGCTTTTTCTAATGAAGGCATTAATGCTTCCATTTTTCTATTTAATCCAGGAGCAGTTGTAACAATAGTTATAGAAGTTTGAGCTTCTCTAATCATCATATCTAAATGATTATAAACATTTTGTCTTCCTTTAACACTTCCAGATAAGTCAGAAGGTTCAACAAATTTTACACCTTGGGTAAATAAGGTATCTAACTCTTCAAGTATTTCTTCACCCTTTAATTTATCTAATCTCTTGCTTTTTTCATCAGCACTTTTAATTAAATTCTTTTTTACTCTTTCAATAACTTCTTGAGGTTTTAGTGCAACAAACTTAATTGGCTTTCCAATCTTCATAACAATAAATCCTTTTTTTTCAAGGGTTTCTAAAATATCATAGGTTCTACTTCTTGGAACATCAGAAATATTACTTAGTTCTCCAGCAGTACTTATACCTCTAGATAACAACGCTGTCCAAACCTTTACCTCATATAAATTAAGGTCAAATATCTTTCTCAGTCTGCTTAAAAATTCCTCTTTCACTATCATATTGTAATCCTCTTTCTCATATCCTAATAATTGAAACCCAGTATTTAAATGTTTTTGTCATTTAAAGATGGTATTAAAATATTTATCCCTTAACATAGATAAAACCATACCTATTTTAAGAATATCTTAGATTTTTTTAAGAAAAATCTTTAGCTCATTACCCTTTATTTTTTCGTCAGAGCTAACATTATATCTTTTCTCGTCGAGATTATTCAGTATAATCTCAACTGCATTTACTCTTTCTTTTATAGAATCAAGTTGTCCATTAACTAAATCACTTAGTTCATCAGAGAGAATTATTCCAAGTTCAATCTTATTTTCTTTAACCAAACCTTCTTTTTTTCTTAATGCTTGGATCATCCTACTAATAACTCTAGCATAGCCTTCTGCTTCTAATTCCGGAGTTAATTTCGTATCAAGTTTTACTTCAATACTTTTACCTTTCTTAATTTCAATATTTTTGATATTTAATTGTTCTTTAATAATTTCTTGAAGATTTTTAGAAACCACTCCTTCAATTTTTACACTTGCTTTATTTAATGGCCATTT
Source organism: archaeon (assembly GCA_018653485.1). GTDB lineage: Archaea > Nanobdellota > Nanobdellia > Pacearchaeales > GW2011-AR1 > ARS1285. Next base: position 69,864 of record JABHZE010000003.1, on the reverse strand, counting down.
TAAACCAATTTGATTTTTATCTCTTTCAGCTAAACCTTTTTCAATAACCTCTAACATTATCTCAAATTCTTTTTCTAATTTTTTATTTATTAATTTTTTATCAAATTCAGGCCATTTAGAGAAATGCACTGACTCTTTATCAAAACACTGATAAATATTTTCACTAATATGTGGAGCAAAAGGGGCAAGTAATAATGAAACCTTTTTCAAAACTTCTCCCAAAATTTCTTTAGTATCATTTCTATCTCTTGTCATTTTAATATAGGTCCTTGAAAAATCATAAACAACAAATTTCATTATTTTCTCAACAGCCTTATCCAATCCATAATCTTCTAAATCTTCTGTAACTTCTTTAACCACACTATTTAATCTACTTAAAATCCATTTATCTAGACTAGAATTTTCAGAATCCTTAGATTCAGAACCACTTTGCTCATAAAAAGTTTTACAATTATAAAGAACATTCAAAAAAGGTAAAACAGATTCCTTAACTAATGCAAAAGAAAATCTTTTCTGATTTCCAGGATCTGAACTACAAAATTGCAATCTTATAGCATCAATACCAACTTGATCAATCATCTCTCCAGGTTTTATTACATTTCCCTTAGATTTTGACATTTTTTCTCCTTTTTCATCAACTAAATGTCCTGCACAAATTACATTTTTGAATGCTGGTTTATTGAATAACATTGTAGAGATTGCATGAAGTGTGTAAAACCATCCTCTTGTTTGGTCAATAGCTTCGCTTATGAAATCATAGGAGAATCTTTTTTCAAATAATTCTTTATTTTCAAAAGGATAATGAAATTGTGCAAAACTTGCACTTCCTGAATCATACCAAACATCGATTAAGTCTGGGATTCTAGACATTTCTTTTCCACATTTACATTTAAATTTAATATTATCTACCCAAGGCCTGTGTAAATCATATTCTTTGAATTTTTTAGTAGAATTTTCTTTTAACTCTTTAACACTTCCGATTATTTTTTCTTCACCACATTCACATCTCCATACAGGTAATGGGGTTCCCCAGAATTTTGTTCTTGAAAGATTCCAATCCTTAATATTTTCTAACCATTTTCCAAATCTCCCTTCTTTGATATGGTTTGGATACCAATTAATTTTTTTATTATTTTTAATCATATTTTCTTTTACTTTTGTAACTGCAATAAACCATGAATCAATTGCATAATATAGTAATGGGGAGTCGCATCTCCAACAAAAAGGATAACTATGTTCAAATTTTTCTTTTTTCAATAATAAATGCCTTGTTTTTAAATCTTCAATAATTTCTTTTTCAGCACCCTTAACAAATTTCCCTTCCCATTGTGGAACTAATTCATTAAATTTACCATCTTCTCCTACTGTGTGAACTAATGGGATGTTATTGTTTTTACAAAGTTCATAATCATCCTCACCATACATTCCTGCAGTGTGAACCACTCCTGTTCCATCTTCTGTTGTAACAAAATCTGCTAAGATTACTTTATGGGAGTTTTCATTTTGTAATTCTTTAATATCAAATAATGGTTCATATTCTAATCCAACTAAATCTTTTCCTTTTAATTTTTCTATTATTTTATAATCTCCTTGTAAAATTTCTAATCTATCTTTTCCTAATATAAGATTGTCTCCATCTGGTAGTTTAACTTTAACATAATCAATATCTTTTCCAACTGCTAATGCAACGTTTCCTGGCAAAGTCCAAGGAGTTGTTGTCCATGCTAATATATAATTTCCTTTTTCTTTTAATTTAAAAGCAATATATACTGAATCTTCTTTAACATCCTTATATCCTTGAGAAACTTCATGGCTTGATAATGATGTTCCGCATCTTGGACAATAAGGAACTACTTTAAATCCTTCATACAATAAATCTTTATTATATAATTCCTTTAAACTCCACCAAACACTTTCAATATAATTATTATCTAGAGTTATGTATGGTTTTTCTAAATCTACCCAATAACCTAATTCTTGTGTTGATTTATTCCAGTCTTCAATATTTGTGAATACACTTTCTCTGCATTGTTTAATGAATTTATCCATTCCATATTTAACAACCTCTTTTTTAGATTTTAACCCTAATTTTTTCTCAACTTGAACTTCAACAGGCAAACCATGAGTATCCCATCCACCTTTTCTTGGAACCGCAAACCCATTCATAAATTTATATTTGCAAACAACATCTTTAAATGTTCTAACCTCAAGATGATGTAATGCAGGAGGAGCATTTGCAGTAGGAGGTCCTTCTAAAAATGAAAAAAGTTTTTTCTTATCTTTAATAGAATCTTCACTAATTGCTTTTTTAATTTTCTTTTCTTTCTTTTTCCAAACTTTTCTTGATTTTTCTTCTATTTCTTTAAAATTGTAAGCCATGTTATTAGTTATTCTTTGATGTTTTAAAATGTATTGTTCTAACCAAGTTCTTTTCTCCCCTAGGGCTCTTTTCTTTCTAAGAAAAGAGGGCTAAAACACCCACTATTCCCTTTTCCATCCCCCCTTACATCAGTCCCATAATGAAAACCACCTAGAATATTACAATACCAATCTTTAGGATCATATAATTCACAATTTCCAGCCCTATCACAAACACAAAATTCAGAAACATTTTCAGGTTTTAATAATTGGAGCATTACTAAATCAGATCTAAGATTAGGTTTTTCTTTTGTTTTTGGTTTTTCAATAGTTAATGTAGTAGTGTCTAAACTCATTTTAAGAATCCACGCAAGCCAGAATTAACAGCTTGCAATCAAATAATAATTATAATACTAGCTATGATAGAAATAATTCCAATCTCACTTATCATATTCATAGCCATTGTAAAAACCACAAGAATATACTATTTTTAAAGTTTATGGGTATTCAGGATATCACAAATGCTTAGCAACTTTTTCTTTAAATGAATTGTAATATCTCTCTGAAATCTCTCTTGCCTTTTTCTTTAATGTTTCTTCATCCATATTAACTAATTTATATTTATCTAAAACCTTTTTTCCATTAATAATCACCGTATGGGCCATACAACTTTCAGTGAATATTAAATCCGCAATATGGTTAAAACCTGGAATAAACGGTAAATCATTTTTACTCCATAAAACTAAATCAGCCCTTTTACCCTTTTCAATACTCCCTATTTCTTTTTCAAGCATTATAGCTTTAGCCCCATTTATTGTAAGCATTTTAAATAATGTTTTATAATCAATTAAATCTGCTTTTTCATATTTATCAGAAATTTTATCAAAAGCACTTCTAGCTTCTCCTCTCACTTCATTTGAATTATTATTAATCGCCGCATCACTTCCAAGACAGACATTAACTCCAGAATCAAGTAATTCTTTAACAGGGCATACACCCACTGCCACATAAGAGTTTGCCCTTGGACAATGAACAACACTGGCTCCAGCTTTACTCAAATAATCTATCTCTTTTTTGTTTAATTTAGTCATGTGTGCTAAAGAAAACCTATTATTCAAAAATCCCTTTTTATGTAAATGTTCAATAGGCCGATTACCTGTTCTTTCTTTTACTTTATTTACATAAATATTTCCTTCACTAGCATGCATATGAAATCCAGTATTATATTTTTCAGCTAACCCTAACATCCCTTTAATCAAATTATCTGAAGCATACCTTACATTAACAACACCAAAGTGAACTTTTAATAAATCAGAATTATATTTTTTATAACTCTCTTCTGCCTTTTCTATTCTTTCTTCAGTATCCCAGACCTTTGCCCTTATTTTTTCTTTTTTACTTTCAGCAAGAATATCTTTTGGAACTAAGACACAAACAGCTCGAACACCCATTTTATCAAATACTGGAACTTGAGAATCAATTTCACTTCCAACACTTTGGAAACAAGTTGTTCCAGATTTTAAACTCTCTAAAATTGCAATAAACGACATCCAATATTTATCCTCTTTTTTCTTAATATTATCTGTTGCATGCAATAAATCCATTTGCTCATCATGACTTAAACCAATTCCTAATGCACGATTTAATTGTTGGCTTGGATGAAAATGAGCATTAATAAAACCCGGAGTTACAAAAAAATCACTTCCATCAATAATTTCAGCATTTTTTTCATTTATTCCTTCACTAATATCAATTATTTTATCACCCTCAATCAAGATATCAATATCATCATATCGATCAAAATCTTTTCCAACATATGCAGTAGTATTTTTAATTAAAGTTTTCATATTACTTTATTCTATTTTATCTTTTTTAAACTTATTCAAACCCCTTCAAAACATCTTCCTCAAAAAAGTGCATCTTTCCAGGAATTATAAAACAATAAGGCATCTTAACTTTCTTCTTTATTAAATCCTCAATTTCACCATAATAAATTTTACCTTTATCACTTCCTAAACTCGAACAAACAACTATCTTCCCTAATTTCACCTTTTTATTTTTCCCAGCAACCTTTAACTCTTCTAAAGCATCTTTAAACTCTAATCCAATATCAACTAAAATCAAACTATGAGCTTCAATCTTTTTATTTTCAATAACAAAATCTAAAAAACTATCAGGAGTAAAACTCTTTTGCCATTTAGGCATTGATGAAATCTTTCCAAATTTATATAATTGCAAACCAGTAGAACCAAGTGCATCAAAAATACTAGCACCATAAACAATCTTCACCTTAACTTTCGCCTTTTTACAATCAGAAATCAAAGTCATATGAGTTGTAGCAAATAAAGGACTTCCATAAACTAGTAAACATATATCATCTTTCTTCCCTTCCTTAACCAACTTACTATCCTCAACACCATCCCTACCTAAAACAGAGATCTTCCTATTTTCACCTACAATTCTTTGTAATTCCTTAACAGAATAAGGAAAATTCACGGTATATCCTTCTAAGTAAACCTTTTTACATCTCTTAAGAGCCTCACAACCTTCAAGGGAAATTCCTTTCTCATTTAATCCTAATCCTATTATATATAACATGTCAAAGATAGGAAACCACACTTTAAAAAAGTGTGGCTAGATAATTTAATTCCTATCTTTGAACATCCTAAAAACAAGTGCGTAGCACATTGTTTTTTTGATAAAACATACAATAAAAATGCACTTGTCAAAAACCTTCGGTTTATTACCCCTGCCTAAAGGCTTCAACTCGTTATCAAAAAGAGAGTTGAAGAATTAGAGAATTTTAATTCTCTAATGCAGGGGCTTGTTTCGGTTTTTGATGCTAGAGAAATTCCCTTCCAACCCCTTTCTAAAGAAAGGGGATTTCTCTAAGTTTAAGAGTTTCTAAAATGGATTTTAATAAATTGTCTTTGAAGAAACTTAAAGTGATTTTTATTTTTCTCCCCCTATTTATAAGAGAGAACAAATTAAAATCGTTGAGAGAGTAATTGAAATTTATATAAAAACAAATTGTTTCTAAAATTATTTATTAGAACCAGATTCAACAGGATTCGGAACATATTCACCATTTACATCCTCATGACATTCTAAAACCTCAGGTAATGAATAACTTTTATTTCCACTCTCAAGATCTCTTCTAAATGCTTCAATTTGAGGTAAAAAATCAATATTATACATAGAATTAATTATCTTTTTTCATATAAATATGTTTAGGTTTTATTTCTTCCTTAAAACAACTAGATTAACAAGAATAACATACAATAAACTCAAAACAACTTCAACTTTATAAGCAAAATCTAAAAACAAAATAACTCCAATTAAAACAATACTAATAACAATCATGCCTTTCAATCTACTCTCCCAACTTTTAACTTCATCACTACAAACTTTTTTCAACCAAATTCCAACTGGATAACTTGTAGCAAATACTAACAAATATAATACCCATTTAATTACTCCTTCCATCATAAACTTATTAAACAAATCTAACTTTTAAAACCTATGGAAAAACAAGAAAAAACCATATCAAAAATACCTACCAAAACATTAATCCAAAAAATCCAACAAGGAAAAATATTTATCTATCCAACAGATACAATTTATGGATTAGGTTGTGATGCAGAAAACAAAAAAGCAGTAAGCAAAATAAAATCAATAAAATCAAGAGATAAAGATAAACCTATTTCAATAATTGCTCCATCAATTAAATGGATAAAAGAAAACTGCCAAATTCCCTCAACTATGAAGTTAAACAAATATCTCCCAGGCCCTTACACATTAATCCTAAAAAAACAAAATCCCAAATTCTTAACACATATTTCAAAAACAGAAACAATAGGAATAAGAATCCCAAAAAACCCTCTAACAAAACAAATCCAAAAATCAGAAAAACCATTCATCACTACTTCAGTAAATCTAGCAGGACAACCCCCAATAATAAACATAAATGAAATCCCTAAAAAAATAGAAAAACAAGTAGACATAATCATAAACCAAGGCCCATTAACAGGAAAACCTTCAACATTAATTATTGAGGGTAAGGAGGTTAGGAGATAACCAAAAACCTTATATATGTGTAATCACATATATATGTGTAAAATAAAAACAAACAAAATGCCAAACATAACACTTTCAATTCCTGAAGAACTTCATAAAAAAATGAAACAAATAACTGAAATTAGGTGGAGCGAAATTGCAAGAAGAGCAATAGAACAAAGAATAAATGATCTAGAAGAAATGAATCGGATTGCTTCTAAAAGCAAATTAACACAAAAAGATGTAGATGAAATAAGCAAAAAAATAAAAACTAGAGCAGGTTTAAGATTTAATGGATATAGTAATTGATACAAATATTTTCATATCTGCATTAATCAGAGATAATCTCACAAGAGAATTAATTTTTAATTTTAAATATAATTTATTATTCCCAGAATTTGAGTTTGAAGAGATATTTAATCATAAAAAAGAAATATTAAGAAAATCCAAATTAACAGATTATGAATTTAATATACTTTTATTAAGATTATTAAAAAAAGTTAAGATTATAAGAACTAAAAGAATAATTGAAAATAGAGAAGAAGCAAAAAAGATTATTGAAAAAATAGATCCTAATGATGTAATTTTTATAGCAACTGCACTAACTTTTAATTGTCCTATTTGGTCTGATGATAAACACTTTCAAAAACAAAATAAAGTTAAAGTCTTAACAACTAAAGATATAATAAACAATAAAATAATCAAAAGATAAAATGCCAATAAGATTTGCAATAGCGTATCATGAAAAAAACCAAGCAGGAAATAACATAGTTCAACAATTTCAAAAACTAGCATTCACACCTCAAACCCCAATTATAAAATTAAAAAAAGAAACAATCTTCTCAGAAAATCTTAATTCAAAAACATTTCCTGAATTCAAAAACATAGACCTCTTAGTTTTTGCATCAACTCATAAATCAGAAAAAGGAAATCCCTCACTCTGCCTCCATGCTCCTGGAAATTGGCGTTCAGCAGATTTAGGAGGGCAACCAGGAAAAATCTGCCCAACCTCTGCATATGTTCTTAAATATCTTTTCCAACAATTAAACAAAAATTATGAAAAAGACAAAAAAACACTAACAAAAGAATATAACATTACATTAGAAGTAACTCATCACGGACCTTTAACAGAAATCCCTTGCATATTTATTGAATTAGGAAGTCAAGAACCAGAATGGTTAGATGAAAATGCAGCAAAAATTGTAGCTAAAACTATTCTCTCCTTGCAAAATTTTGACAAAAAAAATTTTGTAAATACCATTACAGCAATAGGAATCGGAGGCCCTCATTATGCACCAGTATTTAACAAAATCCAACTCAACTCTAACTATGCAATCTCACATATAATTCCTCAGCACGCCTTACCAATCACCCCATCAATGCTACAACAAGCAGAAGAAAAAACCAAGGAACAAATAAAAGAAGTTCTTATTGATTGGAAAGGATGTGGAAAATCAGAACAAAGACAACAAGTAATAAATACCATAGAAGATTTAGGATTAACATATAAGAGGACAACAAATATTGAAAAATGATTCAATGGTATTTCCTAGCATTAACATCAGCATTATTTTCAGCAACAGCAGCAATCTTTGAAAAAAAAGCATTATTCAAAGAAAACGCACTATCCTTCTCAACACTCTTTGCAATATTTAATCTTATCTTAGCAATCCCTTTTTTCTTTTTCACAGATTTCTCAACACTAACAACTTCAGGACTCCTAGTTCTTTTCATTAAATCATTCTTAGGAGCATTAGCATTTCTTTGTGTAATGTTAGGAATTAAAAACCTAGAACTAAGCAACGCCCTCCCCCTATTAGTCCTAACTCCAGGATTAGTTGCACTAGGGGCATTAATATTTTTACAAGAATCTCTAACACAATTTGAAATTTTAGGAATGTTTCTTTTATTAGCAGGAACCTATGTCTTACAATTAAAACAAAATCAAAAATTCATTGACCCAATAAAGAGTCTATTCAAATCAAAAGGATATTATTACATCATAATAGCATTAATACTTTTCACAACAACATCTATTCTAGACAAAGCACTTCTTAAAAATTTCAAAGTTCCAGTAAATGGATTCATGGCATTCCAACACCTTTTCCTAGCAATAATTTTTATAACATTCCTTCTCTCAACAAGAAAAACCAAAGACCTAAAACATTCAATAAAACATTCTTGGAAAATAATCTTAACAATCTCAATCTTAACAATAATCTATAGATACACTCAAATACATGCAGTTAAAATAGCCCCAGTAGCACTAGTTCTTTCAATTAAAAGAATCTCAGTCTTCTTCGCAGTAATAATCGGAGGAAGATTATTCAAAGAACATAATTTAATCACAAAAGCAATTGCCACAGCAATAATGACTGCAGGTGCTATTTTGGTTATTGTTTATTAATCTAAATAAAATTTATTTCTTCTCAATCAAACCCTTACTACCTTTCTTCACCCACCAAACATCCCCACTAAACTTCAACCCTTTAGCCTTTACAATCAACCCCTTCCTATCTTCAGGAATATCTTCATCTTTTGACTTCTCTAAATACTTCATAACCTTCTCTCTCTTTTGTTTAATACTCAACTTCTGATTTGTATGAGGCCCTCCAATACATCCACCATTACAAAATAAAACATCTAAAAACTTTATTTTAGGATCAGGATTATCTAAAAATTTCATAACATTCTTAATCCCATCAATATCTAAAAACTCATCTTCTTTAATCAAACCTTTAATATGGGCAGTCTTAGCCAACCCACCTGAAAGAGGATAAACCTTGGTATAATCATTATAAAACCTATCAAATAAAACACACTTATTATCTTTCCCTATTTTTCTCTTCCTAAACATTTCCTTAAGTTGCTCATAATCAATTACATAATCTACATACTTACAAGCCTCACATTCAATCTTCTTAAAATCACAAGGACTAATAAAACAAGTCTTATGTGTTGGATAAGTTTTCTTACAAATCTTAGCAGTAGCAACCAAAGGACTATCAACCAAAATCAAATTCTTAACATATTGAGGATATCTAGTTTTAATAGTACTAACAATCCCCGGACAAGGACTTGAAATAACCAATCCCTTAGCCTTCTTAAGTTTCTTATGATACTCTCTATTAATCATCTTAGCACCAAAAGTTAATTCAACAGATTTATCAAATCCCAAATCATCCAACCTATTCAATATAGAAGGATAACTAAAATCAACAACAAAACTAGGAGCAATCATAGCAATCATTTTAACCCCATTTTTCAAATCTTCACTAATCTTTCCAATATTATTTTTTTCCATTTTCACCTATATTTCATAATCTAATTATTAAATACTAATAATTAAGACTTAATAAATATTTACAAATCCCCCTCAATAAAACTCTTTCAACATCAATATAAATAATCTCCACTAACCAAAATCCTCTCAACAATTCATCTTAAATATATCTCCCACTCACTCTCATCCATCTCTCTCAAATATATCTCCCCACTAATCATCAATCAATTAATAAAAAAAGTAGATCGGTAATCAGTAATTGGGCACAGTTGAAAAATAACTTAAACTAATTGATTCAAAACTAATTTTCCAATTTTGTTTTAAAGTTTTTTTTCGTATAGTAACATAGCTTAACAAGGATATATTTCATTTAAAGATTTCGCCCGTTCTTTAAATTAATTATTGAACCTTAATAGAGGCTGTCATCACACACTCTTTTCAGAGCAACCGGATTACCGATCTAATAATTATTAACCATCACTCCTTTATATACCTTTCCCAAAAAAAAAGAATAAATCTTAGAAAAAATCACTTTTTGCAATAACAACTCCTACCTTCACTAACACATTCACCTTCTTCACAAACCCCTCCGCAAATATCATATTCATCAAAATAAAACCCACACGAACTTTCTTCAATCATACTTAAATCCAATCCATCTGGAAGATTACTTCCAATACCTCCACCACTATCAGAACCCCCTTCAGAATCAATACCTAAACCACCTCCTAAACTAGAATCTCCGTCTAAACCAGAACCATCACTTAAATCACTTGGATCATCTAACCCCTCTCTATTTGAAGAGCCTCCATCACTCTCAAAAAAATTATCAATTTCATTAGAATAAAAAAACATACCCAAACCTACTCCTATCACTAATGCAATAAAAAAAATCAATATCCCTCTTTCCATAATTCAACTAGAGAATAAAACTATAAAAACTTATTGAAAAATTTCACAACCCATAATCATCTAAATGCTCATTATCTAATCTAAACCAAGAAGGCATTCCAGCAACACTACTAAAAGCAGGATTATCAGTAGAAAAATAAATATAATCAACAACTGATTTTTCTTTTGTACTAATTCCTTGAGTAGACAAATCAGGAAGATAAACTAATGACTCAATTCCATTTTCATTAGCACTTAAATCACCTTCTAATCTCTGCAAAAAACTAGGGGCACTAGTTGAATTTTTATAATAACCATTTCGAGTATGACTCAACAAATTACTAGCATTCCCTCCAGTTACAAATGTAGTATACACTGTTTTATTTATAGGATGCACAATTAATCCATTACTCTTAATTAAATAAAGAGGATCCTCAAAACCTTGAACAGAAACATAATTTTCCCCAGTGTAAGTCCTATTCCATAAGGCTAAACCACTTTTATCATTAATCAAAACATCCATAACAATACTAATTTTAATTCTCCAAGAATCTTCTTGACTAATATTCACAACAGGATTTGAAAAATTAACATCAACATTTATCCTGTTTCCAGCATCATTATAATTACTCTCTATATCAGAAAAAATAATTCCATTCATTAGCCCTTCATCAGAACCATATAAAGTTCCATTAAAAAATAATTCATTAAACCTATTTTCAACATCATCAATATAACTTCCACTCTCTACAATTCTTTTTTCAAATAAAAAAACACTTCTAAATCCAGAAATATATAATTTTCTAGGCAAATCATCTTCAATCATAGAAACAAAATTATTCATTGTATCAACTCTTTTATTTATAGAAACTCTTTCATCATTAATTAAATAAATTCCATAACCTAAAACAAAAACAGATAAGATACTAATTGCTAAAGCAGTAAAAAACATACCTTTTTTATTCATTCTCAATACCACCTCCTAATTTGAATTTCACTACTCCATCCATAAGGAATCCCAATTATTTGAGAAGAACTTATTGCAAAATCTTGTTCTGTAAATTTAACATCTAATTTACCATCATTATAAAAATCTAATAATTCTAACAAGTTATAAACAGCTGATTGTATGGCATCATTCACATCATACGCCCTTACACTTTCACTATACTCGCAAGAATTACTTCCAGAATAATTTAAAGGAATACTAACAGTAAGATTACTATCATCCTCAAATTCTAAATACCATGAACACCCCTCTGAAAAAGATGAAATACTTGAATAAGCAACAAAATTTCTAACTAAATTATAAATTATTTTATTATGTATAGAACCTTCACTAGAATTATCAGGAGACAAACCAGTAGTAACTCTCACAGTATTATTACTTTCAACTAAACCCGACGGCAAATTAATTGCATAAGGATCACCAAACTGAACATAATCACTCCCATAATTAGACAAATCATAAATAGAATTACCATTTAAATCAACATTATCTGTCCATCTTGAACCAGAATAAGAAATAACTCTTGCCTCAGAAACACTTGAATTATCAGGAACTTCAAAATAACCTTCATAACTATCTGAAAATCCTTCCTCATTAATTGTAATTAAACCATACTCATTATCAGGAGCTTCATAATCAAAACTAATATAAGAATCAGGATATAATTTACTAAACAAATTTGAAGAAACTATAGTGGTCTGCTCAGAAAAAGCCACATCAATAATTTCTTCTGCAATTAATTTATAAATATCTATCAAACTATCTACATCCCCATAATGATAAGTCCCATTACCACAATTAGCAATCCCCTCGAGGGTATCTTCATCAGCACCACCCCCAAAACCAACAGCATAAATACGCATATCATGATCATTATAAGCATCACAAGCAGCCTGAATAGCATCATCTCCTGCATCATCTGCCTGCCCATTACCATTTAAATCAGGAGTATTTCCTTGCTCATTACATTCTCTAGTCGCCTCTCCATCACTCATAACAACAATAGATCTAAATTTACTAGGATCAGAATTATCAACTAAATCTTCAACAGCCTCATTTATACCACAACAAATACAAGTTCCACCTCCAGATTCCCATTCTTCTACCTCATCAATCAATGATTCATTATCATTTGATAATTCATGAAAATCATCAGCATAAGCATCTGTCTGGTAAGCAACTAAACCAACACGATTATTTGAATTATTTAAAATAGCATTAATAAAAACTTTGTTAGCTTCTTTAGCATCTTCTAAAGGCCCTCCATCATAAGTTCCACCACAAGTATCCTCACAACCAGATTGAGTTCCACAATCAGCCCCCCACCAACAACAATACCAAGGAGAATATCCAGAACAAGCACCACCCATACTCCCAGAAATATCAGTTACAGAAAAAACATCAGCATCTTTCTCTCCACTAACAGTATAATTCGCACCTTCTAATCCTAATCTTAAAGGAATAGTTGTTTCAGATAAAGAATCGTAATCTAACCGCGAAGACAAATAAGAATTATTTATAGTAAAACTCTCTTCTCCAGAGGTAGAACCATTAAAAACAGTAACATTTCCAATATTTAAAAAAGTAGTTAAATTATTATTAAAATGTAAAAATATTTCCATATCAGTTAGATTTCCAGGAACATAAAGCCCATCATAAATATTAATCAATCCTTCAATACCTGGAAAATGATATTTTCCATTCCCATTTGTTAAACTAGAATTACTATAAGTTACTTTAACATAACCTCCTGCAATATGTAAATTATCCCCTCTAAATTCAATTGTATTTTCACCAGGATTCATATTACCAACATAAGCACTTAAATCATAATTAGCAGGAACAAAATTAGAAGAAGCATTTTCATAATGCCCTGAAAAAATATCATTAAGATAAATATCAAAATCCTTATTAATCGCCACTTCTAAATCCAAACCCTCCACCTCCCCACTACCATTTATATTAATAGAAATATTACCATCACCAACATAACCACCAAAATAAAAATATTTTTTAGGAACACTATTTAAGAGAAAAGCTCTTCCTGAAAATCCAGTAACACTCTCCCCTTCTTGAATACCACTAATTATCTGACTATCAACTTCTATATTTTGTGCATCTTCAATAGGACTAGTATTTTTAGCAACAATTAAAGTATTTTCATACCAAATCCCAATATTTTCATTACTTTCAAGACTATCTAAGACTTCATCTCCCAAATTTTTAGCAACATCTAAATCAGTTATATAAAATTCTCCAATCTGTTCTAAAACAGATTTATTTAAATCACTAATTCTACCTTGAGCAATTAATTCTTGCACATAAACATTATCAATCTCCCCAATTTTAAGAGAAGTCAAAACATCTTTAACATCTGATTGAATAAAACTATCTCTATGAGCATATTTAACAAATGGAACAAGAACTAAGATACTTAAGAATATTATAATCAGAGCTATTAACGCATCTGTACTAAAAAACACTCCTTTTTTACATATCATTTTTCACCTCAATTAAAATATCCCAATTCTCTAGAGATAAAGAAGAAACCATACTTTTTAAAATTAGGTTATTGAGACACAAAAACATTTAAATATTGTTATATCCATTGATATAACATGGAAATAAAACAAATTCGAAGATATCCGAGACTAGATACTGTTTTAATGGTAGAAAAAGCTATCCAAAAATTTGATGGAGAATTTAAAAAAAGAGCCTTATGGGAAAATCTTCCAAAAAAAATGATGTATCAAACATTCTGTGTTACAATTGATTATTTATTATATTCTAGAAAAATCTCAATTGATTCTGAAGGAAAAATTGGATGGATTTATTATCCAGAAAATAGGGATGATAATATTAAGAATAAAGAATTATTCTGGTCAAAATCAAAAAAATGAAATTACCCTCCAAAGTTAGATTTGCTGATAAAAAGATTCAAAAAGCATTTGAAGAATTAATAAACTCTCACAAAAATCAAAAAAAGATACATGATTGGTTAATTCGTGCATTTCAAGATATTGAAGAAAATGCCTTTTGTGGAATCCAAATACCAAAGAGATTAATTCCAAAATCTTATTTACATAAATATCAAATAAACAATCTTTGGAAATATAATTTACCAAATGCTTGGAGATTATTATATTCTATTGAAAATCAAGAAATATTAGTGGTATCAATTATTCTAGATTGGATGGACCATAAAGCTTATGAAAGGACTTTTAAGTATTAATTTTCACCATTCAATCAAACACATATAAATAAACACTCACAGGTTTATCATTATAGATACTAAACCTAGTTATTTTTATAAGATTATCCTCAGTTATATTATTAATGTCAAATCCAGGTTGACCTAAACCATCAACAGGAACACCACCTTCATGAAGCACCATTTCTTCACTAAAGAAAAAATAATAATTATATTTTGTATTAAAAAGAATTTTTGTGCTTTCATAATCTCCATTTCCTATAATATTATGAAATTCATCTAATTTACTCCCATTAATTTTACCTTCACTTAAAATTCCTAACTGCACAACATTTCCTTGATCCCAATCCACAGGATAACCTTCAGATAATAATATATTACTCATAAATTCAGCATCATAAAACAGATTTTCATAAACATCTCTATTATGGTCTGTAAAATCAATTGAATAAATAAGAAAAACAACAATTCCAATTGAAAATAAACCTAACGCTACAATTAAATCCACACTCCATGCCTGCCCCTTTTTAGCGGAGCTAAAAGATACCTTCCCAGATTTATCAGTAACGAAATTTTTTTTCGCATTCCCCCCATTTCTCTCCTTTTTTAACTTCGTTAAAAAAATACCTTCAATTAAGCTTAACAATGCCATCTTCCTTTCTTATCACATTACCTCCAATAATCACATCTCCAGTAATATTTTTAACAGGAAGAGCAATTGCGTGCCTTCCATCATCAGTTCTTACATAAATAAGACTATCATTTATTGAAGCAGAATAAATAAGCCCATTAATATCTGAGGGAATAATAAACTCTCGATAATAACCTTCACTAGACTCTACAGCTAAGTTAATCTCATTCTGAACAGTAAGAGCAGTTTCCTTTACTTTAGCATCAACATTTCTATCAATTTTATCAGACATACCTTCTTGAATAAAAGCCAAGTAACCTATAAATAAAAAAAACACAACACCTACTAAGACTAAAAATTCTATACCTGATTGAGCTTTTTTATTCTCCATTTTTTAATTTATTCAATTTTCAAACACTTTTAATATCCCCCACCATATTTCACTATTAACAATGCCTCTACCTAATAATCACTCAACAAAACATTATTTTCCTGAGCAATCACTCTTATTCTTTTAATGCCTGAACCAGAAGTAATATCCCCGGTAATTGGAACATCACTTGAAAAACCTGTCTTTACAATTCCAGTACTTGTTTGAACAGAAACAAACAAACGATTTTCCAAAATTTCAATATCTAAAAGATTTTCAGGAAGATAACAATCAATAACTGTTCTAGAAGGAAAACCAGTATAAAAAATTGATTCAGCACTTGAAATAACTTTGTTAGCACAATTATTTACCTGAGTTACTTTGATTCTATCTTTTATACTTCCACTATAGATAAATGCAACACCCAAAATACTAATTATTACAAACATAACAAAGCCCATAATTACAAGATACTCAAAGCTAATTTGACCTCTTCTTCCTTTCATTAACTAAGATATAATGTTATCTTAATAAAACTATCTCCACTGAAAATTTATTTTATTTCATACCAATCAATACCTTTATAAAATTTATAAAACTCATATAATAATAACATGGTAAAAGGGGAGAAATTATTATTTTTCAGAGTACTTGGAGTAATAACAATATTATTTCTAGCCAATGCTAGCGCATTATTTTATAGTAATGAAAGCTTTCATGGAGGACTAACAGGATTTTCAGTAGTAGATGATGCTAGAGAAATTTATACCTCTATGAGTGGTTTTTCAAAAATATTTTTAGTAATTCCTTGGATAATCTTAATATTTCTTTTAGTAAGAGTTGCTATGCTTGATAGAAAAGTAACAAAAGAAGCAAAAGAAATTCATTCATTTAATATTAAACACTCTTCAAATAAGGAAAAAACTGATTTAGATATTCTTTATGAAATATTACAAAAAACAAAAATAATAAAAATATCTACAATATCTAAAGCCTTTAAGGTAGATGAGGAAGCTGCAATGGAATGGTGTAAGATACTAGAATCAGCAAATCTAGCAATTATTGATTACCCGATTATGAGAAAACCAATCTTAAAATTAGTTGAAAAAAAATCTAAGATAGTAAATAAAGGAGAAAAAATAATTAATAAAAAACAACTAAAAAATAAATTAGAGGGAGATAAAGAAGAAACAAGCAAATCTCTAAAAAAACCATCTAGAAAAGAAAGGAATCTTATGAAGGGGTTACGGAAGGGGCAAAGCCCCTTGCCAAAGAAGAAAGAAAAACAAAACAAAAAACAAACAAAAAAACAAACTAGAGAAAACAAAAAACAAGAAAAAATAAGAACAAAAGAGAAAAAGAAAAAAACAAGGGAAAATAGAAAGATTGAGAAAAAAGCAGATAAAATTGTTAAAAAAACAATGAAGGAAAACTCTAATAAAAAGAGAACTAAGAAAAAGAGGAAAAAATAATAAAGTAATATGGCAAACAAAAAAAAGAAAAGATTTTTTAGATTTAGAAATAAAAAAGAAGATAAAAATCCTAAAGAGGATTCTAAACAAAATAATGAGAAGAACAAACAGATTCAAAATAAGAAAAACAATCATCAAAAAAACAATCATATAAATCATAAACAAAAACATAATTCAAATCATAAACACCATCAAAAAAACAATCATATAAATCATAAACAAAAACATAATTCAAATCATAAACACCCTCAAAAAGAAAAACCAATTGAAAAAAAAGGAAGCACCTTAGAAAGTTATGATATCTTATTAGATAATGTAAAGGTAGTTGTAAGAATTCAAAAATCAACTTCAGGCCCAGTTTATAATTTAGAAGTTCCTCAAATAAATATTGCTACAGCCTCTTTATTAGATGAAGTAAGAAATGAGCTAGTAACCGCTACAACAGTAGGAATGAATGAGATAACAGACCCTAATGCCTTTTTAAAAATTAAAAAAAGATTTATGATTCAAGCCGAAAAGATTTTAAAAGAAAAATTACCAAATATTGAAAAAAATATGAAAGAATTCTTAGTAGGAAAACTTATGCAAGATATGTTAGGATTAGGAGAAATAGAATTTTTAGTAAATGATGTTAATTTAGAAGAAGTAGTTATAACTTCTGCAAAAGAATCAATTAGAGTTTATCATAAAAAATACGGTTGGTTAAAATCTAATTTAAAAATTGATAGAGAAGATAAAATAGTTAATTATTCAAATATAATTGCAAGAAGAGTTGGAAGACAAATAAATGTTCTTGCACCATTATTAGATGCACACTTAATAACTGGAGACAGAATTAATTCAATACTTTATCCAATATCTACTAAAGGAAATACAATAACTATCCGAAAGTTTGCAAGAGACCCATACACAATAATAGATTTAATCAATAATAAAACCCTAGACATAGAGGTTGCATCATTATTATGGTTAGCAATAGAATATGAAATGAATGTTCTTATCTCTGGTGGAACAGCATCAGGAAAAACTTCTTTACTAAACGCCTGCATGCCGTTTATTCCTCCAAATCATAGAATAATTAGTGTAGAAGATACAAGAGAATTAATGCTTCCTGATTTTCTTTATTGGTGTCCATTAGTAACACGTTCTCCAAATCCTGAAGGAAAAGGAGAAGTAAGCATGCTTGATTTATTAATTAACTCATTAAGAATGAGGCCAGACAGAATTGTTTTGGGTGAAATGAGAAGAAAAGAAGAAGCAATGGTTTTATTTGAAGCAATGCATACAGGCCATAGTGTATATGCGACAGTTCATGCAGATTCTGCAGCAGAAACAGTTTCTAGATTAACAAATCCGCCCTTAAGTGTTCCTCCAAATTTACTTAATGCAGTAAATCTTAATTTAGTAGTTTTTAGAGATAGAAGAAGAGGAATAAGAAGAGTATTACAAGTAGCAGAATTTGAAGCAGGAGATGAAAAAGCTTATGCAAATATATTATATAGATGGATTCCAGAAGAAGATAGAATAATTAAACATAGTGAAAATTCAAGATTTTTTGAAGATATAACTAGAAATACTGGAATGTCTCAAAATGAAATTGCACAAAATATAGAAGAAAAAAAGAGAATAATGAGTTATTTAATAAAAAATAAAATTAGAAGTTTAAAAGATTTTGGAAAAGTTATGAATCTTTATTATATAGATAAAGAAGAATTATTAAGACATATTTCAACCAAATCTATTAGAAAAATTTTGAAGGAGTAACTAATGAGATTTAAAATACCCTTCACATTCTCAAGATTAGAAAAATTAAAAAAAAGAGCTAAATTTTTTTCCTCAAGATTTAAACATAAAAAAAAATCAAAATTAGAAGAAACCTTAAATGCTTGCGATATTCAACTAACAAGGGAAGAATTTCTTGGGATATGTTTTAGATCTTTGTTTATTAATTTCTTTTTTCTCCTTGTAATTTCTACAACAATTTCTATGATGCTAGAATTAAATAAATTTTATCTAATCAGTTTAGGATTATCCTCAATTTTTTCATTGTTTATATTTTTTAGTCAAAGAGTCTACCCAAAAATTTATGTTTCAAGAAAACAAAAAAAGATAGAAAAAGATTTACTTCCGGCATTAGAAGATATTTTAATTCAATTAAATTCTGGAATCCCTTTGTTTAGTATTATGACTAATATATCTTATTCAGATTACGGAGTGCTAAGTTTAGAATTCAAAAAAGCAGTTAAGAGAATTAATGCTGGAGAACCAGAGGCAGAAGTTTTAAACAATCTTGGAAAAAAGAATCCTTCACTTTATTTTAGAAGAGTATTATGGCAAATTAGTAATGGTATGATGGCAGGAAGTGACATGTCCATTGTTATCAAGGATAGTATAAAAGCATTAAATGAAGAACAACTTATTCAAATTCAGAATTATGGAAATAGACTTAATCCATTAATTGTTATGTATATGCTTATAACAGTGATTATCCCAACACTATCAATAACCTTTTTAACAATAATAACTTCTATGATAGATATAGAAAAAAATTCTGCAACACTATTATTTATTTCATTAGGGATATTTGTAATATTTGCACAAATAATGTTTTTAGGATTAATAAAATCAAGGAGGCCAAGTTTATTATAAAATGATAAGAAAAAAAAGAAAACCTTTAAACAAGAAAAGAATTTCAATAGCATTTATAATAACTATTTTTTTAAGCACAATAATTTATTTTATTTATTCTAACTTGATTTCTTTTGGAATAGCATTAATAGCAATCCCAATATTATTTTTTATTTATTTTTATATAAAAGATATACTTAAAAAAACAGAGAGAATTAAAAAAATTGAAGGGATTTTCCCTGATTTTCTTCAATTAATGTCTAGTAATTTAAGAGCTGGAATGACTATTGATAGGGCAATGTTGTTAAGTTCTCGTCCAGAATTTGCACCATTAGATGCAGAAATTATTCAAACAGGAAAAGATATTGCAACAGGAAAAGATATCGGTTCCTCATTAATGGCAATGTCTAAAAGGATTAATTCTCCAAAAATAAATAAAACTATTTTATTAATAATTTCAGGAATTAAAGCAGGAGGAGATATAGCTATTCTTCTAGAAGAAACAGCAGTTAGCATGAGGGAAAGAGGCTTTGTTGAAAAAAAGGCAGCTTCAAATGTTTTAATGTATGTTATTTTTATTTTCTTAGCAGTATCTATTTTTGCTCCAGCATTATTTTCACTTTCAGTAATATTAGTGAAAGTTTTAACAAGTATTCTTTCAGGACTCCCAGAAATAGAATCAACTGCAAGTCTTCCATTTTCATTATCAAAAGTAAGTGTTTCTGTAAATTTCATAAAATATTTTTCATTAATTTTTATGATAGTTATAGATGTTTTTGCATCACTAATATTAGGATTAGTAAGTAAAGGAGAAGAAAAAGAAGGATTAAGGTTCTTACCTATAATTCTTGTTTTAAGCATAACAATTTTCTTTATTGCTCAAATATTCATAGAAAGATTTTTAACAGGAATATTATAGAAATTAAAATCTCAAAATTAATCATATCTAGCTCGAATTCTTTCAACTATAGGGTCAATTACTTCTGCAGGCATTACAAGCTGTATTAATCCATTCCCTAAATTATTATCTATATCAAAACTTTGCCTTCTACCCCCCCTCTTTTTCACTTCCCTTTGAAATTATTCTAACTTCTCCATCAGGTAATACTCCGTCAGTTGTTAATTTTACACAATAAAAAAAAGAATCTTCAGGTTTATATCCTATTCTTTGAGATAAAATACTATGGTCATTTCCACCAAGATATTTTTCAAAATGAGCAGATAATGGTTTCTCTAACTTTCCTGCATCATTTTTCTTAGCAAACCATACTTGATGATGTGTTGCAACTTCTAAAGCCATTGCTTCAATTCTTGATCTTGCAAGTTTTTCAGCAAAACTTCTTATTTCTCCCTCAGGTCTAAGATTTCCAGCCCTATCTCTAAGAAGATTATCAGGATAAGAGGCATTAATAGAATTTAAACCATGCGTAATTTTCATTGGAATTCTTTGAAAAAACTCTGGAAGTCTAACAACTAAATCTTTAGAATCATAACCTTCTCCTCCCACTAAACATTCATAAGTCTTTTTTGGCATTGTTTTGATTAGATTGTTTTATTTTTAAAGATAACTATATTATAAAATAACATTTAAACAGGCTAATAATTACAACTCAATTCCAGATGGAAGACTTTTATTTCCTAATCCAATTCCTTTTTTATCAATTTTAAAATTATGCACTTTAGTAGAATGATTTGTTCCTCTCATTTTTAAAATTTCTAAATATCTTTCTCTTTCTCTTTTATTTCTCACAAAATAAAGTAAAATGATTCCATCAGATTCAAACTCTAAAATTCTAGATGCTAAATCATAATCCCTAGATGCTTCTCCTTGAAATGTTAAAAGAGTAGTACACTCCCACTTTCTTAACATTCTAAATAAAGCTAATGAAGAACTTCTTTTATCTAAATCTCTTTCAAAAAGTAAACCAAATGAAGTAATACTATCAATAACAATTCTCTGTATCTTTTCCCTTATAATAATACTTTCAATTATACCTCCACCTTCTTCTAACATCTTCTTAACTTTTTCAGGAGTATATTCTAAGAAAAAGAACATCCCCTTTTTTTCTAATTCTTCTAAATCAAAACCAAGATTTCTCATATTTGAATAAAATTCTCTCTTAGTTTCTTCAAAAGTTATAAAGATGCACTTCTCTTTTTTTCTTATACCTTCAATCAAAAATTGAATCCCAAAAATACTTTTTCCAGTTCCAGTTCCACCCATCACAAGGTTAGTAGAATTTTTCTTAAATCCTCCTTCAATTAATTTATCAAAATTATGAATCCCACTACCCTCTCTTTCAATCTTTTTAGATGTTTTTTTAGAAGTATCTTCCTTTCCAAATAAGTTACCCTTTTCATTATCAATAAAAGATTTTTTTTCATCAATAATCTTAGGAGCATCTTTAGAACTCTTAGAATTCTCTTCCATCACCTTTTTTTTCTTTTTCTTCACCATCTTTTCTTTCCTATAATAGATATTAAAAATCAAATAACTATAAAAACACTTCTATTAATCAAAAAACTTCTCACCAAACTCTCTTGCCTGTCTTATTCTCGACTCAAAAGATTTACCAATTATAAAAAAATATTTGAAAATTAGGTTAGATTAATCTTCCTAATTTTCCATAAAATAAATCCTCTTCACTAAATATCTAACTCTTCCTTCAACAAACATATCTCACTCTCTTCCTAATATCTCTTCCCACCCAAAAAATAAAAATTTAAAAAAAATAAAAATAAAAATTTAAGCAGTAACCTTTGAGGCAATACTTCCAGTAGATGTTTCTGAAACCCCACTTCCTACTTTATTGTATGTAATAGTTATATCTCCTCTAAGAGTATCTCCTGCAGTTAAAGTACAGTTAACATTTATAACTTCCATAGCTTGAGTTGCAATACTTGTAGCAGTAGCATTAGTTCCACAACCACTTACAACAACACTAGTAATATTATAGGTTTCTCCACCATTATTTTTTAATTCAAGGTTAACTCCACCTGCTTGCGCATTATGTGCATTAACATAAAACGGAGAACTAACAATTGCAGTATCTGTAGTTCCAGGAGTGAAAACTCCCATATAACCAAGAACACCTATCGCAATAACTGCAGCTAGAATCGCCCAACCATAAGTCATCATAAATTCCATTGCAGCTTGTGCTTTTTTATCCATTTGTCTTTACCTCCTTTTGATAATTATAAAACATAATTATTAATCACCTATTATTTAAAAGATAAAATTAGTATATAAATATTTCCTAAATGTCTCTTCCACAAACATTTATAAATTTCAATTAACTTTCAATAAAAAGAAATAGAGGAATAATAGCAAATGAAATTAAACACAACAAACATCATATTACTTATCGCATTCATAGCCCTTCCAATAGCAGGATTAATGCTTCATTTAAAACTTCATCCAGATTTAACATTCTTAACCTATATTCTTTGGTTTGATATAATTGCAATAACTCTTATGTACCTATTCAACAAATCTATTTTCTATGGATTTGCACTTAACTCTGTATTTTTCATAGTAGGAGTTATTATGCATATTATGTATGTTCCAGGAGGAGGAATTTCAGATATTCTTTTAGCAATACCTGATTTTAGTATTGGTTATGTTCTTTGGATTCAAAATAAAATAGAAGAACCAATTTCTAAAAAACCAAAAGAAGTAACTAAAAAAGAAGAAACAGAACCTACAATCAAAAAATGACTGTAACAATAATCACTGGATGGATAGCAGCAATATTACTATTTTTTAATTTTGCAACTTGCCTAGCAATGCCTTGGGCAACTAAAAAAATTCATGCTTGTGATAATCACCCCGAATGCAAAGAAGAAGATAAAGAAAAGTGCAAAGATAAAAATAAAGAAAAATGTGAAGCAATCTCACTTTGCAAATATCACAAACCCATTGTATTCATGAGTATTTTAGCAATAATAATTCATATAATTATTTCTTTAACAACTAGGTTGAGTGTTTAAAAATGAAAAAGAGAACAGCTTCAATGATGGGATTCTTATTAGGCCCTTTAATAGCAATATTTCTTTATTGGTTTGTAGAGCATTATGTAGAACCGATTATCGGTGAAAGTATTATAACAATATTTATTTTTCCAATTATTTTTGGGTTTATACTTATTGGAATAATATATTTTTTTGATAAGGAATCAACAACAAAATCAAAGATTATAAATTTAATATTAATAATAGTTTTTGCAGGTATTGGATTTTTTGCTTACACTTTAGCATTTATTCTAGCATTCGGAGGGTCTTTCACAGGGTTTATTGTGCTTGCAGTAATAATAATTTCCATTTTAGGTTACTTAATCAAACAAAAATTAAAATCTAGAAAATAAAATTAACCTTTCCAACCAACACCCTTTTCTTTAAGAGCCTTCAACTGCTCCCATTTTTCATACAAAGCAGGTTTATCTTCAGAATAAATTACACCTAATGCAATTTTACCTTTTCCATGCCCATTATTATAATCATATTCTCCTGCAATCTTCTCAGCTTTCTTTTTATCAGAATTATTTTCAATCTTATACATTCTATCATCTTTATTATTAACATTTTTATTAAAAATCAAACAATCTTGAATAATCTCCACATATGAAAACCCTTTGTGTTGAATTGCTTTTTCTAAAATTTCAGCAGTATGTTTAAAATCTCTTGCATTACATCTTGCTATAAATCCAATACCTGCAGCAAGAGCAACTTTAATAGGATTCAAAGGAAAATCAGCATCCCCTAAAGGTGAAGCTTTACTAATATACCCTTCTTGAGAAGTTGCAGTAGGTTGTCCAGTTGTTAATGAAAAACTTTGATTATCATGAACAATCAAAGTCATATCAGCATTATATCTTCCAGCATGCATAAAATGTGCAATACCTTCATCAAAACATCCACCATCACCCATAAAACTCAAAACTTTCAAATTAGGATTACCTAAAGTTACACCCAATCCAGTAGCCAAACTTCTACCATGCAATCCATAAATTCCACTTATATTTAGATAATCATAAATCTTACTTGAACAACCAATATCAGTTGTCATTGCAAAATCTTCTTGCCTATATACTCCCTTACTAATTAATCCAGCCAATGCAGTTTTAACACTCTCCAAAATCAAAAAGTTTGGACATCCAGGACACCAAGTATTAACTTCTTTTGTTCCTAAATTCTTTTTTATTTCATTTATATCATCCATCTTAAACCCCTAAAATCTCCTCCTTTAATTCATCACAATAAAAAGGACGTGAATCATATTTCAAAATCCTATTCTCAATCTTTAATCCAGTCTTCTCTCGAATAAGACGCCCTAACTGTCCTGTTAAATTCTGCTCAACCAAAATAACTTTTCCTCCAGCATTACTAACCTTTTCAATCTCCTCTTTAATCTTAGAAGACAAAGGCTTCATATATAAAACTTGTAAAAATTTATAATCTCCCTTCCCATTTTTTATAGAACCATCAATAGCATCAAGTGCATCTAAAATAACTGTTTTAGTTGAACCCCAACCAATTACTAAATTTTTAGCATTAGGATTCCCAAATAATTTTGTCATTTGAAATTTCTCACATTCCTTCTTTATCCTACCATATCTTTTAATTCTTTCATCAGCAAACTTTTTTGTAATCTCAGCACTTTCAGTTGTATTCCAATCTTTATCATGTTCATAACTACTTCTCTTAACAATCCCTTCACCAGCAACTTCTCTTTTAACATCTACTTTCAAAACTTTATTCGCTTTTCTATCAGAACTAAACTCACTTTCAGCCAAATGTTTATCAGAAAGTAAAATTGTAACACAACCAAATTTTTCAGATAAATAAAGAGCCTCATTTGTTTTTTCAATACATTCAATTGGATCACCCGGAGCAATTACCACTCTTGGAAATTCTCCATGCCCTCCACGTAAAGCAACATCTAAATCATTTTGTAAAGAATAAGTTGGAACTCCTGTCCCCGGTCCTGGACGAGAAGCTAAATAAACAACTAAAGGAATTTCAGCCATTCCTTGCATACTAAGTCCCTCTGTCATTAAATCATAACCGCCTCCACTACTTCCAATCATAGTCTTAGCACCTGCAAACGAAGCACCCATTGCACTATTTACTACCGCAATTTCTGTTTCAGGTTGAAACACCATATGACCCTTCCCCATCCTACCAGCTAATTCATGCATAACTCCTGTTGCAGGAGTCATTGGATAAGCAATATATAAATCTAAATTAGAATTAACAGCACCTATTGCCACAGCCCTACTTCCATGCATAATTTCAACATCTCTATCTAATTTCTTAAATTCAAACTTTCCTTCCTGCGATTCAAAACCTTTTTCAGCAGCAGCAACAGCTTCATCACTTTCTTTAAATTGAGATTTAATCTCATCAATTAAAACTTGTTTATCAATTCCTAAAATTTTAATCAAAGCACCTGATTGAGCAATATTCAAATTCCTACCTAATTCCTTAAATTCTTCAAATCCAATAACAACCCCATCCTTTTTCATTTCCATTTTATGCAATTCCTTTGTTTTCTCATCCATTGCAACAACAATATCTAATTTACTTTCAACACTTCCAATCTTATCATCTGAAACAGAAAGCACATTAAAATTATGTCCACCTCTAATAAGTGAAGGATAATCTCTATAATTAAATGTAAAATATCCAAGGGAAGTTAAAACCCGCGAAACAATTTCAGATACCTTATTAATACCTTGTCCTGCTTTTCCACCAATTAAAATATTTATTCTCATATAATTTTCACCATTTTAATACGATTATCTTCATTTAATGTAATTAAAGATACACTCTTAACATTAAAATATACCCTTCATATTTAAACCTTATGAAAAACAAATAACTACTTCTTACTCTCAACAACTTTTTTCTTATCCTTAACAACTTTCTTCTTCACATTCCCCTTCTCCTTACCAACACTACTCTCAACAATCCCTTTAATCTCCTCCACCGAGGAAGGATTAACCAAAGTCATTAAACCTTTAGGCTCTTCTTTAGCTAATAAACTTTTCAAAATTCTTCTCATAATCTTCCCACTTCGAGTCTTAGGTAAATCCTTAACATAATATATCATTGCAGGACGAGCAGTAGGCCCTAATGTTTTATCCACATGCATTATTATATCTTTTTTTAAAGCTTCTCCTCCATCATTCCCAGAACCAGAAGACAAAACAACAAAAGCAACAGGAACTTGCCCTTTAACCTCATGAGGAATAGGAACAACAGCACACTCATTAACTTTTTTATGTCCATTAATAGAATCCTCTAACTCAGCAGTAGCCAATCTATGCCCAGCAACTTTCATAACATCATCAGTCCTTCCAGTAATTCTAATAAAACCCTCTTTATTCAAAATAGCACCATCACTAGTATCATAATATTTTTTAAACCTCCAATAAGTTTCAACATATTTTTTATGATTTTTATAAACACCATGCAACATACCAGGAGCAAAAGGACTTTTCTGAACCAAGAAACCTAATTCACCTTTTTTCTTCTCCTTCCCTTTATGATCTACAATAATATGATCCACACCAGGGAAACTTTTTCCAGCAACAGTAGGAATAAATGGCCCAATTCCAGGAAGAGCAGTAATCAAAGTCCCACCAGTTTCAGTCTGCCACCAAGTATCAATAATCGGACATCTTCCTCCTCCAACTTTTTCAAAATACCAATTCCATGCATCATTATCAATAGGTTCTCCAACACTTCCTAAAACTCTTAGACTAGAAAGATCACAACCCTTAATCATTTTCTCAGGATTTCTCATAAACATTCTAATTGCAGTTGGAGCAGTATAAAATGCAGTCACTTTATTTTTCTCAATAATTTTCCACCATCTACTAGTATCAGGAAAATCAGGACTACCCTCATAAATTAAAGTACTACTTCCATTTAACAAAGGCCCATAAAAAACATAAGTATGTCCTGTAATCCAACCAACATCAGCAGTGCACCACATTACATCATCATCATGTAAATTAAAATCCCATTTTGCAGTCCAATAAGCTTGCACAGCATAACCACCAGTATCATGAATAACCCCCTTAGGTTTTCCAGTTGTCCCAGAAGTATACAAAATAAACATAGGGTCCTCAGATTTCATACTAACTGCCTTACATTCAGCATCAGCTTTCTCAAGCTCTTTATTAAAATCTAAAAACTTTCTACCAGAAACTTTTTTACCAATCCTATTAACCACCAAGATTTTCTTAATAGTAGTTCCTTTACTCCCTTCAATAGCTTTATCAATTAAAACAACTTTTTTTCCTCTACGATAATATCCATCAGCAGTTATCAAAACCTTAGCTTTCCCATCTTCAATTCTTTTCTTCAAAGCATCAACAGCAAATGCACTAAACACAACAGAATGAATAGCTCCAATCCTAGTACAAGCCAACATAGCTATCACAGCTTCAGGAACCATTGGCAAATAAATAGAAACAACATCTCCTTTTTTAACTCCCAACCCTTGAAGAACATTTGCAAACTTACAAACCTTTTCATGCAATTCCTTATAAGTCAATTTAACAACCTTCTCACCAACCGGTTCTGGAACAAAAGTCAATGCAATCTTATCACCTCTCTCATCCAGATGCCTATCAAGACAATTATAAGAAAAATTTAACTTCCCTCCCTTAAACCATTTAAAATAAGGCAACTTCTCCTCATAACCCACATCCCATTTCTTATCCCAATCAATTCCCTCATCAGCCAAACCTTCCCAAAACTTAACAGGATTTTTCAAAGCTTTAGCATAAATCTTTTCATCAGAAACCCAAGCAATCTTTTTCATCTCAGCCGAAGGCCAATACTTATCACCCTTTTTAACAACATATTTCACCATTTTCACCTCTTTAAATCCAACATTAAATTAGATAATAAAACAAATCAATCTTTATATATAAACTTATTTGAAAATAAATTTTAAATTAAAATATCTAAATAAAAAGCAAACCACTCTAACAAATCTAATCCCCTCAACAACTTAGAAATCTAATTAACAACTTAAATTAAAATTTACATGATTACAAGACATTAGAAAATTAGGGTTAAGGAACTTTCCCTAATTTTCAGCAACCCCATTCTTCAATCACTTTAACTTCAAAACATCCAAAAACCCCTATTTGTCACCACTTTATAACAATAACAGGGGAAAACTTTATAAACCCTCTTTTTTTCTTATTACTAATTAAATCAATAAAAATAAATAAAATGAATGATAAAATAGACTTAGTTGAAGAACAACGAGAAAGAATAAGAATCGCAACATATAATCTTAATAGAGCAGATCTTTTAGATATGTTTCCAAATTCTCCACAAATAGCAATTACTTGTTCAGATTTTATGGTTAATCCTTCATCAGGATGCTCTAATAGAAGCGAAACAAGAGGATTACATAAAGAATGCCTAAGTCAAAAGGAACCTTCAGAAAAATGCCCTTATGCAGATTATTTTGAAAAATTACCTAAAGGAAAAAGAAGGTTGGAGAAGGACTTCAAATAAAAGGAGATGTTTTTACAAGACATAATACAGACCATAAAGATAGATACGGACAATTTAGACAAGGAAAAACAGAAAAACACAAATTAGATGTGATTTATTAATTAAGTTTATAATTTCCAAATTCAAAGGGGGAAACAAAAATTAAAATGAAACAAATATTCAGATACATAGGAAAAATGTTCAAACCAGAACAACCAGAATGTTTACAAACAACATTAAGTGATCACAGCGTGGCTTATGATGAATTTACAGAACATCCAGGGATAGACAGACATCTAAAAGTAAAACTTGAAAACCCAGATAGATACGACGCAGGAATTGTAGGATTTAGATTAGATTCTGTTCAAGACCCTGAATCAAAAGAAGAAAGAACGAAATTAAGTGGAAGAGTAATAACTCATGATAGAGCTTTTGGAGACAGAGCACCTCAATTTCATAGTGTAGATTTAGTTCTTAACTAATTCAAACAATTTAAATTAAGTTTAACACCTTAGTTTAAACTCAATCAAAATGTTAACATCAAAAACACCAACAAGTTTAGCAAGAACACAAGCATACAAAATTCAACTCTACGAACCTAGTGCAAACTTACTTCAAGGACAATTAGCAGAAGAAGTCTTCAAAGAATATGTAAGAAGGGTTGCAAAAGATTTCTCAGAAAATCCAGAATTAAAAGGATTAACCTATAATCCAGAAACCCAAACAATCAAAGGCTCAAATTCTTATTCAGCTATTTTAATAAATCAAATTGTAGAAGAAAAAGGATTAAGAGTAGCAACACAAGCTGATTTAGAGAGAATTTTATTTCATGACCCAAGTGATTTAAGAGGATTTTACAATGATGCAGCATTAATTCTAAGAAGCACTGATGAACCTAATAAATATCCTGCAAAATATTTAGCAGAACAAATTAAAACAAGAACCAAACTATTACCTCACTATCCTTTAATGATTAACTTAACAGATTTAGAATTAGAAAAAAAATCAAAAAGAATTTTATTTAAATTAAAAGAAAACGCAGAACCAATAAGAAACCCTGTTCTAAATCAAGGCGGAACATTTTCCCCTGATGAAATAGATTTTAAAACAGGACTCCCAACAAGCCTTCCTAATTATGACACAGATGAAAACGGATTACCAATTCCAACTACCAAAGATGGAATAAGATTACTTGCTTATACAAGAGATAAAGGGTTAACAAGAATGACAAACAACATATTCACAGATTTAGAAACAGATATCCTAGATTTATCAAGAACAGAAGATACAGGAAGAATAATTGTAATAGATCCTAATCAATATCAATAAAATACTTTCTACCCCTCTTACCAATATCCCAAAGCATTTTAGTATAACCTTTATTTGTAACCTGACTCTGCTTTATCCCCAACTCTTTCAAAACACCCCTTAACTTATTCTTCCCTTTCATCATCTCACTAGGCTTTGCAATATATTCCATCTCCATAAAATAGCCCAAATGCTTTACAAAATTAATCTCAATAATAACTCTCTTATCTTTTTTATAAGTATATTTCTCAGTAGTCTTAAACTTCTTTAACCATTGCTTAAAACCTAAATCATCCATTAAAACAAGAAACTTATCAGGATGTTGTGTCTTAAACTCATACTCTTCTTTAACAACAATCTGTCTATCCCAATGAGCAGTCAACCATTTCTTAAAATTAACAACATACTCTCCACCAGCTTTTCTAATTCTAAATGCCTTTTTAGGATAACCCTTTCTTTTAATAGCAAAATAATCATCAGTCCTAGACTCTTTTTTCTTAAAATTAGCAATCTTTTTTATTTTCTTACGCAACTCAACAGCTTCTTTATTACTTAATTTAACTTTTGTTTCAACTTCTAATTCAACCATTTTATCACCTCTTTTTTTTCTTGAACTAATCACCTCAAACCTCTAAGGTTTATACAAACTAAAAGAATACATCCTATATAAATATTATCAACAATCAAAACTTTAAATCCAAACTGATTTTTATTGCTAAATCAACTTTATGCATAATAAAATTATCAAGAAAACCTAATTTTTTAATAACTCTATTTTTATCAATAGTTCTCATTTGATTTAACATAATTGTAGAATCTGTCTTAAGTCCAGATTCACCTTTAGTGATTAAGACATTTGTAGGAAACTCTTTATTAAATATTCTTGAAGTGATAGCAGCAATTATGATAACAGGAGAATATTTATTTGAAAGATTATTTTGGATTACTAAAACCGGACGAATTCCTCCTTGTTCACTTCCTTGTATTGGTTCAAGATTTGCTAATAAAATACCTCCTCTCTTAATTTCCATCCTCATCCCATTCCCACCCTTTAAAATCTTCAATAGCCTCAAATTCCCGGGTTATTTTCAGATTTTCTTCAGCCATTTCCTTACACCCTTCAATCAATAATTCTTCTTGTTTTCTTTTAGATTCTTGAGCAATTTTTAATAAATTAATAATTATTTCCTCATAACTCTCTTTTTTGGATTTTAATTTATCTAATTCTGATTTAATATTTTCATTAATCTGAATTGTAGTAACCATAAGACTATAGGTACTCTATAGTTTATAAAATTTCCTTTTTTCAACAATCAATAACTTCCTCATCCAACCATTTCTCCTCTTCATAATACTCCATTTGACAATTATACCATTTATATAAAAGATATCCATAAACTTGAAAGTCTTCATCAGCTAATTCATAAAACTTTTCATCCTCTGTAGATTTCACACTATAGAAACTAGATTCATTCAAATATTTAATTAAATTATTTTGCTCAAACTCATCTTCACTTAAATTATAAATTTCTGTTTCAAAACTATGCCCATTAATAACATATTTAACATCATTCTTTATCAAACCAACCCTAAAATTCTGATTCTGAGTCATTAAGAAAATATCTTGATTATACTGCATTGGCTTTCCTTGAAATTCCTCAGATAAAGGTAAATCCAGAATATCTAAAACAGTTGGAACAACATCTAGTTCCCTAACCCTCTCAGTAATTACATGAGGTTCCTCACCAGGAATATAAACCATTAATGGAACATTAACTTCCTCATCATAAACACCATATCCATGCCTAAGATTTTTATGCCTTCTTTCTAAGATTTCCCCATGATCTGCACTAATAACAATAATACTATTTTCAAATAATCCTGCATCTTCCAAATAATCTAATAAAATACCCACTTGCTTATCAACATAATAAATAGAATTATCATAATCATTTACACTAGCATTATAATCACTTTCAGGAATAGTAAAATAACTTGTTCCAGCAGAAGGTTCTGAAGGTTCAAATACACTATTATTTTCAGGATAAACATAAGGATAATGACTTGCTTGTAAATTTACATACAAAAAGAAACTATTATTTGTTTCATTTACAAATTCAACACTTCTTTGGATAGTAAATTCATCATAATCTTTTCTAGCATTTCCACTCCCATAATCATACCTATCATCAAATGTAGAATCCTCATAAACATCTAATGTTTCAAGATTATAATAATCTCTCATGCTTGCCCAATTATCATTTTGTGAGGAGAGATAGGCAGTAGTATAGTTCTCATTTTTTAAAATATCCCAAATAAAACTCCGAGGATATTCTTCAAAAGTATTTCTAAGCGGATTTACAAGCATATATCTTGAAGATAAAAATGAGGTTTGTGCATAATCAGAATGTGCAGAACTTCCATAAGCTTTATCAAATATAATTGATTTTTCAGCAAACTTATCAATATTAGGAGTGATATTTCTTTTATAACCATGGACAGGCATATGCTCTGCAGAAATAGACTCAAGCATAATGAAAATCACATTTGGTTTTTCAATATTTAATTTAATATCTAAAACTTTATCTTGATTTAAATCATCAAATTGACTCATATTTGCAACATCAAATTTAGGCTCACTAACTTTAAGAAAATAAAAAATATTATCAATTAATGGAGATGATTCAGGAACATAGCTTCTTGGCACAACTAGAACAACCAAAATAAGCACTAAAATCGGAGCAAAAATTAAAAGGATTTTAATTTTTTTATTCATAATTTTCTCTGGAGGATTTTCCTCAAAAATTGTTTTTCTTGAAATATAATATAAAAAAAATGTTAAAGCTAATACACAGAATCCTGCAATAATATAAACTAAAAATGCCATAAAGAGCGTCCTTGTAGCAATAAGATAATAAATTCCTCCAAAACTTAAATAAGAATTATAATAAAAATGTAAAAATGTGCTTGCAATATACCAAAAAATAATGCAAGATAAAATCAAATAAGCAAAAAACAACGGGTAACCTTTCTTAGAAATTTTAACTATTTTATTAACAATCAATATGACTAACAAACCTAAACTTGAATTAAATAGTAATACCAATAAAAGAACTAATAACATAGATTCTTTAGCCTTTAAAAAAACAGAAATCATACTAATAATTGTTAGAACAACAAATATAGTCAAACTTATGTTAGTTACACGATTCATTCTTTTTTAAACCTCTTTTCAAATTCATATGCCAAATAATCTAATTTATACAAAAATAATAAGAATATCACATATATAAACTTATCAATTTAATTAAAAGAATATTCACTTTAGAACAATTATAATAATTAACTCTTGCTACTCATCAACTCTTGCTATGCCTCAAATATTATAATTAAATTTTACACAATTTTAGAATTAGGGAAAAATTAGGTTAGCTTTAGCTTCTTAATTTTTCATAGGCACAATTATCACAATCCTCTTTCAAGAATCATTTTCCTAACTTTTTCCTTATCTTCTGGAAACGTTATACCAATTGTTTTTTCAGAAACAGGATACCCCTTTAGTTTCAAAATACCATTAGAAATAAGCTTTGAAATTTCATTTGGCAATAAACACTCAGCAATTCTATCTCCTTGATTAAGAAGTTTAAATTCATCAATAGCATTATTCAAATGCTCCAGAATAAAGTGAGGAAATGCAAAAATATTCATACTACACAAATGATCCTCATTCAATCCCTTTTCACTCAACCTATTTTTACTTATTCCTAAAAATTCCTTTATATCACAGATATTATCTTCTCCATCACAATTAATAATAGCCCTATTAGCACAACCCTCTTCAGGGAGATTATCAATTAATTTATAACCAATACTCGCACCATGTTCTTCTTCTCTTAAATGATTAACAAGAATTTCAAAAGCTCTTTTACCATATAAATCATCTCCATTACATACAACAAAAGGACAATCTATAATCTCTCTAGCTGAACACAATGCATCTAAAGTTCCCCAAGGTTTATCACGTAAAGATTTATCATAATGTTGAAAAGCATAATGAATAGGAATTCCATTATATTCAGAACCAAATTTTTCTTTAAATCCCTTTTCAGTTTTTTCACCCACAACAAAAATAATTTTACTAAATCCCGCAGAAAGTGCTTGTTTTAATGAACATTCAATTAAACTCTCTCCATTAACACCAACTTCAGCAAATTGCTTAATCTCTCCAGCAAATCTACTAGACATTCCTGCAACAATATATACAATTGCTATATCTTTTTTAGTATGTATTTTCATTTTTTATCCTATTCTTTTTAATAAATCCACACAATACACTATTTTCTCTTTTAATACACTTTTATTCTTTTCTTCCCGAGGGTTCTTTTCTTTTAAGAAAAGAAGGCTCTTTATATGCTTTTTCATTGTATAAAAAGTATAAAACTTTTTTACAACCCTGAAATATTCTGCGAAGCAGAATTTTCTTGCTATTCACTATATACTATGGGCAAAGGAGAATACTCTCAAATTAACAAATAATTAGGGCTTAAATAAATTACCTTTATCTAATACAACCTTTATCATCATTAAAATTCCCTTTAATTAAACCTAAATTAGCTGAGATTTTATTTTTCTCTGAATTGATGAGGGAGAATAAATCAAAATCATCCATCAGATAATTTATCACATCTAAAAACCCTATTTTCGAAACACTTATTAATAATATTTTCATTAAAATATTAAAGATGGTGTTTAAAGAACTAGTTAAAGGATTAGATTATGCTACTTCTTTTGGAGGATATTTATCTTCTGGAAGTACAAGGTTCCTAAGATTTGCAACTTCTAACGCATTTACTCTAATAGTAGATATCCTTTTGTTAGTTACATTAGTTCAATATTTATTTATTGATCCTGTTTTAGGTGCAGGAATATCATTTACAATATCAACTTCATTAAGTTATTTTATTAATAGGAAATGGAGTTTTAAAGGAACCATTACTCATGCATTAAAAGGTTATTTATTATTTTTAACATTTGGAATTTTTGGAATAACTTTAACAATGTTTTTAATGTGGGTTTTTATTGATGTATTAATTGTTCAATATATCTTAGCAAGAATTATTGTAGCAGGAATTGAAGGAATATTTAGTTTCACAGTAAATTCATTGTTTACTTTTAAAATGCCACATCATAAGAAAGAAGGGCAAGAGATACATAAAACTCTTAAATTAGAAAAAAAGCATTTTTAGAGCCTTCTAATTAGAAATTAACATGGTAATGCAATACAAACTTAAAACAGAAAAAAGATGGAAAAAATATCCTGGAAAAGATAAATTAGAGCTTTCAACAACAAAATACGATTTTAGGCTTTTAACAAAAGACAAGAAAAAACTTTTAGTAGAAGGAAGTTATACTAAGGTTCTTAAAAGATTTAGACAAATTGAATTCTTCAAACATAAATAATAAATAAAAACCACCTTCTTCAAAACAATCAAACTTAAAAATAATGATTCTTAAGTATATACATTCTAACTTTTTTTACTAAAAGGTGATAAAATGTCAAATGAAATTATAATCCAAGAGTCATTCGAAGATATCGAAGAAGAAATAATTGTAGATAAAGATGAATTTAATTCCAGAGAAATTGCAGAATTAAAAATTAAGGCAAATGAACTAGTTTCAGATAATGAGATTAATGAATTAATTTCTTATCCTAAAATTAAGAAAAATTTAACCTATAATTTACCTCATCAAACAGATGGAGCATTAAAAATTCTAAGAGATTTTAATTGCAATACATTATTAGCAGACGAAGTAGGTTTAGGAAAAACAATCACAACAGGCATAGTTATAAAGGAGTCTATTGAAAGAGGGATGGTTAAAAAAATATTGATTTTAACACCGCCTTCATTAGTTGATCAATGGGTAGCAGAGTTGGATGAAAAATTTGAAATTAAATTTAAAATTATTGAAAGTGAAAAGGATTGGGAAGATACTGATTATGCTATAGCTTCAATTGACAGAGTTAAAATTTTTAATAGAGAAACAGGAGATTTTAGGCATAAGGCAGCTCATGAAATCCCCTGGGATTTGTTAATAGTAGATGAAGCTCATAAATTAAAAGATAGAAGGAGTATAAGAACAAGATTTGTAGATAAAATCCAAAAAAAGAGATTCTTAATTTTAACAGCAACACCATTTCAAAACGATTTAATAGAATTATATAACCTACTTAATCTCTTAAAAAAAGGACATTTAGGAACAATTCAATCATTTAGAAAAAATTTTCTAGAAAAAGGAAACAAAAGAAAACCAGTTCAACCAGAAGAACTTAAAAGAAAATTAAAAGAAGTAATGGTTAGAAGAAGAAGAAATGAAACAACAGTTTCCTACACAAACAGAATCCCAAGAACAATTTCAATAGAATTATCTGATCAAGAAAAAATAATTTATGATGAAATTCACAAATTAATAAAATCTAATTATTTTTTATCTTCAGGAATGCAAATTAATGGAAAATTAGCTATCTATGCAATTTTACCAAAAATAACTAGTTCTTCAAAATCAGCCATAGAGTCTTTACAAAAAATTGTTGACAATCCAGAAAGATATCATGAATGTACAAGAGAACACGCCCAAAAGATTTTAGATGAATATTCAAATTTAAAAAAAGATTCAAAAATAGAAAAACTTGCAGAATTAATAAAAGATATTTATGATGAAGATAGAAATCAAAAAGTTTTAATTTATACTAAACATCCAACAACATTAAAATACATTGTTGAAAAATTAAAACCATTAAATCTAAAGATTGTAGAATTTACAGGGGCTAGTTCTAGAGAAGAAAAATCTGAAATAATAAAAGAATTTAAAGAAAATTCAGATATCATGATTTCAACTGAAACAGGTTGCGAAGGATTAAATTTTCAATTTTGTAATAATTTAATTAATTATGATTTACCCTGGAATCCAATGGCTGTTGAGCAGAGAATAGGAAGAATAGATAGAATTGGACAAACAAGAGATATGAACATATTTAGTTTAGCTACAAAAGACACTATAGAGGAACATGTTATTGATTTAATTATTAATAAGATGTGTTGTGTAGGCTTAGTCATCGGAGAACTTCCAGTTATTTTATTTAATTTAGGATTAGATGGTAAAGGAGAATTTGGTTCAAATAAAATAGAAGAAATGATTATGAATCAATTTATTGATTCTAAAAACAATCTAAAAGTATTTTCAAAAGGAATTAAAGAAATTGAAAAAGTTATTCAAGGAGGAATTGATTCACATTTAGATTCTAAAAAAACAACATCAGAATTGCTAGATAAAAAATGA
Source organism: archaeon (assembly GCA_018653485.1). Lineage (GTDB taxonomy): Archaea > Nanobdellota > Nanobdellia > Pacearchaeales > GW2011-AR1 > ARS1285. The sequence goes on along the minus strand of JABHZE010000003.1, from coordinate 31,787 downwards.
GTGATTTAAATAATTTAATAAAAAACTTTTTTTTAAAGTTAAAATGCAATGTTTCAGGTAATGAAATAATTGATATAACTAATGTTCCAGAGAAATTCGAAAAATTATATGGAAAAAATGCCCCTTATAGATTCACATTTGATGAAAATTTAGAAGATAATAATACTGAATTAATAACTTCCTCAAGCCATTTATTAAAAATAATTTCAGAATATCTAAAAAATAAAGCAAACACAACAATTCTTCAATTAGATTTTAATGAAGAGATAAAAGATGAACTAATCAAAAATATAGGTTTAGAGGATTTTAAAATTGTGAAAATAGATAAAAAAATTAATTTTGATTATATTTTTAAATTATCTTTTGAAACAACCTTGCAATATCTTAATGAAAATGAAAAAATAATCAATAATATTTATATTCATGATAATGAGGTTATTGATAATTTCAAAATTGAAGATTACAATACAATTCAAGGAAATAAAAAAGATTTAAAGATTAAGGATTTAAAACCAGAAATTAAAATAGCTAAATCAGTAATAAATGAATTATTAAAACCAAGAATAGCAACACTTTCATATAAATTAGGGGATTCACTTAAGCAAGGAATAGAAAGAATTAATTCACATTATGAAGAGCGTGTTAAAGAAACTAATCAACATCTAAAAACTAATAATACTAAAATAGAAACCCTAAAAAAAGATTCAATCTCAGATCCTGAAACAATCAAAAGAAAGATTCAAAGAGTAGAAGAAACAATTCAAAGATTAAAAGATAAATTAGACCCTGCAGAAGTAGAAAAAGAAAAAGAATTTCATCTTAATGATGAGAAACATAAACATACCTTAAGCATTTCTTCAACACTATTAAACAAAACAATAATTTATTATCCTATTTACCAGTTAAGAGTTTTCTTAAAATCTCCTAAACAAGTAAGACAAATCTCCTTACAACTCAACCCTTTAACAAAGAAAATATCAAATCTTTTATGTGAGGCTTGTGAAAAAGAAATCAGAACAATAGAATTATGCTCTTCAAATCATTTAATCTGTAAATCATGCTCAAAAGATTGTCTTAACTGCGGAACTCATACTTGTAAAAAATGTGATAAAAACAAATGTACGTCATGTAATAGGCAAATATGCAATAATTGCAAAACCCAATGCAATAAATGTAAAAATATTTTTTGTCAAGAACATATAACAAAAGATTATCTTACAAACAAACCTATTTGTCTAAATTGTAGCACAACTTGTCAAAAATGTCACAAAACCTCAGACAAAACCCATTTCAAAAAAAAGAATAACAAACTTCTCTGCCCCAAATGTTATGTAAAAACAATTAATCCTTTGAAGGATTATGAGTTTTGATAACAAAACCTTTATATAACCTAATTAACTTATATAACTAATATTTATTATGTTAACTCAAAAAGAAATAGAGGTCTTAAAATTAAAATTAAAAGGTTTAACACAGATAGAAATCTCAAAAAAACTTAAAATTTCTCAACCAGCTGTTTCTAGTTTTTATAAAAATGCATTAAACAAGATCAAAGATGCTGAAGAAGTTTTGAAATTAAAAAAGGAGTTAAAAATAAAAGATGGATAAAATAAAAAAATACAAAAAGAATTTTATAATATTTTTTACAATAATATTATTTTCATTATCAATTAATTCTATTTATGCATGGGATAATTCTTCAGGAGGAGATCATTCAGAAGAAGATTGGATTCCTGTAAATGGAACAAATATTTCTGGAAATCATTTTAATATTGGGACATTCACAATTCCAGAAGGAGTTATAGTCTATATAGATGGATATCAAAAAACAAGTAATGGAGGAAATGTAACTATTTCTGCAAGTGTTATTAATATTTCTGGAAAATTAGAAGCTTCTGGAAGAGGTTTTGGGGGTGGTGGAGCAGGCTCTAATATTCAAGGGAGTTTAAGTTGTGTTAGTGGTCTTGGAGGGGTTAGTGGAAATGGTGGAAATGGGGCAGATGGAAAGTGGAGTAGTTGCAGTCCAAGTGCTTCTTTTGGTGGAGGGGGTGGGGGAAGTCCAGGAGGTATAGGAGGTATTACTGGAAGTAGTAATGGAACATTTACTTTAGGTGGAAGAGGTGGAAATTCTTGTAGAGGAACAGGGGCAGATGGAGGAACAGGATTTGGTGGAGGAGGAGGAGGTGGAGCAGGATGTACTGCAGGAGGGGCAGGAGCAGGAGGAGGTGGTTCTGGTGGACAAAATGCTTCAAATAGGACAGGGGGAAATGGTGCAGGAATTTATAAAGGAACAGGCGGAGCTGGAACAACTACTCCTACAATGAATAATGCAACTAATGCAGGTTATAGTGGATTTGCAATTAATAATGACACCTCATTAGATGTTTCTTTATTAATGGGTTCTGGAGGAGGTGGTGGAGGAAGTACGAGTAATAATGGTGCAGCAGGAGGCGGAGGTGGTGGAGCAGGAGGAGGAATAGTTATTTTAAATGCAACGACAATTACAATAACTGGGAATATTAGTTCTCAAGGTGCAGGAGGAGGTAAGGGTGTTCAAAATACAGACACTTCAGAATATTCTGGATTTGGTGGTGGAGGTTCAGGAGGAGGAATAGGGGTTTTTGGGTGTACAGTTACATTATCTGGAAATTTTGATAATCAGGGAAGATTACAAGATAGTTTATCAACCACAAATGGAGGGAGTTTAAAAATATTTTATTCAACTATAACAGACACTTCTACAAACCAAACAGGAAGAAAATATACAAGTGATAATATTTCTGCAGCACGTGAATGTGGGAAGATTGTAACAATAATCTCTCCAACTAACAATCAAATCTATAATTCTCAAATTAATTTAATTAATTATTCATTAAGTAATGATTCTTTATTTGATAAATGTTGGTGGTCAAATAGTTCTGGTAATTGGAATTCTAGTTCAGTAAATCCTGAAACTTATTTGTTTTCAGGAATAACAAGTAATGAGGGAAGCAATAATTGGAGTGTTTATTGTAATGATACAAATGGAAGTGTATTTAGTAAATCTGTTTCTTTTACTATTGATACTACCTCTCCAGTTATTAACATAACTTATCCTCTAAGTACTACTTATGCAACAGCTCTTACTGAATTAAATTATACTCACTCAGAAACAAACACAGGTTATTGTTGGTATTCAATAAATTCAGGGGCAACAAATTCAACACCTGTTTCACCTGGAACTAATTTTACTAATTTTACAAGTTCTGGAGGAAGTAATACTTGGATAGTTTATTGTAATGATTCTTCAAATAATATAAATTCAGATTCAGTTATTTTCACAAGCACAATTCCAGTAATTGGATTAGAATGGATCTATCCTACATTAAATATTAATGTCTCAGAAAATCAATTTTTTAATATCTCTGTTAATGTAAGTTGTTCAAATAATGATTGTGGGGAAATTAATGTAACTTTAGATCCCTCTGTAGGTACTCAATATAATTTTACTAATTGTAATACTTCTGGAAAAGATGGACCCTCGCAAGCAAATTGTAATTCTTCTTATTCAGGCACATCATTAGATGGAGAGGTTACAATATTAAATGGTATTCAAGAATGGATAGTGCCTTCAACTGGAACTTATACTTTTGAAGCAGGGGGGGCTCGAGGAGGTCATAGTAGTGATGAAGCAGCACCAACTTATCAGGGCGGAGGATTAGGTGCAAAAATAGTTGGAACATTTTCTTTAACTGCAGGAGATAAACTTTATATTCTAGTTGGACAAAGAGGAGATAATTCTACAACTGCTAGTCGTGGAGGCGGCGGAGGCGGAGGAAGTTTCATAGCAACAGGAAGTAATTATACTAATTCAACTCCTCTTTTAATAGCCGGCGGAGGAGGTGGAACAGGCGAATATGCAATTGTTGCAGCAGTGCATGGACAAAATGGAACAGATGGAGGAGATGGAATGCAAACTACTGTTGCAAGTAGCGGAGGTGCAGGAGGGACTAATGGTAGTGCAGGAACTAGAATAAATTATGGGGGCGGAGGTGCTGGATGGAAATCAGATGGACAGACATGTTATAGTTCTGCAACAATTCCAAAAAATTTTACAAGCGGAGGAGTAGGGGGAGCACTTTATAGTGGAGGAGCAGATGGAGGATTTGGAGGCGGAGGAGGTTGTTATGCTGGAAGTGGAGGCGGAGGAGGATATTCAGGAGGCGGAGGAGGAGAATGGAGTAACGGAGCTGCAGGTGGGGGTGGAGGTTCTTATAATAATGGAACTGAACAAAATAATACTGCTGGAATAAATACAGGACAAGGTTATGTGATAATAACTTATTCAGGCGGAGCTAAAAGTGGAACAGTCTCAACAAACTCTACTGCAACCCCTTTCTACACAAACATAACAAACCCCTATAATCTAACTTTAAATCAAGATGAATCTCAAATTATAACTTGGTGGGTAAATGCAACAGGAAGTATAGATAATGCTCATGAGTTTTTTATTTATGCAAATAAAACTTCTGATTTAACTAATTCAAATATAACTTCAAAATTAAATATCACTATAAAAGATATCACTCAACCAACAATAAATATTATTTATCCAACAAATACAACTTATAATACCACTGTAGAAAATCTAACTTATACTTACTCAGAAACAAACACAGGTTATTGTTGGTATTCAACAGATTCAGGAGCAACAAACTCAACACCAGTTTCAACAGGAACAAATTGGACTGACTTAAACAGTGGAGGAGGAACTCATACATGGAGGGTTTATTGTAATGATTCTTCAAATAATATAAATTCAGATTCAATAACCTTCACAAGTTCAATACCCTTAATTAGTTTAACATTATTATCTCCAACAACCCATATTAATGTAACTCAAAATGAATTCTTTGAAGTTCAAGCAAGAGTAACTTGTTCAAATAATGATTGCGGAGCATTAAATGTAACCCTAGATCCAGAGCCAATAGATGATTCGCAAAGTAATATTAAAGATAGTTTTGATAGATTTATAACTCAAAGCGCAATAACTCTTTATGATGTTAAAGATTTTGATTATGATATTCAGGATGGATGTGATTTATCTGATGGGGAGGCAGATGTTTTTGATGGAGGATTAAGACCTTATATAAATAATTCAGAATATACTGGAACAAGGTCTACAACAGAAGATTCTGGAAGAGAAGCAGTTTGCGATCCTCAAACAAAATCCTCCTTAAATATAACTAGAAAGGTTTATGTACCTGCAAATGAAAACTGGGCAAGATACTTAGAAATTTTACATAATCCAACTGCAGGAATAGTTTGCGTAGATTATAAAATTTCACAAAATATGGGTTCAGATGGATCAGATTATCTAAATACTTCCAGTGGAGATACAACCTGGAATACAGATGATTATTGGATGATGTGGGATGATACAAGTCCAACAACTGGAGATGATGCAGCTACATTTATTTATCAAGAAGATGGAACTTCAGAACCAGTTGACACTGTTTCACCTACCACTGCTTCAGGAGGGGCAAATAGTTGGATATGGGAAAATGTTTGTGTTCCTGCAGGAGATACAAAAATATTAATGCATTTTTTTACTCAATGGGATACTAGGGCTCAATCAGAAGCAGAGGCAAATGTTATTTCTGAAAATTTTAATAATGATACTCATATATCTGGAATGAGTGATGATGAAAAATCTCAAGTTGTTAACTGGCAAATTTCAGCAACAAAATCAGGAGGAACTGTTTCAACAACTCCAGGAACAACTCCTTTTTATACAAATACAACAAATCCTTATAACCTAACCCTAAATCAAGATGGAACTGCAACAATAAGTTGGTGGGTGAATGCAACAGGAAATGTAAATACAACTCACGAATTCTTTATTTATGTAAATCAAACTGCAGATCAAACAATAAGTGACATAACTGAGAAATGGAATGTTACAATACTTTCAAATGGAACATATAGTGAGGCAATAGACAACACCGCACCAACAATTAATTTGATATCTCCAATAAATAATTCAGGACAAAATCCTAACATAATATTTAAATTTAATACAACAGATCTAAATGATATTAATAACTGCTCATTAATTTTTAATGGAATCATTAATCAAACCAATACCTCAATAACAAAAGATATAACTCAAAACTTTACAATAAATAATTTACCAATTTCAAATTACAATTGGAGTATTAATTGTACAGATTCTTATAATAATCAACAAGCAAGTACAACAAACTTTTTTAGTATTATACAGAGAAATGAATTTCCAGGGCAAACAACAAATTTATCTGAAATAGATACAACAAATATTACTAATTTAATAATTGATAATCCAAATCAAGGATTAATTAATTTCACAAATACTGTTGATTTAAGTTCAGGAGCAGATATTAATTCTTATGTAAATATTTCATTTAATAGAATTGAAATCGATTCTACTTTACTGCCTTCCTTAAATCAACCTGCAAGATTAAAATTATATAATTTAACTTTCACAACTCCTCAAATTCTTAAAGATGGATCAGTATGTAGTGATTGCACTCAAGAGAGTTATGTAAACGGAACCCTTATCTTTAATGTTACAGGATTTTCAGTTTATTCATCAAGAGAAACTACAACCTCTTCATCAACAACCACAACAACCGGAGGGGGAGGAGGAAGCAGTTCAAAAAAGACAAATATAACTAAATGTGAAAAAGATTCTGATTGTCAAGAAGATTATAGTTGTTATAATAAAGAATGCGTAAAATTATTTGATGTAGAGATAAAATCTATCAATCCATTAATTGAACATCTTAATTTTGAATTAACTTATTTAGTAAAGGGAATGGCAGAAATTAATAGCGATGTAATTATTAAATTCTGGATAGAAAAAAACAATAAAAAAATAGAATTAGGACAAGATACAATTTATTTAGCAAGTTTTGAGGAAAAAACAAAAACAACAACCCTTAATTTACCTTATGAAACAGAAGATGGAAATTATGATTTATATGTTGAATCAGGTTATGAAAATTATAAGGCACAATCATTTAGAAAAATAAATATTAGGGTTCCAGAAGAAACAAGAATAGAAGAAAAAATAGATACAGAACTTCAAGTAATAAAACCATCAAACACTTTTTATTTATGGTTAATAATCTTCTTATTAATTCTAATAACAATGTTATTATTAATAAAAAGAACAAGGATTCCGATTATCGCAGGACTAATTTATCTCAAACATAAAATAAAAGAACCATCCTTAGAAATTTCTTTTGATGATCTCCAAGATGAAGAAAATATAAAAGAATTAGAAATAGAAAAACAAGAAGTAAAAGAACTTCAAAAACAAAATAAAACAAATAACCTCCCAATATATCAATCACAGATATTAACACCAAATCAAATCAATAAACAAGAGAAATTCAAATCAACAATAAATATAACTTCATTATCAAAAAAGAAAGTTTATACAGAATCAGGAAATTTAATTGGAACAATAAGAAAAGCAATTCTTTCAAAAACCAAGATACATTCATGGATAATCAAACCAGATAAAAAATATAATCTAAAAAAAGATATAAAAATCAAACATAAATATGTAAAAGAAATCAAACGTATTTTTATAATTGATCAAGGAATTGAACATCGGTTAAAGGAAATAAAATCAAATACAAATCCTATAACTAAGGGAGCGAATAACAATCAAAACAAAAATCAAAAGAATAATTACCCTTTAAACAACAAAACAACGATAGAATATCTTCAAGATTTTAGAAACAAGTTTAAAAAATAAAATAAAAAACGCCACCACCCTACTCACAATCACATTTTCGAAAATAATTGTATTTCTAGATTAAAAATGTAATTGTTCCACCGAACCGGGAACCCGTTTCAATTCCTCCCAAGAATTAAAAATAAACGCCACCACCCGGAATCGAACCGGGGCACCCCGAAGGGTCCGGCTTAGCAAGCCGGTGCAATACCATTATGCGATGATGGCTTATCCTTATTTGCGAAGCAAATAAACCTTAATAAGTTCATCGCATAAGTTTATCTTCAAAAACTTTTATGGTTTTTGAATGAGCTAGAGAATTAAAATTCTCTAGATGCGATGATGGCTTATATAAATTTAACAGAAATTTAGATATTTTAAAGCTTTGTGTTTATATTTTAAACCCTCTAATAACCAGGCTCCCTATTATCAAGCACTTCTCTAATTTCTCTTTCTAATGTTCTAATCATAGGTTTAGGTGCTCCAGACTTATCTCTTCTCATTGGACAATCTCTAAGAGCCACAAGTTCTGGTTCACCCTGAGTTGCAACCTCATTAGCTCTGTATTTATAACCATCATGACATAAAAGAACTTCTACACCAATAATGAATTTCCTTTTTCTAGAACTATGCTTCCTAGGAACTTCATGAGAAAAATCATGATAATATCCATATGTTGCCATATCAATTACAAAAATTAATAATATTTAAAGATTTAGCAACTTATCAAAACCCAAACTACTTCTTTGCTTTTTGTTGCTTAGATTTTCTACGTTGAGCTTGTTTACTTCTTGCTTTAACTTTCCTTGTAACTCTATTTCTTGGCATTTTTTCCTCCTAAATAAATTATCCCTCTAAATTTTAAATAAAAAAATAAAAAAAATTTAATCTACTTTTTTACATTAACTGCTTTTGGACCTTTATCTCCTTCTTCAACATCAAAATTAACTTCGTCATCTTCATCTATAGGTCCTTGCTTTATCCCAGACTCATGAACAAAATATTCTTTGTTGTCTTCTCCAGCTATAAATCCAAATTTTTTCTCTCTGTTAAAAAATTTAACTTTTCCTTTCATTTTTTCCTCCCAAATAAATTACTATTACTATCAATTTTAAGATTTTAAAGCTTTCTATTTCCTTATCCTTTTCAAATCCCTCACAACATTTATAAAATATATATTCCATTATCTATTATGGCAAAAAAAGAATCTAAATCAGATACTGCAGGGGGACTTATTTTTGTAGGTTCACTAATGACTGGGATAGGATTAGGAATGTTCTATAACAACACTGCAGTAGGAACAATGATTGGACTTGGTGTCGGCTTTATTCTTTTCGGAATAATCAAAGCATATATGAAGTAATTATAGTTCAACCTGATATCATAAAATGAAAAAACAAAAATCAAAACAAGAACACATAATCATTCCAAAAAAAGCATTTATACCTATAGTATGCCTTATGCCCCTCGCAGGAGTAATAATCGCCAAAGGAAACGCAGGAGCACTGGTTGTTTTAATAATTGGAGTAACTGCAGGAATATTTATTGGAAAGGGGTTTTTTGAAAAATGAAAATTCAAGATACATTAGGGGCAGGTTTGGTTGTAGTAGGAATTGCACTTTTAACTAGCAATAAATTTATTGGAATGTTATTTATAGGATTTGGGCTAGGATATAATATACGTCCTTTAATACAAAATAATTTATCTAAAAAATAACCTCTAACAACTTTTATATAACATATTCTCTAATATATATTATGAAAAAACAAACCACTACTACTTTGCAATCCAAAAAATCAATTATAAAAAAAACTGCTTCTAAAAAACCAACCACCAAAAAACCAACACCAAAAAAACAAGACGAAACAACCTTCAAAGGTTTAATGGAACCACCAAGGGCAAAATTTGGTTTACGAAATATTTTACAAGCAATAATAGGAGCAATAGTTTTAGCAATCCCAATAGGATTTACAGAAGAAACTTGGAAACTTGGTGAAATGCTTCCATTATGGAATGTAATGCTTATTTTACTTGCATCATTATTTTTTATTACACTTTTTGCATATAGAAAACTTAGCAGAACAATTCCTAATTTTGAATGGGATGATTTAGTAAAAAGAATATTTTTAACATATATAATCTCTTTTGTAATTGTTGCAGTTTTATTAAGCATAATTCAAAAAGCTGATTGGATAAATGATTTTATTCTAGCATTTAAAAGAACAGTTATAGTAACATTGCCTGCATCATTAAGTGCAACAATTGCTGGAAGTTTAAAATAACATGAAAAAACAAAAGAGGAGAACTAAATTCAACTTATTTTTAATATTAATAATAATTCTTATAACAATTTACATAGCTATAACATTATCCTACTCCAAAGGGAATATTTACAAAGGGGAAATTCATCAAATTCCAGAGTCATCTATTGAATTTCTTTATGACTTAACCTATGAAGATAATCAAGGAAACATTATTCATGAACAAGAAATATTTGATAAAATTTTTGAAATAATTGATAATGCAGAAAATTTCATTATTTTAGATATGTTTTTATTCAAAGAATCAGAAAAACAAGTATATAGGAACCTTGCAAATGAAACAACAGAGCATTTAATTAATAAAAAAAATAAAAATCCTGATATTCCTATTTATCTTATAACAGACTACATTAATAACATAAATCATAATAATCAAAATCTTAAAAAATTAAAAGAACAAGGAATAATCATAATTTATTCTGCACCCCATAAAATAAAAGATTTTGATAAAGAAACCCCTTTAAATTATTTCCTAAAAGCAAACAGAAAAAGATTAAATCACAGAAAATTAATAATTGCAGATAATCAAGATAAGATTGTCTCTTTAATTACTTCTGCAAATCCTCATGATGAAAGCAGTGCTCATTCTAATGTAGCATTTTATATTAAAGAAAAAATATGGAAAGATATTTATGATTTTGAAAAAAAAGAAAATAAACTCTCCAACAACCAATTTAATAAATTTTTTAATAATCTTTCAGAATCTCAAGAAGGAAATATTTCAATACAATTTTTAGCAGATAATGCACTTGTATCTTCTATTGAAAAAGAAATCGAAAATACTCAAAAAGGAGAATCTATAGATATAATGATGTTTTATCTGTCATATGATAAGATAATAGATAAATTAATTCAAGCATCAGAAAGAGGAGTAAACATAAGAATAATTTTAGATCAAAGTATAGATGCGTTTGGCAAAAAAAAGAATGGAATGCCTAACAAACCTGTTGCAGAAATATTAAACAAAAAAAGCAAAGGAAATATTCAAATAAGATGGTATAAAACACATGGAGAACAATTCCATATTAAAACAACAATCTTCAATAAACAAGATAATCAATCTATTATTTTTTTAGGTGGCTCTCACTTAGTTAATTATGATACTATTAATTATAATTCACAGTCAGATGTAAAATTAATTGCAGATTCCAAAACAGAAATAATCCAAAAAATTAACACTTTATTTAATAGAATTTGGTTTAACAAACAAGGAACATATACAACAGATTATGAAGAATTCAGAGATACTTCAGCAATAAAACAAATCGTACATAGGGCAAGAGCATTATTCAGATTACCTTAAATTATTCCTAGGAATTATCAAATTAGTAAATTTTTTACTTCAAACATTTATCCAAATCTTCTTTCTTTAAAATAAAATATCTAAACTTTCCTTGTCTTAATTCATTTGAAAATCCATATTTTGGAGAACAAGTTATTACTTCATGACCTGCATTTTTAATAATTTGCATTGAAGGTATAAAATCTGCATCCCCTGAGATTAGTACACAAACCTTGCATTCTTTTTCTATTAATGACTTATTAATCATATCTGGCGCAATTAATACATCTACTCCTTTCTCAATTTTTATTTTTAACTTTTTAATATATCTTAGTTTCCTTGTTTTAACAGTAATTTTATCTTTTTTCAATTTATCTAAAAACCCAATATGTTTATAATAAATTTCCTTATTGTCAGATATGTCTGGGACAGCATTATAATATCTTATTTCTTTTAATTCCAAATCAAATTTGCCACAAATTAATTCTCCTAAAAGATTAAAATCAATCTTTTTTAATTTATCAATTATTTGTTTAGAATTATGATAAAAATTACTTCCATCTATAAAAATAATCGCCTCTCTTTTTACCATAAAATAAGTAAGCCCGGCATTGTCAAAGACCATACCGGGGAGTTAATTAATTAAGGATATCGAAGTATTTAAAATTTTCTAAGTAAATTTCACTTCTTTCCATTTAACATAAACAAATATCCAAAAGTTATAAAAAATGATAATACAAACATTAAAATTAAACTATTAGTTAACATTACAATACATAAAATTATTATTCTTCCAAGTTGTAAATGTATTTCTCTAAATAAGAAATAATTACAAATATCCTTTGCTTCTTTTGCTTGCCTATATATTTTTTTATTAAATGAGATATCTATGGCTGCAATAGTAATATAACTATACAAATTACTAAAAAATATTCCAATTGGAGATAAGAAAAATAATCTAAGTATCCATGAAGGAGCATGAGTTAAAACCCCTACTTTAAACACTTTTTTTCGATTAATATCTGCAAGCCTCCCAATTTTTGCAATCACAAGAATCGTAAATAATGAACTTAATGAAATAATAATTCCTAATGAAACAATATCTCCTAATGTAAAATAAATAAATAATGGCCAAAATACAACAGAAGAAAGCGCGATTATACCACTTGCTTGATAAGCTAAGGCTTTTCTTTTAGTATCCATTCTTAAAATCTCTCTTAAAGGTTTTCTTTTAAATGGTACAACAAAATCTTTTGTAAAAAATAAAGGAATTATTGAAAGAAATAAAATAACTGCAACAATTCTAAATAAGAACACAAATGAAACATTTGAAATAAATAAAGAACCTACTAAAGGCCCAATAATTCCAGAGATTATTGCAATAATTCTTATAACTGATAATTCCTTCCCACCCCTTTTCCTAGAAAAAGATTTAGCAAATTCTATATGAAATGCAGAAAAATATATTCCAGTACTTAAACCATAAAATAATGCAACAATAACATAAGATAATCCTGATTCCATAAACCCTAAAATATAGTAATAAAGTATAATCAAAAAAGTTCCAAGCCCTAATGTTTTTTTAATCCCAATTTTAGAATTAAGAACCATACCTAAGGGTATAACAAATCCTACCACAATAAAATAAACTAAATAATATAATGCAACATCAAATAATTGATAACCTAAAACAATTAAATAAATTGGAATAAATAATGTAATAAAAGATTCTGCAAATGTTTTTAAGAAAACAGAAATATAAATCTCATTCATCTCTTTATCTTTAAAATAATTATGTAATGTTTCAGGGAAATGTAATTTATTATGAACCATAAAAAAAATAAGTAATCACACTTTTTAAAAGTGTGGTAGATTATACATAATAGAAAGATAGTTTTATAATCTACTAACTAACACTCTTCAAAAATTCTAAATGATTTTTCATTTGATTACTTTCTAAAACTTTTAAAACACCTTTTTTTACATTTCTATAAATTAATTGTTGACTTTTACTCATTCCACTTAAATCCTTACCTTCATGATAAAAATCCATATGCATTTGATTGATTGCCTCTTGCAATCCTAAAGGTGAAAAATTTTTAGGTCTTGAAAGTACAAAATGCCCATTATACAATTCCCATCTTTCATTCTCAGTAGGCCTTAATAATCTTCCTGAAGATTCAATCCTCTCTCTTAAAGGGGTTCCAGGTAACGGCCCTGGTGGAAAAAATTGTGCTGTAGTCCCATATTTCTTAGCTTGTTCAACTTCATATCTTAATGAATCAGGAGTATCTCCATCTTCTCCAGGCATCATCATTAAATGATTATTTAATCCCCCTTTCATATAAGCACCCAACCCTTCTTTATTCTGCTCTGCACTATAAGGCTTTCCTAAAAATGCCAAACTCTCATTATTAAATGATTCAACACCCATACACAAAACCTCTATATTAGCATCCCTAAGTGCTTGAATAATCCCAGGAGTTTTTGAACTTACTGCAGTAAGTTGAGCAATACCTGGTTTTTGAAGACCAGATTCAGCAATTCTTCTTAAAATTTCTACTTGCTTTGGCATTGCAAGAAGATTATCTGCAGAATAAAAAGTAGCCTTACCAATATCTTTCATAGATTCTAATTCTCCCATAATATGTTCAACAGATTTAGCCCGATATTTTCTTTCACCATAAAATTGCATAATCCCACAAAACTCACAACTATTAGGACAACCTCTAGAGGTTTCAATAGCTCCAATCCTTATCATCCTAGCAATTTCTTCAGGATAAATAGGATAAGGTAAATCATTAAGTTCATCAGCTGTTAAATATTTTCTAGCATCAGTTGTAACTATCTCATCTCCATCTCTAAACATTAATCCAGGAATATCTCCAACTTCTTGAGCCCCATTACAAAATCTTCCAAGAGTTTCAACCAGGGTTTTTTCTCCTTCTCCACGAACAATTAAACCATTATGCCTTCCATTAAGATAAAAATCCGGCCTAAATGTGGGATCAAATCCCCCAAATAAAAATAATTTTTCAGGATCATCTTCATAAAGTAAATCAACTAATTGCCTTGTTTGAGGAGAAGTTGCAGTTATAGAAGAAGCCATTACAATATCACTCTCACGCAAGATAGCCACATCTCTTTCATTAGGACTTCCTTTACCATAAAGATGAGGAATAACTAATTTAATATTTTTATAACCCTCCCTATCTAAAATCGCATGTAACAAATGCAAACCCCTTGCAGGCAATCTAAATCCACTATAAACATTATGACTAATTTTATGATCTTGTCGCCCGTTTAAAGATAATCCTCCAGTTTCTGTTGGAGGCAATTCAACTAATGCAATATTACTGTCTTTTGTTATTCTTTTCATCCTTCCACATCCAGATTCTTATATTTTATAACTCCCTCCACTTAAAAGCTTTATCGTTATAAAAAAACACCTCTTACCATAATAATCAAACCACTTTAACTAAATAGCAAGTTTTAAAAGCAGTTATAATGATATAATATTATGCTCTAAGAATAGATAGTATAGCGGGGTGGAGAAGTCTGGAGTTCTCGTCGGGCCCATAACCCGAAGGTCGCGTGGTTCAAATCCCGCCCCCGCTATAATACTTTAAGTATTTCTCAGACTATTTTTAAAATAAACAATCATACGATTGTTTAGAAAATTAAAAAAATCTTTTATTTTTTTAATGTAGAATAAATTACTAATAGAGCGATAATAACTCCAATAATTCCTCCAAGGATATTAAAATAAGGGAAATCTAAAAATTTATATGCCCCGGCTATTATTAATAGTGATATTCCAATAATCCAAAATACTCTCTTTTTCATAAAACCCTAAGGAGTTATAGCTTTAAAACCCTTTCTAAAAAAATCACTCAACACCATGAGCTGTAAACGCTCTAACACTATGCTCAAGATAAGTTTCCTCAATCTTATATTTCCCAACATGAGGATTATCAAAAACCTTCTCCTCACGAACAAACCTAATTAAAACTAATTCTGAAACCCCTCCTGTTTGATACCAACTACCATTATTAACCAACCATTTTTCTTTTCCCACTTTTTCCAAATGACTAGCAACAACATCATCAATATAACTACGACAATTTTTAGTATTCAGACAAATTAAATCACTACTCTCTAAACATCCCTCCAAAACCTCTCTACAAGAACCTATTTCTTCATCCATCTCTTCTCTACTCAATCTTTCTAAATCCAAAAAACTCATATCTAAACATAATTCCCTAGTTTTAAAAAGATTATCAAGATTAAACACTATATTCAACACAAAACAACAATAAACTATAAAAACAAAACTAAATTTAATCAAGTACAATGACAAAAGTTCTAGGAATTGATGAAGCAGGAAGAGGCCCTGTAATAGGCCCATTAGTTATGGCAGGAGTAATGATTGAAGAAGGAAAAGAAGAAATGTTAGGAGAAGTTAAAGATTCTAAACTCATCCCACATCCAAAAAGACTAAAATTAGACCAACACTTAAGAGAAAACTTTGAACACAAAGTAATAATAACCTCACCTCAAGAAATAGATTCAGCATTAAACTCAACAGACTTAAACCTTAACTGGCTTGAAGCACATAAACAAGCAGAAATAATCAATGCATTAAATCCAGATGTAGCAATAATAGACTGCCCAAGCACAAACCCCCCAAAATTTGAAGAATATCTAAGAAATCTCCTTAACAACAAGGAAATCAAACTAATAGTAGAACACAAAGCAGATGCAATATATCCTGTTTGTTCAGCAGCATCAATATTAGCAAAAGTAGAAAGAGAAAACCAAGTAGATAAACTCAAAGAAAAATATGGGAACACAGGTTCAGGATATCCTGCAGACCCTAACACAAAAGCATTCATAAAAGACAACTGGAACAAACATCCAGAAATATTCAGAAAAACATGGGCTACATACAAAAAAATAGCTGAACAAGAAAAAGCAAATCAACAAACATTATTGTAATCTACCCACTCCATCTAGCACCATGACGCCTTAATCTAGCCCGAGTTCTAGCCTCACCTTTCTGCCTTTTATCATATTCCCTCTTACAATCAGCATCAATATGCAAGGCAATAATCGCCATACTATTATGAGTCTTACACCTAGATTCATACCATTCCATACCTTCTTTACTCTCATAAAAATCACACCTATAATTTCCAATCCTAGAAAGACCAAAACCCATATTTATCATACGATCATTATTAGTCTCAGGATTTAAAACATAATCTCTTTTTTCTAATAATCTAACCTTAACATCATCTGGAAGAAATCTTTGAATTGCCTCTCCAATACCTATCTGCCTCATTCTTCTAACAACTTTAATATCAATTCCAGTTCTTTCACTAGCATCTTTACAAAGTGCTTCTTCAAGTTCTTTATTAATCATAAAAAAATAATATAAAATAGGATATAAAAAGATAACTATAATCAGAATATATCTAAAACCCAGAATCATAAGTTACTTCCTTCTCAATAAAAACTTAAAAACCTCTTTTCCTTAGAATCATTAATTAAAAAAGAAGAAATACAAATATGACATACATAAAAAAGCTGGTAATGAAAGGATTCAAAAGTTTTGCAAGAGAAACAAATGTCCCATTTGATAAAAATGTAGTTTGTGTTGTGGGCCCAAATGGTTCTGGAAAATCTAATATCACAGATGCCTTATGTTTTGTTTTAGGAAGACTATCTATAAAAAGTATCAGAGCAGCAAAGGCTTCTCATTTAATTTTTTCAGGAAATAAAGAATTCAAAGGAGCAAGTCAAGGATATGTTGAAATAGTTTTAGATAATGAAGAAAAAACATTTGCTTTAGATAATAAAGAAATAAAATTAAGAAGAACAGTAAAAAAGAATGGACAAAGTACATATAAAATAAATGATGAAACAAGAACAAGACAAGAAGTTTTAGAACTTTTAAGTCAAGCAGGAATAGACCCTCATGGATTTAATATTGTTTTACAAGGAGAAATTGAAAAGTTTGTTAAAAATCCTCCAGATGATAGAAGGAAAGTAATAGAAGAAGTTGCAGGAATCTCAGTTTATGAAATGAGAAAAACAAAATCATTAAAAGAATTAGATAGAACAGAAGAAAAATTAAAACAAATTAATGCTGTTTTAAGAGAAAGAACAAATTATTTAAGAAATCTAGAAAATGAAAGAGAACAAGCATTAAGATTCAAAAAACTTGAAATTATTGTTAAAAGATGTAAGGCATCAATTATTCAAAGAAATATACAAACAAGAGAAAAAGAACTAAAAGAAAATAATCAAAGGATAGAATCTAAAATAAAAGATATTTCTAAAATAGAATTAAATTTAACTAGACTAACTAATGAAATAAAATTATTAGAAGAAAAAATAAACACAATTTCTGAAACAATTCAAAAATCTTCTGGTTTAGAACAAGATACATTAAATAGAGAAATCTCTGAATTTAAACAAGAAATAGCAGGTTTAATTGCAAGAAAGGAAAACTTTGAAAATAATTTAGTAGAATTAGATAGAAGAAAACATTCTTTAGAAGAAACAACAAAAAATTATCAAAAAGAAATTCAAGAAATGTCTAAAGAAAAAGGGAATAATAGGAAAAAAGAACTAGAAGAAAAAAAAGCAAAATTAGATGAATTAAATGAATTAAAAAGAAAGCATTATCTAATAAAATCAAATCTTTCTTCAACTACAACTCAATTAGAGGATAAAAAAAGACAACTCCAGAGAATTAAAAATGAATCTAATTTTATATTAAACCAATTAGAACAAATTGAAAAAGAAATAAAAATTAAAGAAACTCTTGACCAACACAGAGAAGCATTAGTTAATCTTAAACAATCAATGGAAGACAATAAAGAAAAAGTTTCTTCATTTGAAGGTCTTCTACTTGAAAAAGAAAAAATAAAAGCAATTGAAAAACAAAAAATAATAGAAGCTGAAAAGATTAAATCAGATGTATCTAAATTAGATACTTGCCCGTTATGTCAAACACAAATAACCAAGGAACATATTGGCCATGTAATGGATGATTCAGATTCTAAAATAAAAAAAGCAAACGAAATGATAATCAATTCAAATAAAAAAATTGATGAAACAAGAGAAAATATTGAAAAAACAAAAGAAGCTATATCAAGACAAGCTATTGAAATAAATATAAGAAATATAGATTTAGTTAAAATACAAAATATATTTGAGAAAAAAGAACAATTAAAAAGAAATAATGAGCAATTAGTTATTTTAGAAAAAGAATTTAAAGATTTAGAAGCAAAAAAGAAAACTTATGAAAATAATATTTCTAAAACAAAATTAAGTGAAGAACAATTTGAATCACTTCAATTAGAGGTTAATGAACTTCAAAGAACAGAAGAACGGGATTTAGGGTTTGAATTAACTCAAAAACAAAGAGAATTAGATAGAACTCAACTTGCAATAAAACAAAATTCAAGAGATAAGGAGGATATCACTGATAATTTAGAATTTATCAACGCTTCATTAGAAGAAAAAGAATCAATTACAGAAAAAAAAGAAGAACAAGCAGAAGTTCTTAAAAAGAAATATCAAAAAATGTTTGAAGAGAAAAATTTATTGCAGGATAGGGTTAGAAGATTAGAATCAAGCCTACTTAGAGATCAAAATGAAAAAAGAGTTTTAGAAGGAGATACTAATAATTTTAAAATAACTAAAGCACAAATTTCTGCAAAAAAAGATACACTTACAGAAGAATTATTTGAATTTAAGGGAGTTGAATTTCTTTCACTCCCAATAGAAAAACTTAAAGAAAAATTACATAATTCTGAAACAACACTAATAAGAATTGGAAGTGTAAATATGAGGGCATTAGAGGTTTATGAAGGAATAAAAGCAGAATATGATAAAATAAAAGATAAAGTAGAAATGCTTGAAAAAGAAAAAGATGAAATCTTAAGGATAATTATTCAAATAGACAAGAAAAAGAAAAAAGCATTTATTCAGACATTAGATGCAGTTAATGAACAATTCTCAAGAAACTTCTCACAACTTTCAACTAAAGGAATTGTCTCAATTCAACCTCAAGACAAAAAAGAAATTTTTAATGCAGGATTAGATATCTTAGTTAATGTTGGAGGAGGAAAAAAGTTTGATGTAACTTCACTATCAGGTGGAGAACAAACCCTTGTAGCATTATCATTAATTTTCGCAATTCAAGAATATCGTCCATATTATTTTTATATCTTTGATGAGATAGATGCAGCATTAGATAAAAGAAATTCAGAAAAACTAGGATATCTTTTAAAAAAGCACATGAAAAAAGGACAATATCTAATAATCACACACAATGATTCAATCATTAGTGAATCTTCTAATGTTATTTATGGTGTATCAATGCAAGAAGGAATCTCTAAGGTGTTAAGCATCGAGGTATAGTCCAGGTTTTGGTGAAGCTTTTTCGAAAAGGTTCTGAGTATTGAAGTATAGTCTCACAAAATACTTATAAACGCATTTAACCTTCAATAACAATGAGAAAAGGGGATGTTAAAAAGAGAGTTGTATTTCTAACTATATTAGTATTAATCGTTATAGTATTCCTATTTATTATCTCATCTTTATCAGTTAAAGAAGTAGAAGAAGATGGAGAATTAGCATCTATTGGACTTTTTGAAAGATTTTTAGATATTTTTAAGTTTTCCATACAACAAGCAGTTTTTCAAGAAGAAGGGAATGAAATAGGAGAAAAATGTGGCTATGGTTATGGAAATTGTAAGGATTGTTTGAAGTGTGTTAAAGAGGGAGTATTAATTCCTCAAGACGATAATACTTTTTCATTAAACATTGGGGCAGGACAATTAATAGACACTACTCTAATCCTAGATGTTGAACCATTTGTTAAGGGGGTTTTTGAATATGATTTCATAACTTTCATTTATGGGGGCTCTGATGCAATTGATGTTAATCATCCAGTAACTCAAATTGAAATTCCAATTAAAGGGACAATAAATAATGATAAAACCCAGACAATGGTGGTAACAATACAATATGTAAAAAATAATCCTTTGGAGGTTTTAAGAACAGATACAGAAACCTACACCTTCCACTTTAAAGTTGGGCCTGGGAACACCGGAATCTGCCAAGCAGATAAGGCTAAAGAGGGTTATGGGTGTAACAAGGGCTATGGGCTTTGTGATGGTTATGGGAAATGCAAGAAAAAAGAGAAAGAAGATTGTAAATGCCCTGATTCCCCTAATCCTTGCGAAGATAAAACAGATAAGATTTGCGGAAGTAAAGAAGATTTAAACAAAGATATAGAAACAACTTGCAGTCAGGCCTATGCTCAAGGAACTTATTTTGGATCTGCTAATTTTCAGGTAGATGTAACAATAGATGAAGATAATCCTCCAACTGAACCTACAGTTAGTGCTTGTCAGTATGCATTAACATTGGAATGGAGTTTATGTGTAAATGCAGTTCAATATGGGATGATAACTAGTAAAGATCAAATGGCAGGATTTTTATCCCCAAGAGTAAAATTTCAAGTTAAAGAGATAGATGCAATTCATGCAGGAGGAGAGGTTTCTAGAACAGGGGTTACTCCTACTACTGGAAATTTAATTGGAACTCCTTCAGATATTTTAGAGTCTACAATCGCTCATGAAACTCAACATATAATTTCTGCATATTTATTTGGAGAACAAATGGAAGCGCTCCCTGGGATGGCAGGATCTTGTATGGAAGAAGGTGTATCAACCTTGAATCAAAATCAAGAAACAAAATGTAGGAGATTTAAAAAGCTTATAAAAGATTTATTTGTTCAAGAGCATGTCCCTTTTGATGAGATTCTTGAGATGAGCGATTACCCTGAAAATGTTGAAACATTTTATGCTCAATGTTCAAGCATGGTTGAATATCTATATAAAATAAGAAGTGAAGAACTAAAAAAACAAGGAAAAGATCCTTGCGGAGCAAAACGAGATATTTTAGAAATGACAAAAAAGGCTAGTTTAGAAGATGATTGGGATGGTGCATTAGAAGAATACTTTGGCCTAGAAGACACTTCAGATTTCGAAAAAGAATGGGTAGAATACGTCAAATCTCAACTAGGCAAATCTTATAAGGATGACATAGAAGCAGTTCAGAGAGGATGTAATGCTTGTACTTGTGGCGATGATCCTATCCTACCATCACCTGATATAGTTACTCCAATTCCTCCACTATCCTCCCCTCCACCTGAGCCTGCCCCTTCTTGTGAAGATTCTACATATCCCGAACCTCCTACACAACCACCTACACAACCTCCAGTAGAACCTCCCGTAGAACCAGAACCAGAACCTAACTACCATCTAACAATTACTAGATTTACCTCTTCATCTTGCGGACCGTGCAGAGCAATGAAACAAGCACAGGTTTTTACAACAATAACCAATAATAATAGAAATAATCTAAAAGTAACAATAATAGATCATCTTATCCCCGAATTACCTGGCGGGAGATTAGATTTAACTTCAGAGATTGGAAGACTTTACAAAGAAACTTATGGAGGAGGAGCATTACCTCAAGTAAATTATCTTTTAACTAAGGATGGAGAGGTTATTTATTATCATAAATCACAAGGCTATAATCCCCTTAGCCAACCACCTGTAAATACTGCTGAAGAAATCCAATCAGGAATAAATAATATTTTACAAAACCCAGAAAGATATAATACCCGGCAACAATAATCAACCTTAAATAAATCAAAACCCAACTAAATAAAAAACAAAAACAAAATGAGAAAAACAACAAAAATAACACTAATATCCATAACAGTATTATTCATTCTAGTTATAGCCTCATTATTAGCAATAAACATCACAACAAAAATATCTCAACAAGAAACTCTTGCAGATGAAGACTTAGCAGGCACTGCCACTTCTTTATCCCCTACAGAACCACAAGAAGTGCCTTCAATAGATTCTAGAACCGGCGCAACATCAGGCCCATCAGGAACACAAACTCCTTCATCAACACCTTCATCTACACCATCTGATTCAACTACTCAAGAAATAACTATTAAGGCACCAACAATAAAAACTCCTGTAACAAGCACAATGCAGATAAAAAATAGGCCCAGGCATTTAGTCTCAACAAATATTGATTTTGCACCTAATGATATTTGTAACAATGAAGAAAACGTATTATATTTTAGAGATGGTTTTTTATTTAGCCATGTTATTAATGATGAAGTTGTAGAACATGGATACTATGATGCAAAATATGGCAAAATAAATTTCTATTACACAAGAGCAGATTTTGAGAACAAGAGTTATTACAAAAGAGCTTACGCTCATCTCGAAAATGATTTATTAGTTCTAAATTATCCTGAATTTCCTAAAAGAGAAGTATATGTATAATTTACATTATCAATAATTTCTTAAAAAATCTCATCACACCCTCCAAATTCCTCTAAATTAATCCCCTCATTTAATCACCCTCTCTTTTTCAAAAAAAGAAAAAAAAGAATTCATCAATAAAAAAAGTTATAAAAAAAATAAAAAAAAAGAAAATAAGTCTAGTAATAACTTGTTTCTCCGAATTCTTCAGGTTCTTCAGGTCTTTTAGTCAATAGCACAATAAGTACGATCAAAAGTACTACAAATATGATAACTAAAACAACAGTAAGAATTAATACAAAGTCTGTTTCTGTAGATGTAGAAGAAGATTTTCCTTCAACATTAACATTGAAACTAACTTGCTTAACTATCTCGCCTGTGTCTGCGTTAACAACATTTACACCGATAAGGTGTGTACCTTCTTCTGCACTGTCTGTAGCTTTAACATTAACTTTCACAACTCTGCTAGAATCAGCAGAAATTGCAACTACCGGAGTATCAGATTCAACAATTAAACCAGTGCTTTCGCTTGGTACTAATTGATAAACAACAGTTCTATCATTTGGATTAACCAAAATAACATCAAATGTTGCTTCAGAACCTAATTCAATTGTCTTAACAGATGTACTAGAGTGAACTCCAGATTGAACATCGCTAATAACAATTGATTCCTTTGCAGTTACGCTTGCGTCTCTGTTAGAAGCTTCAACTTCTATATCATAAACACCTGGAATGGCGTTTGTAGGTATAGTCAAGTATACTTTCTTGTTAACAGTGTCTCTGATGTTGTCATAATCTTGGTCTTGATCAGATTCAATGTCTCCAGCATATACTCTTTCTCTAATCCCTAATTCAGGGATTGAAGCAATAACATAAACATCGTCAAGTCTGTCAGAACCATCGTTCTGAACAACCACATCAACTGAGATTCTATTACCTGCAACAGCTTCATCAACTGTTTCAACAGATAAAAGAGTTAAACTTTCACTATTCTTTTGCATACTTATAGTATAAGATTCTTCAAAGATTTCATTGTTCTTTGAACTAATCTTAACAAAAAGAGAAAGCTCTTCAGTTTCAGCATCCTTATCCAAATCTAAAGCAGATGGAAGTTCAACAGTGAATCTTTCAACATAAGTAACTCCTGATTCTAAACCAGTTGTTACAATGCTTGTTTCAGAGATATCATCTCTGTAACCCACAGTGTATACTTCTATTTCTACTTCGTCAACATCTAAGTCTGCTGATGGTGTAAACTTAACTTGTACAGGAACAGTATCAGATACTTTTCCTACAACAACAGTTGAACTATCACTTACTGTTACATCGTTAACTTTAACGATAACATCAGAGCTAGTCAAAGTTGCGCTAACTGCACTTAAAGTTAAAACTATAGCGAATAATGCTATAAAAGAAACCAAAATTGCTTTGTTTTTCATGTTAGGTTTTCGTAAAATTTAGTTAAACATAGGACATAAAATCTGTTTATAAACATTTCGGTAGTGTAGTAACTCAAGAATAATTACAATATGCGAAACACTTATATAGTATCCCCAGGTATAGATCAGTATACCTAAGAAAATGAAAGAAAAACAACAAAACCCTCAAGAAAGAAAACAAAGAAAATCAAGAAACAGCGAGGATAAAAATAAAGAAAAACCTAATAATAATTCTAAAAAAACAAATCGTTCTGAAAATACTATAACAACCATTAAGCTTTCTAAAGAAACAAAAGAAAGACTAGAAAGGTTTAAAGAACATCCAAAAGAGACCTATGATGAAGTCTTAAAAAAGATGCTATATATCTTAAATCACTGCAGAAAAGACCCTGAAAAATCTCAGAAAATTCTATCAGGAATTGACAAAAGAACACATGCAAGAAAAGAGTATGATTCAGATAATGAATAAAAGTATACCTTAGTATACTTTGGTGGTTTTTAATATTTAATGGCTCAGCATTGCCTAAAAAACCATACTGAGCATATATCAATATTCTTAATCCTAATTTACTTATAAATTCTTCCCCTCTTATCTAAAACTCTAACAATCAAAATCTTTGTATTAAAATTTACATCAATTAATGCCCTATAATCCCCAATTCTTAGTTTATGTCCCTCTCCTTCAAAATGCTCAAGATATCTAAAAGGATCTTCTCTTACATCATTTAATTTATCTAAAATTCTCAAGGATTCATTCTTATCTAATTTTTTGATAAACTTTTTTGCTTGAGGACTAAATTTAACCTTAGATCTCATTTTCAATCTCTTTTCTTAAATCCTCTAAATCAATATAATTTTCTTCTGGTTGGTTTCTTGCCTTTTTTAACTCTTCCTTAGCCCAATCTGTTAATTCTCCATCCTCAAGTTTTTCTTTAATAATATTAACATCCATTCTAAGTTGTTTTATTTCATTAATCAAATCATTCATTTGTGTTTCCATTCTAATAATCTAGATAAACCCATTATATTTAAAATTTTCTATCTCTCAAACTCACCCATCCAAAAACCCATTCACCCCCTCTCTTAACTCCCAAATCTCCCTCACCCCAAAATCCTCAACCCTTCAACACAATCATTTACCATATCAGGACTCTCATTTATAATCACAATATTTTTATCTTTAGGTAAATTTTTTAATAATTCTCTCCATCTCTCAATGGGAGTTTTTACATGCCTTTTCTCACCTTTTTCACCATATTCAATGCCTGAAAAATGGCAATGCCAACTATTTTCATTAGCAAATAATTTCTTAATCTTAACATAATCCACTTTCTTCTCTCTAGCCAGAACATGTGCAAAATCAATACAAAATTTACATCCAGTATCTTTCACTAATCTAGCAATCTGCTCTGGACTTCCAAAAACATTTATCTTACCCATTACTTCAGGAGCAAGCTCAATCTCCCATCCATTACCTTTTATCTCTTTTTGCATATCTAATACAGCATCTTTTATATTCCCATAAGTCTCTTCTTCATCCATCCCAGAATAAAAACCAGGATGAAAAACAACTCTTTTAGCCCCCATTTTCTCCCCAACCTCACAACAACTAAGAATCCTTTTCTTACTATCTTCAATCTTCTGCTTTTCCTTACTATTCAAATTAATCCAATAAGGTGCATGAATACTCAATCTAATCCCTAAATCCTCAGCTTTCTCACCAATCCTTTTCATATCTTCTTCCTTATGGATATAAATACTATAAGTAAATGCAATCTCACAAGCCCTAAAACCCAGTTTATGATATTCTTCTAAATTCCCAATAGCATCCTTCACAGGCCCTAATCCTGCAGGCCCTAATATTATTTTTCCCATCTATTTTCACCTATGAATAATTAATAATACTTACACAACTTAATAAAACTAACTCAACTCATATCACCAAACAACTCTTGCAATATCATCAACACAGCATAATAAATTTACACAATTTCAACATAGTAGTAATAAAAATATCTAACAATTATCCCTAACTTTCAACTTATATTCAGAAATTTGACAAAGATGATGATTAATTCCCCCAATATCTAACTCATGAGGGCAATCAGTAAAACTCAACCTAACATATCTTGCCTTAACCTCATTAAATTCAATTTCATTCCAATGTTCTGTATCAAGCCCCCAAGAGTTTTGAACCTCTACCCAATCAATATTATTTTCAGATACTTTAATATTTGCAGTTTGAAGACCCAAAATACCAAGGAAAGAATAAACCTTTACTCCTGAAACACATTTCAATTCTCCAAAATCATTTATTATATTTGAATCAATAACTTCTCCAACAAGTTTTTTAGTAGTCCAAGGAGTATTTACATCACCATCATTAGCATTTATACATTCATGCCCACCCAAAAACAATTCTCCTTCACAAACATTATTATTTGAAACCACCCAAACAGAATCTAAAACACAATTATCAATCTCACAAACCTCTCCAACACCACAATTACCACTACAATCTAAAATATTCTCACATCCATTATCTAATCCAATTCCACATTGCCCGATATAATCAACACAAGTTTTATCAGGAACACAACTTGGGGGAACAACAACAGGTCCACTAGGGGAGAGAGGAGTAAAACTTTCTGTCCCTTTATCTAACTCAGGAGTAACTTTACCATTACCATAACCATAATGCACTGAAACAAATTCAACTTCATCAAAACCACCAATTCCAATATCAGAGGTCTTAACATAATATGTAACACTCTCTAACTCTTCTGGAAAAGTAGTGTCATTCTTATATACTGCACTTTTTCCATTTTTCAAAGAAAAAATTAATCTAACTTCATTTATTTCTCCACCCCCAGTCCCATCCCGAGTAACCCTAAAGACACCAGGATTCCCATAACTATAAACTAAATCTGCCTCTAATTCAAATGGCTGAGTATTTGCACTCTCAAGATTCCCTTGAATAATATTCTGAACAACTCCCCAAACAATAACAATTAATACAAGAACTATCACAATAATCAAAATTGCAATTATTACTTGCGATTGACCCTTTACCTTACTTTTTTTCATAAAATATAGAACTCACATTTATATTTAAATCTTCAGGATAGAATAAATTAAATCAAAAAACTATTGCCAAGATAAAACAGGATAACTATCACTAACTTCAACCCATTCTCCTGGAGTCCATGAATCCATTGGAGGATTTGATAAAGAGTAAAAATAATCTAAATTACCAATATGGCTACACTCTGGACTACCTATTAGATCAGAACCAGAACAATAAGCAGGATTATTATCACTATTATAATAATAAGAATTAATGATTTTTTCACCATTATTATGTTTACCAACCAATCCTCCAGCATAATTAGAACCAGAAACATCTCCTATCGCATAAGAATTATTAATCTCTCCACTACTTTCTCCTATTAATCCCCCAACATAATTATTGTTTGCACTAATATTTCCTGTCGCATAAGAATTATAAATATTTCTATAAGTTCTACCAACCAATCCTCCAACATAATTAGAACCAGAAACATCTCCTGTCGCATAAGAATTATAAATGGTGTTCTTATAATAATATCCAACCAATCCTCCAACATAATTAGAACCAGAAACATCTCCTGTCGCATAAGAATTATAAATATTTCCATTACCCACACTACCAACCAATCCCCCAATAGAACTACTACTTCCACTAATATCTACTGTTGAAAAAGAATTATAAATATCACCTCCATAACAATATCCAACCAATCCTCCAACATAATTAGAACCAGAAACATCTCCTGTTGAAGAACAATCCCTAATCTCTCCTCCACCTAAATTTCCAACCAATCCTCCAACATAACCCTTTCCAGTAATATCTACATTTGTTAAACCAACATTATGGATATTTGCACCAAGATTAATATAACCAAATAATCCTACAAAATTCTCTGAATCCATATTAATAGTTAAATCTGAAATCACAAAATTATCCCCATCAAAATTTCCTTCAAACTTATTATCATTATCTCCAATAGGATTAAAATTAGTAATTTCAGAACATTCAATATCATTCATTAAAATATAATCTTTATCTAAATTAGCTACCTCATCAATCCTCTGCAAATCATCACAAGTACATATCTCATAAACCCCATCACCTCTATCTCCAAAACAATCACTATGAACAACAATAGGCCTATCTATACAATCTCCATCTGCACATATTTCATCACCAGCACAACTACCACAACTTCCACCACACCCATCTCTACCACATTCTTTTCCACCACAATTAGGAGTACAATCAGGATCTCCATCCCCATCATCATCTGAAGGAGTATAACATCTTCCTAAAAGACTACAAACACCACTACTACAATCTCCACATTCCAAAACACTTCCACAACCATCTAAATTATCTCCACAACCAAAATCAGTCCCACAAACTAATGGAACACACTCTGCATCAGGATCTGGTTTAGAACCTTCTGTAGCACTATCTAATTCCCCAGTAACTCCATCTTCACCATAACCATAATGAACAGCAACAGACTCAACATCTAAAAAATTAATCAAACCTAAATCCATACTTTTAATATAATAAGTTGTAGTTTCTAATTCTCCCGGAACCAAACTATCATTCAAATAACTTATAGTGCTTCCATTACTTAATGTAAAAATTAATCTCACCTCACTTATATTTCCTCCACCTGCTCCTCGTTTAACACTAAAAACTCCACTTTTATTATTTTCTAAATAATAAT
This sequence comes from archaeon, assembly GCA_018653485.1. Lineage (GTDB taxonomy): Archaea > Nanobdellota > Nanobdellia > Pacearchaeales > GW2011-AR1 > ARS1285. The sequence continues at coordinate 2,826 of JABHZE010000003.1, read as the reverse complement.
TCAATTCAGCATCTAATCCAAAAGGGTCTACATCAATATCATCAGCATTTCCTTGAATCATATTTTGAACAATAACCCAAACAATTACAATTAATGCAAGAATTAATAATATAATCAAGACTGTTACAATAATCTGCGATTGCGCCTTCACCTTACCTCTTTTCATAAACCATATAAAACAATTTACTATATAAATGTTTTTGAGAAAACTTAGAATAAAAATTATTAATTTAATTAAAATTTGAACTTAGTTTAAATTAATCACCAATATAATTCCCAGATAAAGTATTATTAGTCGTAGTAGTGAAAGGACTTGAGGACAAAAAAATTCCACGATAATTATTAAGAATTATATTTGAATCAATAAGATTTCTACGACTACTAGAAAGACGAATCCCATTAATAGCGCTTTCAACAGTATTTGAGGTTATATTATTATCATCAGAACCTGATTGTAAATAAATACCTGAACCAGAAACACCAAAGATATTATTATTTCTAATAGTATTAAAATCTGAATTTCTTCCATAAATCGCCCCATAGTGTGTATAATTAAATTTATTATTTAAAATTTCAGTATTTGTAACATCAATCATATACAATCCATAAGTTAGAGATAATGCAGTTAAGTTGTTATCTATAATTAATCCATTATCTACACTCTTTAATCTAATTCCATATCCAACACTCATATTTATATTACAATTTTTTATAATAATATTATCATTTTCAGAATAAATTCCTGTTTGAGAACTTCCATTAGTAATAGAATATCCTTTACAATCTAATTCTATATTATCTGCATTAATTCTTAAACAATTAGATTCATTAACTACTACATCCTCAATTAAAACATAATTCCTTCCATCTTCATTTAAATCCATGCACGAATTAATTTCAATATAACAACTTCCAGTTATACAACCTTCTCCCGCATTACAACTACCACAACTTCCACCACATCCATCAAAACCACAAACATTTTCACCACAATTAGTAACACAGGTTTCACAAACACCATTTATACAACTCTCTGCTCCAGCGCAACTACCACAACTTCCACCACATCCATCTCTACCACATTCTTTTCCACCACAATTAGGAGTACAATCATTAGGATCTCCAGGCCCACTTGAAGGAGTATAACACCTTCCAGAGGTACTACAAATCTCATCTACATCATCACAATCTTCTGAATCTATATTATTGCCACAACCATCTGGATTAATTCCACAATCATAATCTAAATTAGTTAATGGAACACAATCAGCATCAGGCCCAGATCCTTCTGTAGCACTATCTAATTCTCCAGTAACTCCATCTTCCCCATAACCATAATGAACAGCAACAGACTCAACATCTAAAAAATTAGGCAAATCTAAATCACTACTCTCAATATAATAAACAGAAGTTTCCAATTCTCCAGGAACATCACTATCATTCAAATAAGTTATAGTACTCCCATTACTTAATGTAAAAATTAATCTCACCTCACTTATATTCCCGCCACCTGCCCCTCGTTTAACATCAAAAACACCAGTATTAGCATCAGCAAGATAATAATTTAACTCTGCATCTAATCCAAAAGTATCTACATCAACATTTTTAGCATTTCTCTCAATCATATTTTGAACAACAACCCAAACAACTACAACTAATACAAGAACTAATAATATAATCAAGACTGTTACAATAATCTGCGACTGGGCCTTCACCTGTGAACTTGCCCTTACTTTAACTCCTTTTTTATTCTCTTAATCAATTTTACAATATTGATTGTATATTTTAATTTACAATTAAATAACCCCATTACTATATTTAAATGTTTTTGAGAAAATAAAATTATATCCAACAAGTCCCTGCAGTTTCAAGATCCTTACAAACACCAGCTCTTGGATTACCACCAGTTTTAGTTCCAAAAATTACTCGAGTAAAATCAGTTCCATCATTACAATAAATATCATAGTCAATATTCCCACAAGAAGCTATATTTTCAACAGTTGTAGCTCCATCAAAGAGATTAAGTCCATTTGAAAAATTAGTAATTCTACCATTTTTAACAACATTAGGTTCATCACCTACATAAATTCCATTACCAGTACCATCTCCAATAATTCCATAACCATTTAAATCAAGAATTGCACTATCACGCACTTTAAAACAATCACCAGTAGCATAAATATGCTTAGTCAATATATAACTTGTATCCATTCTCCATCCATCTTGTTTACAATCACTCAAAGGAATATTACAATAAGGACCCATACATAAATCACATTTCCCATTAACACAACCATTATCCCAAACCTCACAACTTCCACAATTAATTATATTCCCACACCCATCAGAAACATCTCCACAATTTAAATTTCCTAAACTAACACAAGTTTCAGGATTACATTGAATACCCGGTTCAACACTAACTTTAATCCTATCTAATTGACGAGTAACTTCATTATCTCCATAACCATAGTGAACAGCAACATATTCAATATCTGAAAAATTAACTAATCCTAATTCACTACTTTCAATTTTATATTCTTCAGTTTCCAACACCTTTGGAACCAAACTATCATTCAAATAAGTCACAGAACTTCCATCATTTAATGTAAAAATTAATCTCACTTCATTTATCTCTCCCCCACCAGTCCCTCTTTTAACCTCAAAAACACCAGTATTAACATCCTCTAAATAATAACTTAAATCAGCATCTAATGCAAAAGGTTGAACATCAACATCATCTGCACTTTCAGTAACCATATTTTGAACAACATTCCAAACAATAACTACAGCTACAAGAACTACTAAAATAATTAACACAGTTGT
>JABHZE010000002.1 GCA_018653485.1 archaeon | reverse complement strand
TGTAGCTGCAGTATCTGAAGCAGAGATAAGTTCTAGAGTGTAATCAGAGCCTGCAACATTAACTGTTTGAGTAGGATTGTCTGAATCTAAACAAGTATAACCTTCTTCACAAGTTGTGATAGAAGTTGCTTTTATTACTGCAATTAATTGAAGGTTGCTCTCATCTGCATTTTTTAGATAGATGTTAATACCATTGATAACCTTTGATTGATCTTCACTAATTTCCTTGCTTTCGGTTGTTCCAGCAGTATTTGTTACTGCAATTGTAGCTGCAGTATCTGAAGCAGAGATAAGTTCTAGAGTGTAATCAGAGCCTGCAATATTAGTTGTTTGAGTCGGATTGTCTGAATCTAAACAAGTATAACCTTCTTCACAAGTTGTAACTGGAGTGGGTTCTACAAAAAAGTTTTTTTCATAAAAAACAAGAATATTTGCAGATAAATCTAAATTACTTTCGTCTGCATCTTTTAAAATTACATAAAAATCTCCTATTTTTTTTGCCTGCATAAGATTATAGGGTCCAGTATATTGTTGAATATCAATTTCCTTACTAACTGTTTGCCCCGCAGCATTTGTTACTGCAATTGTAGCAGCAGTATCTGAAGCAGAGATAAGTTCAACATTATTAGAAACCCCATCAATTATAAAATTGTCTGAAGGGTCTTGAATATCTAAATTTAATTCAAATCCAATTAACATAGTTGTATTTAACTTTAAATTTTGTTCATCTGCATTAGTAACAATAAATTTTAAATCAGAGGTTACTGGTGAATTGTATATAGTATAGGGTGTAGATTGTTCATCTATCTCACGAGAATCACTATCATCAATTGTTACTGTTACTGAACTATCACTAACTGAAATTAATTCTACAGTATGTTCAACATCATTTAATCCAATTGATAATGAAATGTCAGAAGCACTTACAAGAAAAATTCCAGTTAAAACTATTAAAAAAATAAAACTAACTAACACACTTTCTTTTTTCATATTAGTTATTAGAGTGAATTATTATTTATAAATCTTTGTTGAAAATTATTTTTTACTCATTTTGCTTGTTCCTTGCACCTTGCTATGTATTCTTCATCAATATTGGTGTTGTAATTAATCCCTATATTATCGCAAATTGAGGGATTATTTCTTCCTTTAGCTACGTCACTATAGCATGCATGTGGAAATCTAAGTGTTTCACAAATTTCTATATCTCCAGTATAGGTGGCTAAATTTTTATAACAATCTTCTATTCTCATTTTTATAGTATCTTCATTTACATTAATTTTTAATACATATATTTTTTTTAAAAGTTCATGATCCATTTCAGAATATATATCACATAAATTAGGATCTAATTCTTCAGGCCTTCCCCCCATATCAATAACTTCAGAAACTATTTTTCTTTCAGAATTTTGAAAAATTTTAAAATTTATCAATTCATAAATCCTATCGTCACAATCTTGATAGTTTCTAGGATTCCTAATTCCAAATTTGTTTTCAGGGTAATCATAATAATCAAAATAATATTTATCTTCCCTTATTTTTTCCACTAAATCTTCACAATATAACTTAAATCCTTTCCAATCCCATTCCTTAGTTCCCCCCATTTGAATTTCATTGCAAAGTTTAGATAACTCTTCAGGTGAGGTTGTAGTATAAGCCCCACTGCAACTGATTTTATCCCTTAATATACGGTTTTCATGGTCTATGATGATATTATTTATTCTTGAAATAGCCAAAAATGTAAATAATAAAATAAGGATTAGTATGGTTATAATTCCGGTTACTCTGAGCAGATTACTTCCTTTCTTTTTGGCGTATCTTAATAGATAATGACTAAACGCCATAATAACAATAACCGGCGCGGGATATAAAAGAACAACTAACCCTTCAGTATCAACATACTGAACTAAAGTCCATTCAAGAAACATAAAAGGGATTATCAATGCTAAGAAAATATAAACTCTCAACCTCAGTTTTTTAGATGGAAATAAAAGAGGAATAATTAGAAAAAGTCCTAAGGTTATAACCGGGGCTATTGAAACAAAAATAGAAAATAATATAGTGAGTAATAAAATTAGATAAATAATATGAAATATCCAACTTGAGATATTACTTTTATCCCTTCTTGTTTCTGACTTCATTATTCTAACAATAATCTAATCTTTAAAAATCTATTTGATCCCTATTCAACCCCTGTAACCCCATTATCCTTTCTTATCCTGATAATATTCTCACCCCTATAACTCCCTCACTCACCCCAAACCAATCTCCATTTTTTCACCCCCTCACTCAACCCCTGTTACACCATTATCCTTTCTTATCCTGATAATATTATCTACAAAACCTTCTATCTTTTGCTCGTGAGATACTAAGATAAGTTGTTCTGTTTGAAGTTGTCCTAAAACATCTCGCATTTTATCTAATTGTTGTGCTGAGAACCCATCTGTGGGTTCGTCTAGAATAACTAGGTTTGAGGTTTTGATGTTTGAGAGCATTGAATTTATTACTTGGTTAAGTGAGAGTCTGTAAGCTAGGGCTATTGCTGTTCTTTCTCCCCCACTTAGGAATGCGTAATCTAACTCATAATCTTGCTGTTCAATTACAGGTGCGAAATCATCATCTAATCTTGCATTTAGTGTGTCTGAGACTAAAATTGCAAACCATTTTGAGAATAATCTTGAAAATTCGTCTTTTAATGTGAGCATTACTTGTTTTTCGGTGGAAAGGACAAGTTCAATGAATTTCTCTGAAATCCAGTATTCTAATTCTCTTATTCTTTCTGTTTTCTTTTTGATTTCTAACTTTTTATCTATTCTTTCTTTTTCTTCTTTTATTTGAATATCTAAAAATTGTATTTCTTTGTTTATTTCTGCTTTTCTAATTGCTGATTGATTTTCAGTTTGTTTTGCTAATTGAAGTTCTTTATTCTTTTTTTCATAAATAGCATCATATTTTGAAAATTCTAAAATAGATTTATCTATTGTTTCTATGTGTTTATTTAGTAATTCTAAATCTGATTGAATTGTGGATTTTTGTTTTTCTATATCTAAAATTCTTTGTTCTTTTTCTTTTAGATTTTCTGATTTAATTTTTAATAATTCTAATTCTGATTTTCGTTTTCTATAAGATTCTTTTATTTTTTTAGTATTTTCAATTTCTCCAATTAATTGATTTTTTCTTACAATAAGTTTTTCTAAATCTTTTGCTAAAAAACCTACTTCTTCATCAGTTGTTTTAAAAATATTTGACTTATATTCTTCTGAAACTTTTTGTAAACAAGTAGGACATTTATCCATTCCAGAAATTTTTAATTTTAGTTGTTCTGTTTCTCTTTTTTTAGAATCTTTAGAATTAATTTTTCCAATTATCTGGATGTATTCTTTTTGTAATTCTTCTTCTCTATTTTGTTGAAAATCTATTCTATCGTCAAGAGAGTTAAATTCATCTTCATTAAAAGTTATTTTTTTAGCTTCTTGTATTTGAAGATTTAAGGTATTAATATTGTTTTGAAGTGTTGTGATCTGTTGTTTTTTCTCAGACATTAGCACATTAGATTTAGATTTTTCATTCTCATAAGTTGATTTTTTGTTTATCTTTTCCTGAATCTCTAATAAATCCTTTTCTTTTTCTTCCCTTAATTTAATAGATTTATTATATTCTTCTAATAGCTCTTCTTGTTTTTGTTTTTGTTCTATTAACTTATTTTGTTTTTCTTTAAGTCTTTGTTTATTTTCTTCTAAATCATAAAGTATTCCTTCATTGAGTCTAATCTTTTCTCTTAGTTTTGAAGTTAAAACAGAAGTATTTTCTTCTATTTTCTTATATTTATCAATTCCAAAAACATGTCTTAATGTGTTTAGTCTTATATCTCCTGGTTCAAGAATAATCTGTTTCATTTCTTCTTGAGGAGTATAAACTGTGAATTTGTATAATAAATTTGTTTTTTTAGCAAATTCTGCAGGATAATTTAGTAGTTTTAAAACCCTATTTTTAATTTCTGTTACACTTTCTTCAAATTTTTCATCATCTATGGTTATTGAAGCTGAATCTTGTGTTATTGATTTATTTGTTTTCTTTAAACTTCTCTCAATTGTTATATTTCTATCCTCTATTTCAAATTCTAAGATTACCTTCCCAGTATCTGTATTTGTTCTTAATAATGATGATGCTTTTTGTGATGGTTGTAATCCAAAAAGTGCAAATTCTATTGCTAATAATATTGTTGTTTTTCCAGAACCAATATCTCCTGATAATAATGTTGAACCTGTGGGGAATTCTATTTCTTGATTCTCATAACTTCTTATGTTTTCTATTGAAAGTTTCTTGATTCTCATATAAACTCTACCTCAAGAACCTTACTTAAAGAAGATAATAATCTATTTTGAAAAATTGTATTTGTTTCACCTTCTTGTTTTTCTAATGAAAGATTTTCCATTAATGGGAATATTAACTGATTAAAATTAGATGGGTTTTCTTTTTCATATTTTTTTACTAATGTTTGTTCAACATCTTCCATTTCATTAGATTCAAATTTAAAATTAGTTTCTCTTTTTTCTAATCCTAATTTAGAAGTATTTTTTAAAAAAGAATAAACTCCTGATTTTTCAAGATATTCTTGAATTTCAATAAATTTAATATCAGATGGTTTTCCTTGCCTTAATACTCCTTTTATTTTTAATAAAACTATCTTGTCTTTAAGTTCTCTTTTTTCAAGTTCATTTAAGATTATCTCTGTTCCTTTTAATGCATCATCTAATTCAATTTCAACTAATTCTGTTTCCTTAAGTTTTATCTCTTTTTTTGTTACTTTTGTATATCCTTCTACATCTATAATATAAAATCTGCCGTATTTTAATTCCTCTAACTCTTTAAAATTATTTGGAAATGTCGGGCCACCATAAATTGCAGGTTTTCCTTCAATTTCTTGTTCAAAATCCATATGAATATGCCCTAATGCATAGTAATCTGCTTTTGGCAAATCTGTTAAAGGGATTGAATCTATAGGTATATCTGCTATTGCTTCTTTTATTGTTGTATGTAACATTAAAATTCTAAAATAATTTGAATAAGGTTCATTGATTTTAACTTTTTTTAATGATTGAACTTCTAAACCTGATTTTTTACCAGGATAACCATAAATATAACAAGATTTATGTGTTGAAGGTTCTAAAATTATTTCTTCTTCTGTTTCATTATATTTACAAATTTGACAAAAACCTGCTTTTTCTAAAACATCTAAAAATGTTTTTCCTGAAACAGAATAATCATGACTTCCTGCAATAATATATGCTTTAAGTCCTGCTTCTTTTATTTTTTTAAATTCTGCAAAGGTTTCTTTAAGTATTTCTATTGATGGAAATGGTGAATCAAATAAATCTCCTGAAAAAAGTATAAATTCTGCTCCTTCATCTATTGATATTTCAATTGCTTTTCTAAAAGATTCTAAATTAAGTTCTTGTAGTTCTGGTTGTCTCCAACCCCCTAAATGTGAATCTGCTATATGTGAAAATTTCATTTTAGTTTTAATCTCTTCTTTATCTAGAAATGATGAATTTGATTTATATAGAAATAGATATTATAACATATATTTAGGAGCAGTTAATGGCTTGCATGATATGGATGAGTGTATGCATCTTGAAAAGCTCTTCTTTGAATTGGAGTAAGATGTCCATCTGAAAATCTTCTTTGTCCGAAAACATGTGATAAAAAAAGTAATGCTCTAAGGTTTGTTCTTCTTGTTTGGGCCTCTATTTCAGCTATTTCAATGTAGGGTCTGATTCTTTCAGGATCTCCTTTGCCTTTTTCAGGATCAATCATTAAATGTTGAGCTTTCTCATAAGCAAGGATATAAGCTCGTTTTTTTCTTTTAGGTAATCCATTAATATCTAACTCTTCAAGGGGTGGTTCTTCCATCTTTTGTTTAAGTCTTTTAGTTTTTAAAGCATTGCTAAAACTTTAAAAAGTAATTAGAAATCCTTGAGTTTATAAGGCTTGCGAACGCTTTAAATATAAGTTTTAACTGCTTAAAATGTGATGATTTTTTAAGAATAAGTGTTTACTAATTTTGATTTGTTCTCCCTCATAAATAGGGGGAGAAAAATAAAAATTTCTGTTGATTTAAATTTGTTAGAAGAATTCACCAAGCCCTTAGAGATTAGATAATTTATATACAAATAATTTTTCAAAAAATAATGATGTTTGATTAAGTATTTTAAAATTGTATTTTAATTCTCTTGCCTTTTTTTCAATTATATTTGGTTGGCTTAATGAAGATATTAATAATAAAATTTCTCCATCCTGAGTTAAATGAGGTTTTGCTTGTTCTAAAAAATCTAAAATTATTTCGTATCCTTTTTCACCTGCAGTTGTATTTTGTTTTGTGTCTTCTGGTTCTCTTTCATCTTCAGGAAGATATGGTGCATTGAATGTGATTAAATTGAATTTTTGTTGTTGGTTAAATTCTGTGTTATGGTTAAATTCTGTGAAATGGTTAAATTCTGTGAACAGATTGGAGAGGATAGGGTTAAGTTTTTCTTTTTCTAATAATTTTATTGCATTTGGATTAATATCTATAGTAGTTATATCTTTGAATCCTAAATCTCTTGCGGTTTTAGCTTGAATTCCTGTTCCAGAACCCATGTCAAGAATCTTTATATTTTTGGATTTAGATTTTAAGTATTGTTTTAAAGTTTCTTGGAGAAGATAAGAATCTTCTGCAGGTTGATAGATTTGCATTTTATCCTGTAAAGAAAGATAATATCCTATCCTTAAAAATTATTGTGAAAACTAAAACTCCAATAAGTGTTAATAGGGTTACTAAAAGAATTATTTCTTTTGTTCTCTTTGGTTTAATTGGTTTTTGAGGTTTTTGAGTTGAAGGTGTTGGGGAGGATATTTCAATATTTGGTGATGGGGCTTCAATTGATTGTTTAATTTGTTGTTGAGTTTGTTTTTGAGTTTGTTGTGAGGGAATTGGTTTTGTTGATTTAATTGGTATTTTAGGCATTTGAATTTTGTTTTTTTGTTTTTTTGATTTTCTTCCAAATGAAAAAAAACTTTTTTTAGAAGGCATTGCTAAATGTTCTGTGGGTTTTGTGTGTAATGAAGAAAGTGTTCCTTTTCCAACATAATTTGCAGCTTCTTTAACTTCTCTTGGATTATATCCTGAATTAATTGCTATTTTTATTGAAGTTTCTAATGATTCTCCTTTTTGAACCCCATTCTTTAAAGCTGTGAGGATGTCTTCATTTACCATTTTGTTTTAATTATTTTAATTAGAATTTTTTAGCATCGCCATCATTCATTAAATGGAGGTTTTTAGGTTTATATCCTAATTCTTTTGCTAAATCAATCATTGGTGCTATTTTTTCATGACTTCCATGAGAAGGGATTATGTGTTCTGGATTTATTAAATTAAGAAAGTCTCTTAAATCTTCCCTACCACCATGGCCAGATACATGAACATTATTAAATAATCTTGCTCCTCTTTTTCTTAATTTTAAATCTAATCTTTCTCTATTTTTTATATTTGTTTCAGCAGGAATAATTGAAGAAGAAAAAACAATATTATCTTCTTTATTAAACTTAAAAGGTAATTTATTTCTTCCTAATCTATCTAAAATACTTCCTGGCTCTCCTTGATGCCCTGTGCAAACAACCATATATTCTGATCTTCTTTTATCTATTTGTTTTAATTTTCTTTCTAATTGTTTTCTATAAGTTGCTATTTCTACGTCTTTTCTAAACGGGCACATATCTACTTTTGTTGCAGAAGTAACATATTTGTTTAAACTTCTTCCTAAGAAAACTATTTTTCTATTTAATTTTTTTCCAAATTCTGTTATTGATTTTAATCTTGCGATATGTGATGAAAATGTTGTTACAATTAATCCTGCATTTTCATTTCTAGTTGTAAATAAAACTTCCTCTAAAAGAGTTCTTGCTACTTTTTCACTTGCTGTTTTTCTTGCATCTCCAGAATATAATGAATCTACAATAAGAACCTTTATACCTTCTTCACCTAGTTTTTTAAGAAGATCATAATTTGGTTTTTGTCCCATAATGGGTGTATTGTCTAATTTGAAATCATTTGCATAAAGCACTATTCCTTCAGGAGTATGAAGTGCTACAAGAGAACATTGAATTGTTGAATGAGTGATATTTACAAAATCTACTCTGTATTTTTTTTGTTTTCCTTGAACATAACAAAAAGAATTTGGTTGAACTACTTTTAGTTTATTCATTAAATTAATTTTTTCATCACTTAATATTGATTTTAAAACTTCTATTGTGAAAGGGGTTCCAATTACTTCTGCATTATACCTATGTGCCATAAAAGGTATTGCTCCAATATGATCTAAATGTGCATGGCTTGGAATAATTGCTCTAACTTTGTCTCTTAAACCTAATTTATCTAACATTAAATCATCTGGAATTGCTTTAATCCCTCTTAATTTTTTTTCAGTATAAACTTTTTCTGCTTCTTCTAATTCTACAATTGGTGGAAGGAATAATCCACAATCGAACAATATAACATCTTCGCCTAAGTCTACTGCAGTCATATTCTTGCCTACTTCATTAAATCCGCCTATTGTATATATTTTCATTTAAGACACCGGTTTTTATTTATAGTTATAAGAGAATTGGGAGATTTATATAGGTTTGGGGTCAATACCTTATCAAAGTACTAAACGATTCCATTTCTTTCGATAACCTGAATACTTTCTACACAATCTTATAAAATATTTAAAAATAAGAATACTTTCCCTGGTATCTAGTTGTTTTTCAGGATGAAATTGCAAACTAATAATCGGTTTGTTTTTATGCTCAATACTTTCTATAATTTTATTTTCATGATAAGAAGAAACAATAAACCCTTTAGGAACTTGATTTGTTATTTGCCTATGAAAACTATTTACTTTTAGGTTTTCTTGTTTTAATAATCTGTAAAGTTTGCTCTTTTTATTCAAGGTAATATTATGAACTGAACAATACCCTGGTTTTTTTTGATAATGCACTTTTACCTCTTCTTTGGTTAAATTTCTTAAACTTCCTCCAAAAATTTCAGTAATCATTTGATGACCCCTACATAATCCTATCATTGGGAGATTCATTTTTTTTGCAAGAAAAATAAGTTTTTTTTCAAATTTATATCTCTCTGGATTAATATCTTTTAATTCTGGTAAAAATTTTTTATTTTTTATGATTCTTGAAAGGCCTCCTCCGCCTGTTAAAAATAATCCGTCTATTTTTTTAAGATGAAATCTAATCTCCTTATTATTTGAACTAATAGGAAGTAAGTAAGGTATTCCTCCAGCTTTTCTAATTGCTTCACTACAATTATCAAAATATTTTGTAAATTTAGAATGTGTATCTAAGTCATCAAAATGACCTGTTATTCCTATTACTGGCCTTTTCATTTTGATTGATGAAATGCTTTTGAGCTTCTTTCAAGAAAATCTACTATTTGTTTTTGAACCTGTAACCCTTCTCCTTTGTAGACTTTATTTGCATCATGTTCAAAACCAGGGCTAGCATTTAATTCACTAAAATTCAATCCAATTTTATCAACAGAAACAAGATCTAGTCCACTTCTTCTAGCAATTATTTGACCCATTCTAATTTCTTCTTCTGAAGGAACATAAGGTATTTGAATTTCTTCCCCCGATGCTAGATTCCATTGATTTCCTTTTGAAACCCGTTGAAAAGAAACAAGAAACTCTCCCCCTAAAAACACAAATCGTGTATCTCCCTTACAGGCTTCTGGAAGAAATTCTTGAACAAGAATACATCCATAAGAATCAAAAAGTTCTTTTGCTTTTGATTCTAACTCTTCTCTACTCTTTGCCCTAGTAACTCCTTTTCCTGCAAAACCATTACTTGGCTTTAAGACTAGAGGAAACTCTTCTTTAGCAAGAACTGCTGAAATTGTCTTAGACATTTCATCCCCTGTCATTTCTCTTCTTAATACATAAGTTCTAGCTGTTGGAAATCCTTCAAAGTATTTTTGATGATTCACTTTATCCCCTGCATTTACACTTTCTTGAGGATTATTTAAAAAATATACAGATTCTTCTAAAGGATTGAATTTTTTAATTAAATCAGGCCCTCTTACTTCTGTATCTCTTAAAAGTATTGTATCAAGATCAAAAAGATCTATTGTTTGCTCTGTTCCTCTAAGTCCATTTTGGTATACATCTTTAACTCCTTCTGTTCTTAATTTAGAAGCAGGAGCACTCCTTAAATCATTAACCTCTCTTGTTTTTAAAAAATAAACATCATGGCCTCTAAAAACTGCTTCATTTATAGTTAATAAAAAATCATTTCTAGGTATACTAAAATCCCTATAATCCCTATTACAAAATATTCCTAATTTCATCTTAATACCTCCAATCTTTCTCTTTCATTAATAAATTTTCCATCTTTTACTGGAAAATAAGCCCCATTTTTTTCAACTACTTCTAATTTTCCTCTAGCATATTGATTTCCTTTTAACATTGGAGCGTCTAAAACTCCTTTTGTAACTAATGAAGTAAGATATTTGGAATCTGTTAAATCTCCATTTGCTTCTACATGATTAAGAATATATCTTGCACCTTGTTTTAGTTCTTCTTTTCTTCTAACAACTTCAGAATTGGTAACTAAACTCGGCATCCCTTGAGAATTTTTTATTGCATGAAGAGTTATATGTGCACTATCAATTACATCTTGAGCTGTTGCAGCATGATGAGGTTCAGAATAATTTACCACATGAATAATATCTGGATTTAATTGCATTTGTAATAATGTTGAATTAGCTAATTGTGCTCTTGCTTCTTCTAAATGGTTTGGAAAACTAGGTAATCCTGCTCTTGTTTGTGTATATACATGAAATGAATCTGATTTTAACTCAGTTATTAATTCTCTTACTGCTAACATTTTTGCAAGATCATTAGTAGCTGAAATTCTTTGAGGAATATTAAACATATATTGGTGAATATAATCTTTTACTCCTAATTCTTTTGTAACTTTTGCACCTAAATAGGCTGTAGCAACTGCTAATGAATCATGCGCTCCCCTCATACCCCAATGGTGAGATTCAAGAATTTCTACTGGGAAGTCTCTTTCTGAATACCATTGTATTAATTTTAAATGTTCAGAAACAGATTTTTCTAAATCTTGAGGTCCTCTCCCATCCATATCATTAAACCAAAATATAGGTATTGCTGGCCATGCATTGCCAAACGTATTTTCATACATTTCTGCCATTTCTATTAAATCATCTGTTCCAGCATAACTTCTCATTAATGGGAAATTACCTGTTCTAGTTGCTAAAAATAATTTTTTAAAATCTTCTGGAGATCTAACTGGAACTCCTCCTGCTCCTGCTCTTTTTATGTCTTGTCTTTCTGGATGAAAGAAATTTGATTGAGCATCCTGATCTGTTCCCAATGATATAACATCTATTAAACCTGATTCAGCTATCTGAGTTATTCCGTCTATTGTTGCCTCTAAAGTGGGTTGCCCATAATGAGTTCTTAATAATGGGGTTGATTTTTTCTGCTTCATTCTTTCTAAAACATTTTGAGATGGTTTTTCAGAACTTTCTTTTTTTTCTTCGTCTCTTAAAAAGTAAGGGATTTCATCGTTATTACTTCCATCAGCAATAAAACTAAAGAAATTTGAATCTCTTGCAATCATTGCAACTGGTTCTGTTCCACCAAAAACAAATCTTGTCTTTAATCCTGAATCTCTTGCTTTTTCTTTTAGTTCTTTTATTAGATGTCTTCCATTTTCAGGAGTTAACCTATAACTTACTGCAACAATGTCTGGATTTTCATTTTTTGCTTTTTGAATAATTTGATCCACATCTATTGCAGGTCCTAAAAAATCTGTTTCATAACCTTGTCTTTGTGCTTCTTGTAAAAAGTGATAAACTCCTTGAACATGTACATCTTCTCCTAAAGCTGCGCCTAGAATTTTCATGCTGCTCTCCTACAATCCCTTTTTGATACAATCTCTTTAAGTTGCTCAACAACATGATTTTTATCTAATCCCATTTTTTCTAATGTTCTTCCTTTTTTCCAATAATCTGTTTGATTAATACTATTAGCTGTATTGATTAATGAATCCATGTAAGGAGTTTGAATTCCCATTGCTTCAGCAGTTAATGAAAGAGGGACTAATCCTGTTGAAACATCTTCATGAATATATCTGTGATCTGTTGTTGTTGGTGCCATTATTCCTGCGTAAACAGGATTATTTTTAAGCATCTCATAAAGTCCTTTTTGTTTTAATCCATATCTATCTACTAACCATTCTGATAATGTTGGTATTTTTACTCCTAATTTTCTTGCAATTTCTTGTCTTTCATTATCTACCCCTTCCATGTGTTCTACTACTTTCCTAGAAGCTCCTTCAGTGTAAAATTCAAATGGTTCTCCTTTTTGGATTTTATCATAATTAAGTAATAGAATTGTTGGATGGAAAACCGCCCCTATATTACCTACACTAGTTTCTAAAAAACTTTCTGCAGGGGCAAATGCAGGATAAAATTCATTTAAAGTTTCAACTACTTCTCCTGTCCTATGATTTGGTAATGCTGCAAGGGCTACAGTATTTTTTACTCCAAAAACTTTAGCTTTTCCTGGTTCTGTAACTCTTGTAGCATAAGGTAATGTATTTGTTTCACATACAGTTACATCTAAATCAGGCCTTTGTTGAGCAATATTATTTGAGAATTCTAATCCTCCAAAAGTTCTTCCAGGACTAAGAACAATTACTTGTCCATCATGAAGGTAAGGTGTGACATTCTTAGAAATTTCATTATGGCCTGTTGCAGGAGTTACAACTACTAAAACATCTCTTCCTTCTACTGCTTGTTCTAAATTTGTTGTTGCAAGAGTTATTCTTCCTTCTTGAGTTAATTTTCCATCTAGAGAAATTGTTTTAGTATTTTCTAACCCATTAATTCTTTCTTGAGACCTATTGTACATACTAACATCATAACCTTCTGAAGCTAAATGTCCTGCATAAGTTTGACCCCCACATCCTGCTCCAATAACTGCAAATTTTGGTTTTGCCATTTTAAAAATTAAACTGATAACCTCGCTAATATTTCTTCTTCTTGCCAAGTATCATAAACTCTATTCACAGTCCCTAAAGATGCTGGGAAAGCATTAGTTTCAATAAATTTTCCAGAATCTAAAGTTAAATCTACTCCTTGAAATCTAACTTCTGGAAATAAGGATGTAGCTAGCTTAATTCTTTTTCTAAATTCATTTCCTAATTCAATAGGCCCTACACGTCCGCCATTTGTAACATTAGTAATCCAGCTTCCATTAGGTAATCTTTTAAATGCCCCAATAATATCTCCATCAAAAACATTAACCCTTATATCTCCATTTACTATTTCTGGAAGAAATTCTTGTGCAACTAAATCTCCTACTTTTCTAAAATATTCTTCAGCTGACTGATATCCTTGAGAAGTTTTAGGAAATCTTTCTACTTCATTACCACAAGAACCATACCTGCCCTTTAATACTACTAAATCTCCTGGAAGTGATTCCCATGCCTTTTTTAAATCTGCTGTAGAAGTAACTGTATATGTTTCGGGAATTAATTCTGGATGTTCTTCAAATCTTTTAGGAATTTCAAATTTATCTCTTGTAGCTAAAGTTGCACTTCCTGAATTAACTAAAACCGGTTTTTCTAATCTATCAACTAATTTTAAATTATCCACACTAGTTTCATCTACATCATCTCCTCTCATAAATATAAAATCAAATTGAGATAATGGTTCTTTTCCAGGAGTATAAGAAAAATTAAAAGTTGAGCCTTGTCTTCTAGAACTAAAATCCATCCAATACCCATTTGCATTTACATCTCCATTTTGATAAACTGCAGAAGTATTATAATGAAAAATTTGAGTTATTCCTCTTCTAGATAAACCTTGTAAAAGTGGATTAATTGTTTTAACAGAATTAAGATTGTATTCTCTACTTTGCTCGTTAGATGCATCTGCCCCTGTTTGAAATGCTATATTTGCATATGCTCCATTTGATTTTGCTTCCCGTATCATCTTCAGTTTCCATATAATATCACCTTTATTCTTGAAAATTTTACTTTGTAAAATATTTCTATGCTGTAATAAATTTTTATAATTTATCTACAGTGTTAAATTTAAAATGCGCAAGGCATTAATTTAGTTATTTAAAAATTTAAATTGGTTAAAAAACCCTATTTAAATATTTATGTAGTTTCTAGAAGTGGCTCTTCTATATAAATCTTTTGGTATCATTCAGTAGTTAATATAAAGCTATATAAAGAGTTTTTAGTTTGCATAAAAATATTTGTTTTAGGGATTTAAATAAATTTAGGTTAATTCTCCCTCGATAAAGTGAATTTTGGGTATGATTTTGGATTAAATGTTGTTCAAAAAAAATTAATTTAACTGATACTGTTGGAATTTATATTTATTCTCCCTCATAAATGGGGGGAGAAAAATAAAAATTTCTGTTGGCTTAAGGATTCCACTAGGGAGATTCACCCAATGCAATATTAACAATCTTTTTATATTTGGTTTTTTTAGTGATTATATGGTAAAAAGGGTTGGAAGAATTAGGATTAAACACAACTGGAAATTGTTGTTGCTGATTATCTTTTTAATGATAATATTTGTCTTACTTATTTGGAGAATTTCTATTAATTGGGAGGATGGAGTTAATGGGATTAGTAAGAGCCAATTTTGCCTAGAAGATAGTGATTGTGTTCCTAAATGTGGTTGTCATCCTGATTCTTGTGTTAATTCAGCGTCTCAAATAGGATGTGAAAGAGTTTTTTGTACTGCTGTTTGTGAAGGGCCATTAGATTGTGGGGCTGGAAGTTGTGGTTGTGTTGATAATAAATGTGTTGTAGGAAGTAACTGAGGGAGAGAATGAAAATGAATGTTTCTAGGTATTCTGGTTTGTTAATTATAATCTTTATGATTTGTTTTGTTGGGTCGGGGTTTGTTGCTGTGAATTCATTGGGGGATGAGGTTAAGGTTGATTCAATGGTTTATGAAGCTCTTGATGAAGAAGATGAGATTAGAGTTGTTGTAAAATTATCCGAGGGGGGTATTTTTGAATCTCAAGATTCAAAAGATTCGAAAATAGAAAACATAATTGAAAAAGTAGATGAAGAAAATGTTAAACATATTTTTAGTGATGAGATTGCATTAGAGGTTGATAGGAATGAACTAAGTCTGTTAAAAATGGATGAAAATATTGAGTTTATTGAGAAAGATAGAAAGATAAAGGCATTTTTGCAAACTTCTGTTGGAATTGTTAATGGGAGTATTGGAAATATTCATTTGAATGGGGTGAATGTTACAGGAATGGATGAAACAGTTTGTGTTATTGATACTGGTGTGGATTTTACACATCCTGATTTGATTGGGAAGAATAAAACTTGTGTAATAGATTGTGTTAGTCAGAGTTGTGTTGAAGATTGTAGTGTTAATGATGATAATGGACATGGGACTCATGTTGCAGGGATTGTAGGAGGTTCAAATAGTATAGCTGGTGTTGCGATAAATGTGGGATTAATTGGTGTTAAGGTTTTGAATTCTGCAGGAGGTGGAAGTGGAAGTGATTTAAATGCAGGTATTGATTGGTGTATTCGTAATCGAGATAATTATAATATTTCTGTGATAAGTATGAGTTTAGGAACTGATTGTGAGGATTCTCCTGAATATTGTTATGATAGTTATTGTGATGAAGAAGCTATTGAATCAAGCACTGTTATTCGAATTAACAATGCAACCTATTACAATATCTCAGTCATTGTTGCTACAGGTAATGAAGGTAATTCTACCCATATTTCTTCACCTGCCTGTATTGAAAATTCTACGACTGTTGCTGCTGTTGATAAAAGCAATAATATGGCTAGTTATTCTAATAGAAATAGTCTAACAGATTTGCTTGCTGTGGGAAGTAGTGTTAATTCTACTAAAGCAAATGGAGGTTATGAAATTAGAAGTGGAACTTCTATGGCTACTCCAATGGTTGCTGGTACTTTTGCATTATTAAATCAATTTTATAGATTGCAAAATGGAAGAGTTGCATTGCCTTCTGAAATTGAAAGTGTTTTAAATTCAACTGGAAAACAAATTAATGATGCAGTTAATGGATTGACTTTTTCAAGAATAGATATTTACTCTGGGCTTTTAAATTTAGATTTTTCAAATCCTATTGTCAATCTTACATCTCCTGTTAATGCTAGTGTTCAATTTAATCAAAGTGTTAGTTTTAATTGTTCTGCAAATGATGTTTTATTGAAAAATGTTACACTTTATGTTTGGAATTCAACTGGAATTTATAATACTACTAATCAAAGTTTAAATGGGATTAATGATAATGCAGAATTTGATTTAACTCTTGATTATGGTGCTTATAATTGGAATTGTCTTGTTTATGATTCAAAAGGAAATTTTAGTTTTGCTAATTCTAATAATAGTTTAAGTATTGGGATGGTGGAGGTTACATTGGATTATCCAAATAATGAGGCCTACTTGAATCAGAATATTAGTTTTAATTGTTCTGCTGAAACAGAATCTTCTAAAAAATTAACAAATATTAGTTTTTATTTATGGAATTCAACAGAGGATTTAGTTTATAATCTTAGTTCAGCTATTTCTGGAACAAGTAATACTAGTTCTTTTCAATATAATTTTAGTTCTGAAGAAGATTATTCTTGGAATTGTGAAGCATATAATAATCATACTGAATCTGCATTTAGTTATTCAAATTATAGTGTTGGTTATGATGTTACTAACCCTAATATAACTTTAATATCTCCTGCTAATTTATCAAGTTATAGTTCTGGTGCTTCTGTAACTTTTAGATATAATGTTAGTGATAATATTAATATTAGAAATTGTAGTTTATTGATTAATAATGCAAGTAATACTATTAATGAAACAATTAATCTAAATGTTAATCAAAGTTTTGCAAATACATTTACAACTGGAACCTATTATTGGAAAATAAATTGTAAGGATTATGCAGGTAATGAATTTAATTCTAGTGAGAGAATATTTAGTATGACTGCAGTTGTTAGTAGTAGTTCTTCTGGAGGGGGTGGAGGTGCAGGAGTAGGGATATCTTCTGTTGGAGAAATTTTTGAGATAGATTCAACACAGGCATCAAATAGTTATACTAAAGATTTAAAGAAAAATGATAAAATTAAATTTACTTTTTTTGATGAAAAACTTGAAGAACATAGTTTAAGTGTTAGTGAGATTATAGAGAATTCTGTGACTATTCTAATTCAGAGTGAGCCAATTACCATAAAATTAGGTATTGGGCAGAGTGCTAAATTAAATTTAACTTCTTCAGAGTATTATGATATTTATGTTAGGTTGAATTCTATTGTTGGAAATAGTGCAAGTGTTACTATTCAAACAATTCATGAAGAAATTTCAAAAGCCCCTATAACTGGAGATTCAATTGATGATATAAATAGAGAGTTAGAAGATATTGGAGAAATTTATAGTCAGATTAGTAATTTGAAAACTTATATTTATGTTCTAGTTGTAATTATTATTTTAATAATAATTTATTTGTTTTGGAAAGGTTTAATGGCTGATAAGAAAAAAAGTGATAGAAAAAAACATATTATTGGTTTGAGGGAAAGATTTAGGAAAAGTATTGGGAGGAAGTGAGTTAGTTATCTTTAGCAATTTATATAAATGTAAGTTTGTTGTTCATAACATGAAAGCAACCCTTTTAAAAAAGGCTTGACCCAAAACAAGATTTTAAAATGAAAGCATTAAAACCATCACATAGGGAAAGAAAAAGATATCTTTTAATTAAAGGTAAAGATGCAAATAAGAAGAAGATTGAAGAAGTTATTTTAGAATTTATAGGGGTTTTAGGTTATGCTGAATGTGGGCTTAGTTTTGTTAAAGGAGATAAGGGTAAGCTTGTTGTTACTATAAATCGGAGTATGCTTGAAAAAATTAGAACAAGTTTTGTTATGAGTGGAAAAGATTTAAAAATTGAAAAAGTAAGTGGTAGTATTAAGAATGTTAAAGATTTTAAATAAGGAGAGAATAGGAAATGATTACAGGATTAATTAGAGGACTTAAAGATTATGCACTTATTGGAACAGGTTGTGCTTTAATTAGTGTGGGAAGTTATTTTTATGTTACTAATGATATGAAAATTCGTGAAATAGAGAGAGGAGTTATGGTTAGGGCAGAAAATGATCTCCATGAGAATTATCATGATAACTCTAATTTAGGTGGAATTGTAGGATTGGCAGGAGTGTGTTTTTTAGGAAGAGGTTTGTTGAATCGGATATAACTTAGACAACCATAAAACTTAAAAACAATAAATATCTATAAAAATTGAAAGTATAGTATCTTTAATCCAAGGAATGTTTTTTGATTATATCTTTGGTTATGGATAATGACTAATATTACAATAAAATAAAAATGGAAATGAAAAAAATTAAAATTTTTAGACTTCCATTTTTATATGGAAAATAAAAATGGAAATACCAGACATGCAACATCAAGTAATGGGCTATGATAGAAGTGCTACAATGTTTTCTCCTGATGGACATATTCTTCAAGTTGAATATGCAGAAAAAACAGTTAGATTGGGTAGTGCAAGTATTGGGTTAAATTGTTCTGAAGGTGTTATTATAATTTCTGATAAAGGAAAGAAAGATAGTTTAATTGTTGCAGATTCTTCTGATAAAATTCATGAAGTTGATGAACATATTATTGCAAGTGCTGCAGGAATTTTAAGTGATGCTAGAATTTTAATAAACCAAATAAGAGTTTCTGCTCAGCAACATAGAGTTACTTATGATTCTCCTATTGATAGTGAATCAATTATAAGAGAAATTTCTGATATTCAGCAACAATATACTCAACATCCTGGTGTAAGGCCTTTTGGAGTTGCATTAATGGTTGGAGGAAAATCAGGAGATGAAACAAAATTATTCACAAGTGATATTACTGGGAATTATTTTGAATATAATGCAATAGCTATTGGTCAAAATGATGAAAAAATTAAAGAAAAATTAAGAGAAAGATATAATAAGAGTATGGGCCTTAATGAGAGTATAAAGCTTGCTTTAGAAATCTTTAAAGAAGTTTTAGGTGATAAGTTTGATATTAATAGATTTAATATAAGTTATGTTAAAAAGAATGAGAATAAATTTAAAAAATTAAATAAAGAGGAAATTGGGAAGTTTAAGTAAGATGACAGACGTAACAACACAAAGATTTGAAACTAGAGTTAAAGGTCGAGAATTATATAAAGCGCTTTTCAAAAGAATTTCAGAATTAGATGATGCTGATTTAAATAAACATGATTTTTATAGGGTTGTGCCAAAAAATGATAAATTAAAATTTTCAGAACCAATGTGCAATATTCCTGTATTAGTTTTATCTTATAATCCTGAACAAAGAGAAGGAGCAGTACTAATGATTAATAATTATCCAATGCGTTGCCCAGTTAGCTCTACTGGAAGACCTGAATTAATAGAAGAATCGATATCAGGGTTAGAAGAATTATCAGAAATAGGAGGAGAGGGGAGAATAGAACTTAAAAAATCAAATCTTCATATATAAAAAATGACAGACGTAACAGCAAGATTAAGGCATGACAAATTAATTTTTGAAACAAAAGTGGATTTAGATAGTGCTATGAAGTTGAAGAAAGGTGAGAGTGTTGATATGGGAGAGGTTATTCGAGATAATGCTATTTATAGTGATTTAAAAAAAGGAATGAGGGCAGGTAATGATGAATTAATGAGTGCTTTTGGAACAACTGAATTAAATGAAGTTGTTGAAAGAATTGTTAAAAAAGGAGATATTGAAGTTACTCAAGAATTTAGAGACGAAGCTATTGAAAGTAAGAGAAAACAAATTATTGAATTTTTAACTAAGAATGCAGTTGATACTAGAACTGGAAGGCCTTATACTCCTGATATTTTAGAATCTTCAATAAAAGAAGCAGGAGTTAGAATTGATAAAAGTCCTGTTGATAAGCAAATTAAAAATGTTATTGAGGGTTTAATTAAGATTATCCCAATTAAAATAGAAACTAAAAAACTTAAAGTTACTATCCCTGCGCAACACACTGGGCAAGTTTATGGATTAATACAAGAATATAAAGAAAAAGAAGAATGGTTACCTAATGGTGATTTAGAAGTGATTTTGAATATTCCAGTTGGAATTCAATCTGATTTTTATGATAAATTAAATTCAGTAACTCATGGTAGTGCAATAACTAGTGAGATTAAGGAAGAACAATAAAATGTTAGTATTATCAAGACATAGAAATGAATCAATAATGATTGGAGATGATATAATTATAACTGTTGTAGATTTACGAGGAGATAAAGTAAGATTAGGAATTGATGCTCCAAAAGAAGTTCCTGTTCATAGGGATGAGGTTTATCAAGCTTTACAGAGAGAAGCTCAGAAGAATCATGATTTGTTTAAAGAACATTTAGAATCAAAAAGATATGGTTCAGCATTTGATATGATTTATGAAAATAGGACTGATCCAGAACAATGGCTTTATAGAAGTGTTACAAGAAATGAAATTAATACAATGAATGAAGGATTAAGACAGAAAATAGAATCTTAAATTTAATAAGATTAATTACAGAAATATTTATAAACCCTAATTTAATCTTTTAATTGAATAAGAAGAAAAAGAAAATCCATTCGTTTTCTTTGATTATATAAAAAATGGATAAAGAAGAAATAAAACAAGAAACAAGTGAAAGAAAAATCGTTACACCTGGAGAAATTATTATAAGTGCAGAGGATAAATTACCTGGGGACTTTACAAGAAACGAAGGTGGAAATATTATTGCAAATAGATATGGACTTGCAGATACAAGTAATCGAGTTGTTAAAATAATCCCAATTTCTGGAGTTTTCGAACCTAGAAGAGGAAATACTGTTATTGGAAGAGTTGAAGATATTACTTTTAATGGATGGATAATTGATATTGGTACTACATCAAATGCATTTTTATCATTAGCAGAATGTCCAAGATTTATTGATAGAAATAATATTGCAGAATTTGCTGCTGTTGGCGATGTTTTAAGTTTAAAGATATATGGTGTTAAAGCTGCAGGTAGTATTGATTTAACATTAAAGTCAAGAGGATTAGGAAAATTAGAAGGTGGAAGAATAATTAGAATAAACCCTCATAAAGTTCCAAGAGTTATTGGAAAAGAAGGAAGTATGATTAATTTAATCAAAAATTCAACAAAAACTGAAATTACTGTTGGGCAAAATGGATATATTTGGGTTAGAGGAGATGTAGAAGGAGAAAAAATGGCTGAAGAAGCTATTGGTTTAATATCAAAGGAATCAATGTCATCTGGATTAACAGAAAAAGTTGAAGAATTTTTAAAGAGTAAAGGTTTTGGTATGGGTGGTTCTGAACAAAGTTCTGAAGGCATGACAAATGCTGATTCTAAAGATTCAAATAATGCTGAGGAAGGAAGTTCTAATTCAGAGGAATTAGAAAATTCAAATATAACTGAAGATAAAACTGAAGAAGGAGATAAAGAATAATGACATATGAAAAAAGATCAGATGGAAGAAAAATGGATGAACTTCGTCCAATAATGGCAAAGGTTGGAATTATTCCTAATGCTGATGGAAGTGCATTATTTGCTGCTGGAAAAACAATTGCTATTGCCGCAGTTTATGGTCCTAAACTTTTACATCCTGCTCATATGAAAAAACCTGATAGAGGAATTATAAGATGTAATTATAATATGTTGCCTTTTTCTGTTTCAGAAAGAGCAAGACCTGGTCCTTCAAGAAGAAGTAAAGAAATAGGAATGGTAAGTGGAAATGCATTAGCAAGTGTTGTTGATTTAAAGAGATTTCCAAATGCTGTTATTGATGTTGATATTATGATTTTACAAGCAGATGCTGGAACAAGATGTGCTGGAATAAATGCAGCTGCAATGGCATTAGCTCATGCAGGAGTTGTAATGAAAGAAATGATTTCAAGTGTTGCAATTGGAAAAATTGATGATAAAATTGTTACAGATATAACTAAAGAAGAAGAAGATTATCATGATGGAGAAGGAGCAACTGATATTCCATATACATTAACTTCAAATACAAAACAAATTACACATCTTCAATTAGATGGTAAAATCCAAGTTAATAGATTAAAAGAATCTTATGAAGCTGCTAAAATTGCATGTGAAAAAGTTTTAGATTGTCAGAAAAGAGCTTTGAAGGGCGAAGACATTGATGAAAATAAGGAGAGTAAAAAATGAAAATACCAAATATAAATAAAAAAAGAGTAATTGAATTATTAAAAGATGGAAAGAGATTAGATGATAGAAAAAATTATGAATTTAGAGATGTAATTATTGAATCAGGGATTTCAAACAAAGCAGAAGGTAGTGCAAGAGTAAGAATTGGAAAAACAGAAGTTATTGTTGGAGTTAAATTATCTACTCAAGAACCTTATTCAGACCATGCTGATGAAGGAACAATGATGACAGGAATGGAATTTAGTCCTGTTTCTGGTGAAAGATATGAGAGCGGACCTCCTTCAATAAATGCCATTGAAGTTTCAAGAGTTGTTGATAGGGGAATAAGAGAAAGTGGATTTATTGATTGGAAAGGATTATGTATTGAAGAAAACAAAAAGGTTTGGAGTATTTCAATTGATATGTATTGTATAAATGATGATGGAAATGTTTTAGATGCTTGTTCTATTGCTGCTGTTTCTGCATTATTAATTTCTAAATTTCCTGTATATGATAAAGAAACAGAAATGGTAAAATATGATGAGTTAACAGATACTCCTCTTCCTTTATCTAAAAATATTCCATTTGCTATGACTTTTTATAAAATTGGAGAAGAATTATTAGTAGATCCAAATAGAGAAGAAGAAGATTCTGCTGATTCTAGATTAACTTTAGCGCTTTCTCATAATGGAAAGGATATGATGATTAACTCTATGCAGAAAGGTGAATTAATTCCTATAACTGGAGAAGATTTAGACAAAGTTATTGAACATAGTGAAAAAGTCTATGAAGCAGTATTTCCTGGAATTGATAAGCAGATTAAAGCGCTTAAATAAATTTTAGAAAGGTTTTTAAAGTAATTTTAGGGTTTAATTATATATAAAAATGATACTTGAACAATTTGAAGATAAATTCACACGATATGAAGTTGCAAGAATTCTAGGTGCTAGAAGTTTACAATTAGCTATGGATGCTCCTGTTTTATTAAAACTTACTAATGATGAAGTAGAGGAATTGAATTATGATACTTTATTAATTGCTGAAAAAGAATTTAGTGCAGAAGTTCTTCCTATTACAGTTAAAAGACCTTTACCTAAAAAATCAGAGAAAAGTGTTAGAAAACTTACAGATGAAGAAGTTAGAGAAAAGCTTGAGAAACAAGCTGAAAAAGAAGCTAAAGCTATTGAAAAAATTGAAGAAAACAAGGAAGCAAAAGAAAAGGAAGAAGAAAAAGAAATTCAAGAGCAAGGTGAAATCATGGAAATGGCTAAGCCTGATGATGAAGGTGAAGAAGAGGAAGTAAAGCCTGAAGTTGCGCAAGATATTGTTTAGGGTTTGAATGATTTTTGAGAGGGGAGATATATTTTTGTTAGTGTTTGGGGATATAAATTTTTATAAAGTGTTTTTGATTATTAGTTTTATGAGTTTGAAAGATGTTGTTAATTCTGAAATTGCTGAGAGGGTTCGAAGAGTAACTGAAGAGGGAGAATATGTTGGACAAATTGCTGAAGATAATTATGATGTTTTGAGGAGACAATTTGAAGATGGAATTTCTGAAATGGGATTGAATGCAGATAGGGTTGTTTATATTGAGACATTAAGATGTATTTTGAGTATGG
This sequence comes from archaeon, assembly GCA_018653485.1. GTDB lineage: Archaea > Nanobdellota > Nanobdellia > Pacearchaeales > GW2011-AR1 > ARS1285. The sequence continues at coordinate 182,503 of JABHZE010000002.1, read as the reverse complement.
AAGAATATACTGGGCCTGCAACTTCTAGTTTCACTAATCCAGAAGCTTATGCAGATGATATTTTAGCAAAATTAGGGTGGCTTACAATAAGGCCTGGTTATGATGGGGCAGGGCATGGGAGTGTTAGTTTATCTGATGAAGGTTTGAAAGTATTAAATGGATTAAGGAAAATTAGAGGAGAGTGTTCTGTTGAAGAGGGTAATAAAAGATTTTTGAAAAGATTTGGTATGGGTTGTATAGATGATTTGGATTAATAATTCTACTATCTAAATCTTTAAAAATAGATTCTTGTTTGTTTTTTTGAGGTGGTGTTATGGAGAAAAATAATAATGCCAGTCGATTTAAGAACAAGAAAATTAGCGCAATTAGCAGTGAAATATTCTGTGAATGTTGCTAAGGGAGAGAAAGTTATTCTTAGTGGTGGAAGTGAGAGTATTCCTTTTTTAGTTGAATTGTACAAGGCTGTTGTTTTAGTTGGAGGACATCCAATTGTTAAAGTTAATCTTCCAGATGTAAGTGATTTTTTCTATAAGCATGCGAATAAAGATCAGATTGAACTATTTCCCGAATATTGGATGAATACTATTAAGGGTGCTCAGAAATATATTGGTGTTTGTAGTGAGATTAATACTAGGGAATTAACTAATTCTAATTCTAAAAAAATTGCTGAAAGGGGCAAAGTGATGCATCCTATTTCAGAATATGTTTGTAATGAAAAAGATAAGATTAGTCGGGTTACAATTGCTTATCCTTCTATTGCTTTGGCTCAAGAAGCTGAAATGAGTTTAGGAGAGTATGAAAATTTTGTTTATGATGCTTGTTTAATTGATTGGAAAAAATTTGGAAAACGGCTTGATAAAATTAATAATGTTTTTGAGAAGAGTTCTGAGGTTCATTTAATTGGTGAAAATGTTGATTTAAAATTTTCGATTAAAGGTAAAAATTCTCTTGAAGATAAAGGTGAAGAGAATATGCCTGGTGGAGAAGTTTTTATGGCTCCTGTTAGAGAAAGTTTAAATGGATTTATTAAATTTGATTTTCCTGCTATTAGAAATGGAAAAGAAGTTTGTGATATTTATTTAAGATTTGAAAATGGTCGTGTTGTTGAAAGCAGAGCTTCAAAAAATGAAGATTTCTTAAAAGAAATGTTATCTGTTGATGAAAATGCAAGTTATGTTGGAGAATTTGGAATTGGATGTAATCCTAAGGTAAATAAATTTACAAAAAATTTATTATTTGATGAAAAAATTAATGGGACTATTCATTTAGCATTAGGAAGTGCTTATCGTGAGAATGGTGGTGGAAATGATAGTGCAATTCATTGGGACATTGTAAAGAGTATGAGGAGTGCTAAAATTGTTTTGGATGGGAAGGTTGTTCAAGATAAAGGTAAGTGGTTGGTTTGAATATAAATTCACAAAGAGTCTAAGGATTTATTTGGAAGGGTTTATAAATATATTATCCCTTAATTTAAAATGAAAAGAGGAACATTAATCTGGTTAATTATAACAATATGTTTAATTGTCTTATGTATAGTGTTAGCTTATTCTACTTTTAATAAACGTGGACTAGTAGATAAGTGTGATATAGAGAAATATGAATGTCCCACTGCTCCTGGAATTAATTGTATGCCTGGTGCTGGTTATCATACTGCAAATTATTGTGATTGGGTAAGAGAGAATTGTCCAAATACTGAAATAGGAGTATAATTTTTAAGAGTTTATAATCTTGAAGTTTATTTCCAAGATTATAAAAAGGGCTGTTTCTTTTGTAATTTGAGGTTGTTATATTGAGGTGAAAATGATTTTGAAAAAGATAATTGCAAAAGCAGTTAAGGATTCAAGAGGTGAGAAAACTATTCTAGTTGGGGTTGTTAATTCTGCTGGGAAGGTGTTTGAAACATCTGCTCCTGCTGGAAAATCTAAAGGGAAATTTGAAGTTAAAAGTTATTTTAAAAGTTTAAGTGGAGATATTAAATTTCTTAATGGGTTAAATGTTAGTGTTGTTAATGGGTTGAAGTTAAAGAGATTTGATGATTTGGTTAATATTGAGAAACTTGTTTCTGGGAAGATTGGAGGAAATAGTTTATTTGCATTAGAAGCTTCAATTTTAAAAGCAATAGCTTTTGATAAGGGTGTTGAATTGTATGAGTTTTTGGATGGGGTGGTTGCTAGGAGAAAGAAGGGAAAGAAAGGAATTAATATTCGTCCTGTTGGAAATACTATTGGGGGTGGTTTACATAGCAAGGGAGTTAAAGGTAAGAAACCAGAATTTCAAGAATTTTTATTTATTGCAAAAGGTAAAAATTTTAAAGAAAGAGTTAAGATAAATGAAACTGCTTATGTTCTTGCTAGAAAGTTTTTGAAATCTCGAAGTCGGAATGATGAAGGAGCATGGGAAACTGGATGTAGTAATGAAGAAGTTTTGGATATAATGAGTAATGTTAGAAAGATTATGAAAAAGAAAGGTTTAGTTGTTGATATTGGGTTGGATGTTGCTAGTTCAAGTTTTCTTAAAAATAAGAAATATGTTTATTGGAATAATAGGCTATCTCAATCATCTCAAATAAATTATCTTATTAAATTAATTCAAGAATATAAAATTCTTTATGTTGAAGATGGTTTGGATGAAAATGATTTTTCAGGGTTTAGAAAATTAATGTTGAAGGGTAAATTTTTGAATGTTGGAGATGATTTAACTACTACAAATCTAAAAAGAGTTAAGAAAGCTATTAGGATGAATTCAATTAATGCTATGATAATTAAACCTAATCAGATTGGTAGTTTAATTGAAGTGAAAGAAGTGATTGCAATCTGTCGGGCGAACAAAATTAAAACAATAATCTCTCATCGTTCAGGGGAAACTTTAGATAATACTATTGCAGATTTAGGTGTTGGATTTAATGTTGATTTTATTAAAACCGGAGTTTATGGTGATGTTAGAAAAAGTAAGTTGAAAAGAATTATTGAGATTGAGGGGAAGTTGTAAAACTTAAGTTATTTTTATAAAAGTATTTTAATTTTAGGAAAAATAGCTAATGATAATTAGTTAGAACAATATCCAGAATTTTTATTGAAGATAAAACAAAGATTGCTAAAGAAACTTGTAATGCAATTTTAGTAAATATTTTTTTCATGAAATATTTATCTCAAATTTGTTTATAAAACTTCTCTATGAATTGTTGTTAAAAATAGTAGTAGAAAAGAATGAATTCTTCTAATGAAGAGGAGGTTTTTGAATAATCTTTGATTATTCAAGAGGACCTGTAAAATCTTCTAAAGTTGCTGTGAAAGGAATGTTTTTAGTTTTACAATAGCCTCTTGCTAAAAGATATAAAACACATCCAATAGATTTTTTAGATTTATTATTACAAGGAATTAATTGAGTAACATTAGTTGTATAATTATTTGTATCACAAAGTGAAAGAACAGGTTTCTTTAATCTTGCAGTATCATTTAATGCATTTTTATCAATCCAAGGGTCACAAATAATTGTAAGTTCTGATTCAAAAAAATTATCAAGTTCTAAATTAGTTGTAATTCCTGGAGGATATTTTTTAGTGAATGTGTTTATTCCTGTAATTTCTCCAAATAATTTTGCTGAATCCCATCCTGCTTCCCTTTTACATACAATGTAAACTTTTTCTACATCGAATTTGTTTAGGAATTCTATGGCACTTCTAATTTTTTCATCGATAATAGAAGTATTAATAACTGCTAATCCGTCTGCTCTTCTTTTGTAAACATATTTTTTCATATGTGGTGTAATTACTTTTGTTCCAAGATGAACAGCGCATTTAATATAATCTTCAAGAGGAATTAATGTTTCTTTTTTCCCATCAACATTTTCTTTTAATTTTTTAGTTTCTACTTTAATTTCTTTTTTAGTTATTGAATTAGATTTTTTTTCTATTTCTTTATCTGAAATATCTTCAGCAGATTCTTTAGATTCTTCTTTTATCTCTTCGATTGTTTCACTATCTTGAGATAATTTTTCTTTTAATTCTTCTGCTAAACTCCTTTGTTTCTTTTCTTCCATAGGATTTTATTGAGATAATGGTTTATAAAGTTTCCTACAAGAAACTTTAACCCATCTAATTTTTGCCTAATAAAATTTTAACTTCAACTGGAATAGAACTATTAAAAACATTTAAAAACATTTTTTATTTTAAAAATAAATAATAATCTTACTCACCGACGATAACTATCCATTTCCACAACCCAAACCTTTAAATACCATCTAAAACATCCAAGTTCATAAAATGTTAATAATCTTAACTAGGATGATTACCTTAAATTACTTTAATGGTAGGATGTAGTAGAGTAATCGAATAGTTGTTTTAACGTAATTTCTAAAAGCAGTTTTGGAGGAGTGCATAGTAATGGCATAGATTTAAAATTTATTTTAAACCTTAGACATTTATTTTCAAATCCAGTTTATCCTGCTGGCGGATGCGGCTATCTGGTTTATACTTAGGTTATGCGAGTCTCTCGAAAGAGGGCTAATCGCTCAGTAACACGTAGTTAACCTACCCTTAGATCAAGGATACCCTCGGGAAACTGAGGTTAATACTTGATAGAAAATAATTTCTGGAATGATTTATTTTTGAAATTCGAGTCTAAGGATGGGACTGCGGCTGATTAGGTAGTTGTTGGTGTAATGGACTAACAAGCCGATGATCAGTAAGGGCTCTTAGCGGAGAAGCCCTGAGAAGGAATCTTAGACACGATTCCTCTCCCCACGGGGTGCAGCAGCCAAGGAACTTTTACAATGCTCGAAAGAGTGATCGAGTAAGCCAGAGTGTTTCTCTTAGAGAAACTTTTGTTTGCTGTAAAAATGCAGACGAATAAGGACTGGGCAAGACCGGTGCCAGCCGCCGCGGTAATACCGGCGGTCCGAGTCGCATCCACATTTATTGGGTCTAAAACATCCGTAGCTTGTTCTGTAAGTCTCTTGTGAAATCCTATATCTCAAGTATAGGGCGTGCAAGAGATACTGCATTACTAGAGACCGGAAGACGTAAAGAGTACGATTGAGGTAGCGGTAAAATGTGTTAATCTTAATTGGACTAACAATGGCGAAGGCACTTTACGAGTACGGATCTGACAGTGAGGGATGAAGGCTAGGGTCGCGAAAGGGATTAGATACCCCTGTAGTCCTAGCAGTAAACGCTGCTCACTAAACATCAGTACCTCTTCGAGAGGTATTGGTGCTGTAGGGAAGCCGAAGAGTGAGCTACCTGGGAAGTATAGTCGCAAGGCCGAAACTTAAAGGAATTGGCGGGGAGGCACTACAACGGGTGACGCGTGCGGTTTAATCAGACTTTACACCGTGAATCTCACCAGGAGCGACAGCAGAATGAAGGTCAGTCTAAAGGGCTTACCTGACACGCTGAGAGGAGTTGCATGGCCGACATAAGCCTGTGTCGTGAGATGACTTGTTAAATCAAGTAACAGGCGAGACCCTCGTGTCTAATTTCTACGAAAGAGCACATTAGACAGACTGCCTTGGTAACAAGGAGGAAGGTGGGGGCGATGTTAGGTGAGTACAGCCCGAATCCCCTGGGCAACACGCGCGCGGCAATGTCACATTCAATGAGATGCGACTCTGAAAAGAGAAGCTAATCTCCTAAAGTGTGGCCTAGTTCAGATTGAAGTTTGTAACCCAACTTCATGACGATGGAATCCGTAGTAATCGGATGTTATCAGCATCCGGTGAATATGTCACGGCCTCTTGCACACACTGCCCGTCAAACCAACCGAGTTATGCTTTGGCGAGGCCCTTCGGGGACGAACCTCGGTATGACAAGGTAGGTTAAGTCGTCACAAGGTATCTGTAGGGGAACCTGCAGAGGGATCACCTCCTATATTTAATTTCATCAAATGAAATTAGATAGTCAAAGAATTTATTCTTTGATATTTTATTAAAAATTACAGAGAGATAATTATAATGAGATTATTCTACTCTCCTAGTTAAGTTTCATTTTATATTCAAAAGTCAAATAATGAAAAACTTATTTGATGTCAAAAAACAAAAGAGCAAGGGCCTATCGTTCAGTGGTAGGATACCTCGTTTGCAACGAGGGGACCTGGGTTCGATTCCCAGTAGGTCCATTTTTGACAAGAGTCAAAAAGGACAGGACAAAAAATCTTAGATTTTTTGGAGGGTCCATTTTTCCGAGAGGAAAAATTCACAAATCACATTCAATTTTTATTGAATCTCGGTGACGAGATAAAACATCCAACAAAACAATGAAGTTCCGAATGAAAAATTTCGGAGTGGAGTGGAGAACTTATGTTCAATGATACAGGTAGAGAATATCTTAGCTTTAACTACTCCATATTACTGTTAGACGGATAGCTTGGTTTAAGCTGTGACGAAGGACGTGGCAAGCTGCGAAAAGCCTGAGGGATTTGCACGCAAAATTTGATCTCAGGATTTCCGAATACGAGAACGTTTTAATCCGAGAGGATGATGTACGCTGGGAATTGAAACATCTTAGTACCAGCAGGAAAAGAAAACAAATAGTGATGCTCTTATTAGCAGCGAGCGAAAAGGGCAGAGGGCAAACTGAATCTTCTCTTGAAAGAGAGATAGAGATGTGGTGGACTATAGTTCTAAGTTGACAAGTTGAAATTTTCTGGAAAGAAAATACCATAGAGAGTGAAAGTCTCGTAAACTGATTCAATATGAATATGTCTAAAAGAGTAATATATCCTAGATTGGATGTATGAATATAGCAGAATTAACTGCTAACCCTAAATATTAGCTTAAGACCGATAGTGAACTAGTACCGCGAGGGAAAGCTGAAAAGTACTCTTAAAAGAGAGTTAAAAGACTTGAAATCTAACAGTTACAGTTGGTTACGGCCTCCTACGGGGGGTTGTAACGTACGTCTTGAAAAACGGGCCAGGGAGTTTATTTAAGTGGCGAGGTTAACTTAAGGAAGCCGAAGCGAAAGCGAGTATGAAAATGCGTTAGTCTCTTGAATAAGACCTGAAGCCAGATGATCTAATCGTGAGCAAGGTGAAGTTTTCCGAAAGGAAAATGGAGGCCTGAACCATTGTTGTGTGCATGCACTAGGATGACTTGCGATTAGGGGTGAAAAGCCTATCTAATCTGGCAATGGCTGGTTCCTGTTGAAATATGCCTACGTATAGTCTTATTACGTGATTCTCTTACGGTGTAAAGTACGGATAGGTCGTGCAGAGCGCTTTTGCTACGGCGAACTTTCCAACTCGGAAACTGTAAGATGTTGATAATAAGAAACAGGGGCAGTGCGTAAGGTACTGTTCCGAGACCCGAACAAGGGAGACTATGGTTAAGGTCCCAAAGTTTATGTTAAGTGTATCAAAAGGAGTCTTAAACCTGAGACAGTGGGGAGGTAGACATAGAAGCCGTCATCCTTTAAAGAAAGCGTAACAGCTCACCTATTGAGGTTTGAGGCCCTGAAAATGGACGGGGCTAAAACATAACACCGATACCATAGGCGCACTTCAGAAGAAGTGTTGTGGTAAACAGGCGTCTTTTTGGCGCAGAAGCATTTTCGAGAGAAAGTGTGGAGCTTGAAAGAATGAGAATCCTGGCAGGAGTAGGAACAGATTTTGCTGAGAACTGCAAAATATCGTAAGAGCAAGGTTTCCTTGGCAATAACAATTAACCAAGGGTTAGTCGGCACCTAAGTTGCACCTTAATTGAGTGCTACGATGGACAACAGGTTAATATTCCTGTACTGTTCAAATTTGTTTGACATTATAATTTGCTTTCGGATAGGTGTGCTTTCGAAAGAAAGTTTGTATAGAGAAGATTAGGGAGGGTAATCCTTAGATCTTTTTGAATTTATGCAATGAAAATTACTGATTCCAAGAGCCAGTGAAAAGATTATGAAATAGAATTTGAATAGCCGTACCCAGAATCGACACTGATGCTCTAGCTGAGAAGGCTAAGATATGAAAGTTTAATCTAGTTAAGGGAATTCGGCAACATTAGCCCTTTAGCTTCGGTATAAGGGGTGTCTATATTTGTTTTTTTAGAAATGGAGAAGCATTTATAGATCTCAGTAACAAAGATGGTTCGACTGTTTATCAAAAACATAGCTGGTTGCTAATCTGAAAAGACTTGTATAACCAGTGAGACCTGCCCAGTGGTGGTGTCTAAAACCGTGTTTCAACGCGGCTAAGGTCCATCAAACGGCGGGCCTAATTCCTGAGGCTCTTAAGGTGAATTACTTGCCTTACGGAGCTGATGTAAAAATCAGCGACGCTATGTAGCTTCAGAGATCAAAAAAACAATGATCTATAAGATCATGTTTTTAGGATCATCAAGAATCTGTGATTCTTGAGAATAACGAATCATTGAGTTAAAGAATGCTAATAATCGAATTAAACCAACACATAGAAAATTTGGCTATATGCTGGAACATCTCGTAGAAATTTAATAGGATATTATCGTCGTGAGATGATAACGAACCCTAAAAATTTAAATGGAGAGACAATCAGCAGGAAAGACTTCTTAACATTAAGAAGAATCCTCAGAGACTACACGCCAAACATACAACATTTTTTGTTGTAGGAAGATATAGTCCGATCTATATGGCGACATATAGAGTTGAATTTATGTATTGTAAATTCAGAGTAACACAAATGAGCGTAATACCTTGTCGTCTGAATGGCGACTTGCATGAATGGTTTAACGAAATTGTCACTGTCCCTAACTAGAATCTTCTGAAATTATTGTCTGGTGAACAGACCAGAGACACCAAACGGGAAGCTAAGACCTTGTGGACCTTTACTGCAACTTGTTGTTGTGAATTTATGATTGGTACATAGAATAAGTAGGAGAATACGCGTAGTTTCGGCGAGGCGGCATGTCACAATATGTAATACTACTTGCTTTTTGTAGATTCACTTACTCTTCTTGAGGACACCAACAGGCGGGCAGTTTGCCTGGGGCGGGACCCCTCTGAAAAGATATCGGAGGGACCTAAAGACAAGCTCATCTAGGTCGGAAATCTAGAGTAGAGTGTAAGGGTAAAAGCTTGTCTAACTGTTTTTCAAACAGCACGAAAAGCAGAATTGAAAGATGGGCCTAGCGAACCATTGACGCCTTTTAATGGGGCGCAATTGTGATAGAAAAGGTACCCCAAGGATAACTGGGTTGTCTCGCCCGATAGTTCAAATTGACGGCGAGGCTTGCTACACCGCTGTCGGCTCTTCCTATCCTGGCCGTGCACAAGCGACCAAGGGTGCTGGAGTTCACATATTAAAAGGAATCGTTAGCTGGGTTAAGATCGTCGTGAGACAGATTGTATGATATCTATTTGGTGTGTCGTTGTTTGAGTGGAAGGATCCCGTAGTACGAGAGGAACCGGGGTTCGAAGCCTCTGGTGTAACAATTGTTATGAGCAGGTTGTGCAGCTACGCTTTATATGGATAAGTGCTGAAAGCATCTAAGCACGAAGTCATCCGCAAAACGAAACAACAAAGGCCGTTATAGAAGATAACGTTGATAGAGTTGGTGTGTAAGTTTTAAGGAAACGAGAAATTCAGCACGCAACTACTAAAAGCCACATTTTTGTCGTTAAACTAAGTTATTCTCTACCTGTATCTTTGTATACATAAATTAATTTTATATTGATTGAAAGTTAGCGAGAGCTCTCTTCAACCTAAAATTATATAAATATCAAATACCTCTAATAAAAATGGAACAAGAAATGATACAAATCCCAAAAAAAGAATATGAAGAATTATTAGAAGAAGTAGGAATATTGAGGAATCTAGAAATGGTTAAGGCTATTGAAGAAGATAGTAATGCAAAAGCAAAGAATGAAAAAACTAAGGAAATTTCTTATTGAGATTTTTATAAATAAAGCTTATGAGAGCCAACTGCAATTATAATTATTTCTTTATTTTTATCATCAATCTCGTAAATCATTCTAACATCTGCTCCAAACCAACAACTCCATTTATCTTTTAATTTTCCTTTAAGTTTGTGAGCTCCAAGTTTCCCTCGAGGATTTTGTTTTAATAATTCTAATCTTTCAGCAATCTTTTCATTAATAAATTGATGAAATTGTTTTTCAGCTCTTTTTGTTCTAGTTGTAATTTTATACATCTTTTATAGTTCATAACAAACAAATCCTTATAAACTTTAATTCATCTTATTAATATTACTAGAGGTGGATGAAAGGGTGGAGTTTGATAATCATGACTTTTTCTGATTTGGTTATCGAATGTTTTTAATGGAGTTGCCGTCCATGTCTGCCTCTTTTTTTGTGATGATTTCTTAATTTATTTTTATTTTTCTCCCCCTATTTATGAGGGAGAACAAATCAAAATCTTGTAGTTAATTAAGAGTAAAATTCCTTAAATCTCCTTAGTAGATAAGTTTAAAAGTAGGGATTTTCTAGTATTTTTGTGAGTAGAGTAGTCAACTTTCGGGGGTTGTTATTAAATTAACAAATTTCAAAATAAATGGAAATTACTTCTGAGGAAGGTCTGCCCATCATATTAAAGACCATTTGTGAAAACAAATTGTTGCGAAGCAAAGCTCTGCTACAGAAACGACACAGCTGATTTTGAGCTATGAACCTTTGAGGGAAGCTTAGAAGAATCAGATTTGATGAAACGAGTATCTTGGTCGATGCAAGTGAAAAATTTCACGCATAGTAGAATGTTGATACAAATTGTTCGGCAATTTCATTATAAAATAATGAAGCATCGAAATTTGACAAAAGGTGGCCTATTCTCTACTCACAACAACCCTTTTAAAAAAGGCTTGACCCAAAACCTGGATTTTAGATGGACTCGATATCACAAAGAGAGTTGTAAATTTTCATCTAACAATTAAGTTTAAATAACTATTATTACACCTATTTTTAATGGGGGAGTAGCTCAGTGGGAGAGCACATGACTGAAGATCATGGTGTCGAGAGTTCGATTCTCTCCTTCCCCATATATCTCGTTGCAAATGAGATATTTCTTGTGAGAATTTAATACTTGTGTGAGTTTGATTAGGTTCAATTCGATGTTAGTAAGAGAATTGAAGCATCAGAGAATTTTAATTCTCTGAGTCTCCTTCCCCATATATCTTTTTCTACACTAGATAAACTTAAATCATAGTTATTCTTCTCTTTCTTATGGTAATTAGGAATCTTGAAGATATTGAAAGAGAAAAAAATTTAGAAAAGAGAGAGAAATTTAAGAAAGAAATTTCTGGAGATATAAATGATGTTTTGGGTAATGTGTTTGGAAAGCCTAAAAAAAGGAAAAGTTTTCTTGATTATTTATTTAGTTTTTTAAAATGGGTTTTGATTTTATTAGGTGTTGTTGTTGTGGTTAATTTGGTTTTTGGAAATATTTGGTTGTTGAAGTTTTTTATTAAAGATTTTTTTATGAATTTATTGGTTTTTTGAATCTTGTTTTTCAAAAACATTTATAAGTAATAGTTTCTATTTATTGATTAGAAAAAGATGGTATTAAAATTAAGAAAGATTAGTTCGAAAAAGGGTGCGATTGAATTATCTATGAGTACTATTGTTATATTGGTTTTAGCTATGAGTATGTTAGTGGTAGGATTAATTCTTGTGCAGAAAATATTTTTTGTTGCTGGAAGTGCTATTGGTGAAATAGACAAGGGAGTTCGGACTTCATTAAGTGAAACATTTTCAAAATCTGATGTAAAATTAGCTATTCATCCTTCTGCAAGAACAATAGAAATTAAACAAAGAACTCAGGGACAAGGTTTTGCTTTTGCGGTTAGGAATTTGGATGTTGGGGATGCTAATTTTGAATATGAAATTGAAGTAGACCCTAGTTTTGATATTCAGGATAAATGTGAGATTAAAAAAGCTCAAGCAGATGATTGGTTGTTAATTTCAAGTGGAAGTTTTACATTAGGGCCTGGAAAAGTTATGGAAAATCCAAAATTAGTATTATTTAATATTCCTGATAATGCTCCTCCATGTACTATCCCTTATCTTGTAAATGTAGAATATGGTCAAGGTACAAGAAATGGAGATCATTACACCTCGGATACTCTTTATTTAACTGTCCTTCCAAGATAGATTATTTTATGAAACTTATAGTTAATCTTTTATATTCTAATTATTATGAGTTTGTATGTTAAAATTATTTAATACCCTAACTAGGAAAAAAGAAATCTTTAAACCCATTAAGAAAAATGAGGTTAAGATGTATTCTTGTGGTTTAACTGTTTATAATTATGGGCATATAGGTAATTACAGAGCTTTTGTTGCATCAGATATCTTGAAAAGATATCTTGAGTATTTGAATTTTAAAGTTAAAAAAATAGTTAATATTACTGATGTGGATGATAAAACTATTAAAGGAAGTATTGGTGAGAAAAAAAGTTTGAATGATTTTACTGAAAAATATACTGAGGCTTTTTTAGCAGATGAAAAAATGTTAAATATTGAAAAATCATTCAAATACCCTAAAGCTACAGAACATATTGATGAAATGGTTAAATTGATTGAGGGTTTGTTAAAAAAAGGATTTGCGTATAAAACTGAAGATGGAATTTATTTTGATATTAAAAAATTTAAGAGTTATGGGAAATTATCTGGTGTAAAACTTGAGAATCTTAAAAAAAATGTTAGAGTAAATAATGATGAGTATGATAAGGAAAATGCTCAGGATTTTGCATTATGGAAATTTTATGATAAAGATGATGGTGATGTTTTTTGGGATGTTAAAATTGGTAAGGGGCGTCCTGGTTGGCATATTGAATGTTCTGCAATGAGTAGTAAGTATTTAGGAAAACATTTTGATATTCATACTGGAGGGATTGATTTAGTTTTTCCACATCATGAAAATGAAATTGCTCAATCAGAGGCTGGGAATAATGAAAAATTTGTAAACTATTGGGTTCATAATGAATGGATGATGGTTGAAGGTAAAAAGATGAGTAAATCCTTAGGAAATTATTATACTGTTAGAGATATTATTGAAAAAGGTTTTAGTCCATTAGCATTAAGATATTTTTATTTAACAGGGCATTATAGGAGTCAGGTTAATTTTACATTAGATAATTTAAAAAATGCTGAGAATTCTTTGGATAGGTTGAAGAGGATAATAAGTTCATTATCTGAGGATAATAAAGATTCGAAAAATGCTGAAAATTCGAAAAATGCGAATAAGAGTTATTTGAAAGAGTTTGAAAAAACAATGGATGATGATTTGAATACTCCTGAAGCATTGCAGGTTTTATGGAAATTAGTTAGAGATACTAAGGCTAAGGGAAAGTTAAAAACAATTAAAGAAATGGATAAGATTTTTGGTTTAGATTTGTTAAAGAAAGAAAAGGTTGATGTTTCTGCAGAGGTGAAAGAATTGATTAATGAAAGGGAGAAAGCTAGGAAGGAGAAAGATTGGGGGAAAGCTGATAAGTTGAGAGATAAGATTAAAGATTTAGGGTTTCAATTAGATGATACTAGTGATGGTGTTAAGGTTAGTAAATTGTAATTTTTGAAAATATATTTCCATTAATATACTTGTTTAAATATGGATAAACTGATTTGATTTTATGAGAGTAGAGAAAAAAAGACTATTATTGTTTTCTGTATCCTTATTGCTCGCATTTGTTTATTGGAGGTTGCTTGTTATGAATTTTGTTAATCTAAGTGAGGTGTCTTTTTTAAGAGGGATTACTGGATTGAATTTTCATCATTATCATTATGGGATTTTAGTTTTGTTACTTATGTTTTTATTTATTATGTTTTTTAAGATAAATAGTTTTATTGTTGTTTTAGCTGGATTTGGTTTTGGAACTTATTTTGATGGATTTTTATCTAGATTATTTTCTAGTTCTAATCGATATGGGGAATTGATGAATTATCATAATAATTTCTTTTCAAGTTTGATTTTTTTTATTTGTATAATTCTTGTAAGTTTTATTTTTTATAAGATTAGTTTGAATGGTGAAAAGTAAGATATAAAAACAAAGAATCCTAGATTATATTAGAAATTGGTGATAATATATGAAACCAAACTTTTAAAAAAGTTTGAACAAAACCAGGATTTAAAATGAAACCCGCAGAATTTGTAAATTTAAAATATAAACCTTCTAGAAAGGATTTGGTTTGTTTATTTAGGGTTAAGCCTAATAAAATGACTATGCGAGAGGCTGCAGCTACTGTTGCTTTGGAAAGTTCAGTGGGAACTTGGACTGATGTTCATGAAAAAAAATATGTTAATAAATTAGCTGCAAAAGTTTTTTCTATTAATAAAAATATGATTAAGATTGCGTATCCTCAAGATTTATTTGAAAGAGGAAATGCTCCAAATATTTTGAGTAGTATTGCAGGAAATATTTTTGGAATGAAAGCTGTTAAAAGTATTCGATTAGAAGACATAAAAATTCCTAAAGATATTTTAGATTCATTTAAAGGGCCTAAATATGGTATTGAGGGAGTAAGGAAAATTATGAAAGTGAAAAATAGACCGTTAGTTGGGACAATTGTTAAACCTAAATTAGGATTAAAAACTAAAGATCATACTGAGCTTGCTTTTGAATCTTGGAAAGGTGGTTGTGATGTTGTTAAAGATGATGAAAATTTAAGTTCACAGACTTTTAATAAATTTGAAAAAAGATTGACTAGTTGTTTAGAGGTTGCTGATAAGGCTAAGTCTCATACTAGTGAAGAAAAAGCTTATTTGATTAATGTAACTGCTGAAACAAAGAAGATGCTTAAGAGAGCTGAATTAGTTGAAGATCAAGGTGGAAAATATATTATGGTTGATATTGTTACTTGTGGATTTTCTGCATTACAAACATTAAGAGAGGCTAATTTTAAAATGGCTATTCATGCCCATAGAGCCATGCATGCTGCATTTACAAGAGATAAAGAACAAGGAATGAGTATGATGGTTTTAGCAGATATTGCTCGTTTGATTGGGGTGGATCAATTACATATTGGAACTGCGGTTGGAAAATTAGAAGGAAGTTTAGAAGAAGTTTCTGAGATAAGTGAAGAAATTGAAAAGAAAAATGTGAAGGCAACTAAGAGAAGATTGGCTCAAGATTGGGGGAAAATTAAATCTGTTTTAAGTGTAAGTTCCGGAGGATTGCATCCAGGACATGCACCTTTTTTAATTAAAAATTTAGGTAAAGATATTGTGATTCAGGCAGGAGGAGGAATTCATGGACATCCTAATGGAACTTTTAGGGGTGCAATTGCAATGAGGCAAGCTGTAGATGCTACTATGAGGGGTATTTCATTAAAAGAATATTCTAAGAAACATATTGAACTAAGAGATGCTTTAGAATTTTGGAAGAAAAAATAAAATGCCTAGAAAAAATAATGAAAAGATATCTAAATTGCAAATAATTGCTTGGATAATTGGATTTATAGGTTTGGGGATATTGATTTTTGGAATTATTAGAGCTTTGTTAATGTAAAATGAGAATTAGTGATTCACTACAAGTTTTTTCACAAATACTAAATTTTACAATTTTTGTTTATTTTTCCATAGAACTAATAAAAGCTAACTTTTTAGATATTATTGGTCTATCAATAAGTGCTATGGGTTTATTTTCATCTATTATGGTGAGCATTATTGCAGCCATAGAGAGAATAAGAGGAAATTAACTCAACCTTTAAAAACTCTCTTTTTTTCTATTTAATTACAATGTTAAGGCCATTAAAATCAAACTCTGTTAAAAGTGTAAGAAGAGAAAAATATGAAAGTTATAGATGGTTTTATACTTCTTCAGGAATCTTAGTTGTTGGTGGAAAAAATGATGAACAAAATGAATTAGTGATTAAGAATTTTTTAAAGCCAGGTTATACTGTAATGCATACTTCTTCTCCTGGAAGTAGTTTTATGATTATTCAAGATGATAATCCTTCTAAAAAAGATTTAGATGAAACAGCTATTTTTTGTGGATGTTTTTCAAAGGAATGGAAAAGTGGGAAAAAGATGATTAGT
Organism: archaeon; assembly: GCA_018653485.1. Classification (GTDB taxonomy): domain Archaea; phylum Nanobdellota; class Nanobdellia; order Pacearchaeales; family GW2011-AR1; genus ARS1285. The sequence continues at coordinate 166,553 of JABHZE010000002.1, read as the reverse complement.
GTAGATGTTTTTCAGGGAAGTCAAATTTACAAAAGTAAAATAATGAAAACAGGAACATTTGGGGTAAAAGGAATCAAGAAAGTTAAAAAAATTAAACCTGAATTAGTTTTAATTATTCAAAATGGAAAGTTAAGGGCTGTTCCAAAAACAACTAATGAGCAAAAACTTGTTGAAATAAAACAAGGTAAATTATCTAAAGAAGAATCTGCTGATAAAATTGCTAAAAAGATAAAAGATAAATTTCATTTTCCTGTTTCTAAGGATGAAATTATGAGTGCAATTCCTTCTGATAAGTTGGGTGTTAAATAAGGGAAGAATTAAAAATGATAATTGATTATAATATTTATAGGAGATAAAACAATGACATCACAATCACAAATACAATTAGGAAAGAAAGGTCTTACAAAAGAATTTCTAGAAGATATTAAGAGTAGGTTTGAAGATTCTAAGATGAAGAATCTTAAAATTAGTGTGTTAAAGAGTGCTAGAGAAAGTAAGGCTGATGTAAAGAAATATGCTGAAGAGATTGTTGAATTTTTAGGTAAAAAATATACTTTTAGAGTTTTAGGCTTTAGTATTTTTATTAAGAAGTGGAGACAGGAGAAAAGGTAATTTTGATTTGTTCTCCTGAATATTCTAAAAAGACTTAATTTAACTTAAACTTACTTGAATTTACATTTATTCTCCCTCATAAATAGGGGGAGAAAAATAAAATTCTCTGGGAAAAAATTGTTACAAGGCAAACTTTATAAAGGGTTAATTATAGATAGTTTTAGGTTAATGAGCTTCTAAGCTTATCTAATTCCGAAAGGAATGACCTGTTAAAAGATATAAAATGGTAAAAGAAAATCCAGTATATGATATGAAAGCTGATGAATATAATGCTAAATTAGCTGAGATAGTGAAAGCTATGCCTGAATTTGAAGTTCCTGAATGGAGTTTGTTTGTTAAAACAGGTGTTGCTAAAACAAAACCTCCTCAAAAAAATGATTTTTGGCATGTTAGAGCTGCGAGTATTTTAAGACAAATTTATGTTCATAGAACTGTGGGTGTAAATAGATTAAAAACAAGATATGGAAGTAAACAAAATAGAGGAATGAAACCTGAAAAGTTTAGAAAAGCTTCTGGTAAAATAATTAGATTAATTCTACAACAAGCTGAAAAAGCTGAATTATTAGAGAAATATAATGAACCTGGAAAAAGAGCAGGAAGGATGCTTACTGAAAAAGGTAAAGAATTAATGGAGAGTATAAAATGAATGTAAAAAGAAATGAGAAAAGAAAGAATCAGAAAAAAATCAAATTAAGTAAAGCTGGTAAGCAAACTAAATGGGCTCCTGTTTGGGTTGTATTAAAGAAATTAGGGGCAGGTAAAAGAGCTCATCCATCTTCAGTAACTTATGTTAGAAGAAATTGGAGAAGAACAAAATTAAAAATTAAACCTAGGAAACAAAGGAAACAACAATTAGGATAAAATGGCAAAACCAGATACTAAAGAACCAAAAGTTGAATTAGAAAGAGAATATATAGTTCCACTTAGAAAGGAATGGCTTAAAGTTCCAAAGTATAAAAGAGCTAATAAAGCTGTTAAGGGTTTGAAAGAATTTATTGCACAGCATATGAAGATTTATGATAGAGATTTAAGAAAAGTAAAAATAGATATTTTAGTTAATAATGAAATAAGATTTAGGGGTATGAAAAAACCTCTTTCTAAGATTAAAGTTAAAGCTATTAAATTAGATAATGGAACTGTGAGAGTTGAATTAGTTGATTTACCTCCTCATATTAAATTTGCAAAATTAAGAGATGAAAAGAAAAAGGCAGAAGTTGAAAAGAAAGTTAAAGAAAAAGAAGCTGTAAATGAAGCAAATTCTGAAAGCAAGAAAAAAGATGCTAAGGCTGGTTCGGAATCTAAAGATGCTGAAAAAAAGAAAGATGCTAAAGAAAAAAGGGAAGCCTCTAAGGATGAGAGTGAAAAAATATCAAAAAAACAAGCATTAACTGAAAAACATACTTCTAAGGAAAAACCTATATCAACTCCAAGAAAAACATTATCAAGATAAACTTGAAATTGGTTGGGTGAAATTCTTAATAAAATAATGATAAATCAAAAATCTAAAAGGGTGTTGAAAAAACTAAGCAATAAAGAATTTGCAGATGATATAAAAACATATCTTGTGAGTTCTCATGATTTTTATAGAAATAAAGTTCCTGAAATGCGAGTTTTAGCTAAAAGACTTCATGAGGAGTATAGTTTAAAAGAATTTTATAAGGTGTTTAATAAAATGTGGAATTCAAAATATCATGGAGAAACTTCATTAGCTATTTATACATTAAGATTATATTCTGATGAATTTAATCTTGCAACTTGGAGATTTTTGAAATCTAAATTAATGAGTATAAAAAGTTTTGATCAGGCAGATAGCATTGGTAAAATTATTGGAGAGATTCTAATTAAACATCCTGCAAGTATGAAAAGAGAAGTTATAAAACTTTCAAAAAGTAAAAATTTATGGTTAGTTAGATTAGCTCTTGCTTCCTCAATTCCATTAATTAGAAAAGGGGATTTTAAACTAGGGATGAAATTTGTTGAAGATTTTATTGATGTTAAAGAAAAATATATTCAGGAGTGTGTTGGAATTATTTTAAGGGAGATAGGGAATAAAAAACCTGAAGTTGCTAAAAGATTTATTTTAAAACATATTCATATGAATCATATTGTGTTTAAAGAAGCTACTGCAACTACTAAATTAAAAGAATTAAGGAAATTGAGAAAAATTAAAAAACTTGGTAAAGGTAAACGAGGATTTTTTTCTTGGAGAAGATAATGGGTAAGAAATTAAGTTGTGAAGGATGTAAAGCTAAATGCTGTAAATATATTTGTGTTGAAATTGATAAACCTGAAGACAAGGAAGATTATGAACATATTTTATGGTATTTAGTTCATAAAGATGTAAGTGTGTTTATTGAAGGTAAAGAATGGTATATACAATTTGATACTCCTTGTAATAAACTTGATGAAAAATATATGTGTAAGATTTATGATAAAAGGCCTGAGATTTGTAAGAAATTAAGTATAGAAAATTGTGAGAAGCATGGGGCAGGGGAAGCTTATGATGTTTTGTTTAAGAATGTTGAGGATTTTGTGAAGTATATGGCTGATAAAGGTGTTGAGATAAGAGATTTAGGGTAGTTTTTGGATTAAAAATAAGAGTATAATTTATAAGGTTTATTTTATGATATGATTTATGGAAAATCTAAACAAACTATTAAAAGAAAATGCTAATCCTGAAAAAGCTAAAATCTTGCAGAGATTTTTTAAAACAGGAAAAGGGCAGTATGGTGAAGGAGATGTATTTTTAGGGATAACAGTTCCTGTTCAAAGAAGTATTGCTAAAGAAAGTATTCATCTTTCTATGGAAGAGATTAGAAATTTGCTTAACTCAGAGGTTCACGAAAAAAGGTTAATTGGGTTATTGATTTTAATTGAAAAATTTAATAAAGGTGATGAATCAGTTAGAAAAAATATTTTTGATTTTTATTTAGAAAATACTCATGGAATAAATAATTGGGATTTAGTAGATTTATCAGCACACAAAATTGTTGGGAAATTTTTGCTTGATAAAGATAGGGATGTTTTGTATGAACTTGCGGTTTCAGAAGATTTATGGGAAAAGAGAATCTCTATTGTAAGTTGTTTTGCATTTATTAGAGAAAATGATTTTAATGAAGTTTTGAATCTATCTGAAATTCTTTTAAATGATTCTCATGATTTAATTCATAAAGCTGTTGGATGGATGTTAAGGGAAATGGGTAAAAAAGATGTTAAAGTTTTAGAAGAATTTTTAAGTAAACATTATAAGAATATGCCTAGAACAATGTTAAGATATTCTATTGAAAAATTCCCAGAAGATAAAAGGAAGATGTATTTGAGAGGAGAGGTTTAAGTTAAGCAGCTAAAAAATTAATTCCGCTAGAATTATGCCCAAGAAGATTTCTACTTAATTCACAACAAAAATCAATTAGTCTATGTTTTTGTTCAACAGAAACTTTTTCAGGCATCCATGCAACCCTTTCTAAATCTTTTGAAACTTTCATTATGCCATCCATAGTATCTTGAGTCCATTCATATAACCTTCTTCTACTCTCTTCATTATTTTCAGAACCAAATCTTTCTTTAAAATCATCACTAGGCTCTTCTTCTTGCCCAGTATAATCTGCAATAGATTTATTAAAAGTATGATAAAAATCAGCCCAATCTATAAATCCTAATTCACTATAACCTCCAAAAAGTTCATCATCCTTATAACCTGATTGAAATATTTCAACAGCTCTTGAAAGCATTTTCCCTAATCCCCTAACTTTATCTAATCTTGACCAACCTTCTTCTCTTCCTAAACGATCATTATCAATTTCAAGACCTGCTTCCAAAATATAAAAACTCATATTCCCCTGCTTAGCATCAAATTCAGTAGGATATTCCATCTTATTTTGTTAATGGTTTTAAACTTATAAACATTTATTAAGTTAAATATAACTATAGTTTTATGAGAGAATTTATTTATTTTTCGCAAAAAGCAAGAACATCTGGGAATTTTACAGATTTAATGAAAGCTGGAAGAATGGATATTGTTTGTAATGTGATAATACAATCTCTTTTTCTTAGTAATAAAATGAGGGATGATGTTCATTTGCATCTGATTTTTAATGGTGCTCCAAATCCTCCAATGCATTTAGAAATTGTTAGTTCTAAAATTGAGAAGACGCAAATAAGTAAAAAAAATGTTGCTGGGTTGATTAAAAGAATGTTGTATAAATGTAAAGAGGGAAAGAAAAACGAAGTTTTTCCAGGATGTTTTATTGAGAAAAAGAGCTTTAGAGCTTTATTGAATGAATTAGAAGATAATGGAAAAGATATTTGTATTTTGGATGGAAAAGGGGAAAGTATTAGGGAACTTGATAGTTCTAAGTTGAGCAAGTGTGTTTTTGTTCTTGGAGATCATGAGGGATTACCTAAGAAAGAAGTTAAAAGGTATAAAGATAAAATTAGTGTTGGAAGGCCTACTTATTTTGCCTCACAAACAATGATTATTATTCATAATGAGTTGGATTTGAGGAGATTATAGAAAGGTTTAAATAGCCTTTAGAAAGATTTATATTAACTAAAAACTAACAAATAATATTAAAATGAAAACATTAAAAAAATTAATTGCACCTGTAATTATTTCAGCGGGTTTACTTAGTTGTAGTGCTGGATGTGGTTTAATTAATGGGAATTCAAAAGATAATCCTAGAAATCTTAAACCTATTGGAACTACTCAGCAACAAAAATATAGAGATATGCATAATAACACTACACCAGAACCTTCAACTGCTTTGCTTTTAACTATGGGAGTAGGTGCATTGGGTGCTTATAGATTAGGTAGAAATAATAGACAAAGAGATTATTCTAATTAGTTCTTGGGGATTATACTAATCTTTAAATATAATATTTGTTTTTCTTATTAAAAGATTTGAAGATTTAAAATGAAAACTCTTAGAATATATGTTTCAGGAAGTGTGCAAGGTGTGTTTTTTAGAAAATTCATCAAAGATAATGCTGATAAACTTAATGTTAGGGGTTTTGTTAGAAATCTTGAAGATGGAAGAGTTGAGATTCTTCTTGAAGGAAAAGATGATAATGTTAAGGAAATGTTAGGTGTTTGTAAAACAGGACCTAAGCATGCAGATATTAAAAATATGGAAATAAGAGAAATTAGGCATCAAGATTTTAAGGGTTTTAAGGTTATGAGGTTGTAAAAAGATTTATTAATCAGATTTTTCTAGTGTATGTTAATGGGAAGAGAAGAACAAATAATTAATGAGAGAAAAAGAAAATTAAAGGAATTAATTGCAAAAGGAGTTAATCCTTATCCACATAAATTTGATAGAAAGAATTTTTCTTTGGAAATTAAAGAAAAGTATAAGAAATTAAAAAATGATGAGAGGAGTAAGGGCAAGGTTAGTGTTGCTGGAAGAATTATGACTAAGAGGAATCTTGGAAAACTTATTTTTTTAACTATTAGAGATTCTAAAGGGGATTTGCAATTGATTTTTCAAAAAGCTGAAACAAATGCAGAGAGTTTTGAAAATATTAAGAAATATTCAGATATTGGAGATATAATTGGAAGTGTAGGAATTATTATGAAAACAAGAACTGGGGAAGTTTCTGTGTTAGTTAAAAAAGCTGAAATGTTGAGTAAGAGTTTATTGCCTCTTCCTGAAAAATGGCATGGTATTCAGGATAAAGAAGAAAGATATAGAAAAAGATACTTGGATTTAATTATGAATCCTGATGTGAAAAATGTTTTTGAGGTAAGAACAAAGATTCTTGATTCTATTAGAGAATTATTAAAAAAGAAAGATATTGTTGAAGTTGAAACTCCATTTTTACAAACACTTTATGGTGGGGCAAGTGCTAAACCATTTAAGACACATTTAAATGCACTTGATATGGATTTATATTTAGCTATTTCTCCTGAATTATATTTAAAGAGATTAATTGTTGGAGGATATGATAGAGTATTTACTATTTCAAGAAATTTTAGAAATGAGGGAATTGATAGATGGCATAATCCTGAATTTACAATGATGGAAATCTATTGTGCTTATTGTGATTATAATGATATGATGGATTTGTTTGAAGAGATTTATGAGAATGCTTGTAAAAAGGTTCTTGGAACTACTAAGGTTAAATTTAGGGGCAAGATGATTGATTTTAAAGCTCCTTGGAAAAGAATGACAATGTTAGAGGCAATTAAAAAATATGCAAAAATTGATATTAAAAAAATGAGTGATTCTGAAATTTTTGAGTTTGTTGATAAAAATAAAATTGATATTAAAGATAAAACTTGGGGATGGGCTGTTCAGGGATTATTTGAGCATTTTTGTGAAGAAAAAATTGAACAACCTACATTTATTTTAGACCATCCTTTAGAAACTACTCCCTTATGTAAAACTCATAGAAATGATCAAATGTGTAAACTAATTGAAAGATTTGAGCCTTTTTGCATGGGTGCTGAATTAGGAAATGCATATAGTGAATTAAATGATCCTATTTTACAAAGAGAATTATTAGAAGGGCAACAAAAAATGTTAAAAGGTGGAGATGAAGAAGCTAATCCATTAGATGAAGATTTCTTAAATGCTATTGATATTGGAATGCCTCCTACTGGTGGGTTGGGGTTGGGAATTGATAGAATGGTTATGTTATTAACAGGGCAAGAGAGTATTAGGGATGTTTTATTATTTCCTTTTATGAGGGATAATGCAAGTTCAGAAAATTCTAAGAGTGCTGAAAATTCAAAAAATAAGAAGAAGAAAAAATGAGTTTAATAATAAAAAGCAAAATAAGAGAGAGTGTAAAGAAGATTGATGAAGAAGGGGTTATTGGTAATGTTGCTAATGAAGTTGAAGAAGAATTGGAAAAAAAGGTTGAAGATATTTTAAGAAAAGGGATTGCTAGGGCAAAGGCAAATCAAAGAAAAACATTACTTGCTAGAGATTTGTAATCTGGTTAGAGATTATTTTAAGTATTTTTGTTAAATTATATAAATTGTAAAAGTTACATAAAGGTTATAAAAATGTCAAATAAAACAAAAGGTTCAAGAACTGAAAGAGAATTATTTCAAATGTTTGTAGATAATAGCTTTAGAGCTGTTAGAGTTGCAGGAAGTGGAATGATGGAGAATGCTGATTGTGATATTCTTGCAGGTAAAAAAGGAAGAAAATATTGTATTGAAGCTAAGTCTACAAAAAAACCTATTCAGTATATTACTAAAGATCAGATTTCAAGATTTATGACATTTTCTGAAATCTTTGGATTAAAACCTGTAATTGCAGTAAGATTTAATCGAGTTGGATGGTATTTTCTTGAACCTAAACATCTTGAAAATTCTGGTAAAAACTGGGGAATTTCATTAAAAAAAGCTCAATTAAAAGGGAAAAGATTTGGACAATTTTTTGGTGGGAAAATAAAATGTGCAAAAAATGATAAAGAATGCGAGGAATTTTATGAAGATTTAAGGGATGATGAAGATGGAGAGAGCAATATTTTATGAAAATTTGGAAGCATACTGCTAACCAAATTTTAAATAATTCTGAAAATGTTAAACTTAGAGAAATCCCCTTTCTTTAGAGAGGGGTTGGAAGGGAATTTCTCTAGCATCAAAAACCGAAACAAGCCCCTGCCTTTAGGCAGGGTAATAAACCGAAGGTTTTTGACATTTTAAAATAAAAGGGGAGATTATCTGAGTTATCTGAAAAATATATCAAAACTTTTTATAAACTTGAAACATAAATACTTAAAAACTTCTAGGATTATTTTTTATGATGATGCTAAAAAAGACGTGTGTGGGATTATTAGGTTTGTTTTTAATTGGTTTGATATTTATAAATTTGGTTTATGCTGAAGTTAGAATTAATGAGGTTATGCCTCATACAAATAATTTTCTTGAAAATGAATGGGTTGAATTGTATAATTCTGGTAGTGGAGTTGAATTAATTGAATGGGAAATAGGGGATTTAAAAAGTAATGATAGTATTAGTTTGAGTTTAGGTGCTAATGATTTTGGAATTATTCTTGATGGTGTTGAAGAAGATTGTGATAGATTTAATGTAGCTAGTGAAAGTTGTATTGCTCTAAGCACTATTGGTAGTGGATTAAATGATGGAGAGGAAAGTATTTCTTTATATGATGATTCTGGTGAATTAATAGATAGTTTTTCATGGGAGAGTAATATTAAAACAAGTGGTGATTCTTGGATATTTGAAGATGGTTTATTTATTAGAGGAGTCCCTAGTCCTTGTGTTAGGGGGGATTCTGAGGAATCAGAAAATGAGAATGAGAATTCTAATTCTTCAGAATTAGAAGATTCAATAAATGATGAAGATATTATTTTAGATATGGATTGGAATGAAGATAATATTGTTAATCAAAAAACAATGAAGATTGATATTTATGTTGAAAATTTAGAAGATAAAGATTATGATGTTAAAGTTTACATTAAATTTGAAGATAATGATAGCATAATTAGTCAAAGATATGATGAGGAAGAAGAAACTTGGGATAGTGGAAATTATTATGTTGATAATTTTTTTAATGGTCCTGGTAATGATGACCAGGAGATAAAATTAAGGATTCGAGAAAAATATGAGGATTTTAAGGGTGATGCAGAAATAATTTTTAGATTAAGAGAAAATGGAGATAATAGTTATGATGAGGAGATTAAAATGGAGATTGAGATTTTGGAGAGTAGTGGAAGTTCTAATTCCGAAGAATTAGAAGATTCGAATCTAGCTGAATCTAGAGATTCAGGAGATGATTCCGAAAATTCCTATTTAGACGACAAAGAAAGATTATTGCAAGAGCTTATTGAAAAAAGAGATTCTAAATTGACTGGGAATGCTATTGTTGCAGGAGAGGAAGATATAAAAACAAAAAAAACCCTGATTTATGAATCAAAAGCAAAGAAAATAGCAAGATATGCATTGTATACTTTTGTATTTCAATGTGTTTTATTAATAGGATTATTGATTTTTGCTAAATCTAGAACAAGAAAATTTGAAAAAAATGGTAACTATAACATCGGATAATAAAGTAAAAACAAGATTTATTTTTGAAATGCTTGGAAGACCTCCAGAGCATATAGTGGAAACAATGAATTTATTTATTGATAAATTAAATGAACAAAAAGGTGTGGAAGTTATAGAGAGAATTGTTCATGAACCTAAACCATTAGAAGATGAAAATGCTAAAGATTTATTTACAAATTATGCAGAAGTAGAAGTTGTTTGTGATAATCTTCACCTTGTTTATGAAATTGTTTTAAATATGCTTCCTGCAAATATAGAAATACTTGAACCTGAAAATATTAAATTAAGTAATTTTGATTTAACCTCCATGTTATCTCAATTAGCAATTAGATTGCATAGATTTGATGAAGTTACTAAAGCTGTTGCTCTTGAAAGAGAACAATTAGTTAATAAGGTTAAAGAGTTGGAGAGTAAGATAGGTAGTTTAGAATCTGGAAATGGTTCAGAATCAAAAGATTCAGAGGATTCAAAAAATGATAAAGACATGAGTAATGCTGATTCTAAAGAATTTAAGAAATTGGAAGATTCAAAAAAAGATTAAATCCTATCTAATTTACCTCGAACTTCTGCAGGAGGTTGTTGTGGTTGAATTCTTTTGCTGTACTTTTCTGATTTTTCTTTTAATAATTGCTCTGGTGTTTTTATTTTCTTTTTTTTGAATCTTCTGTATATGATGAATCCAAAAAATGCTACAACTAAGAGGATTAGAATTCCTAAGAAAATCATTCCATAATTTGAGGGTTCTGGTTCTACAATGCAATTTCCAATACAACAATTTCCTTGTAAACTTTTTGTTATTGAACCATCACATATTTCATCTGAATCACAAATTATTCCAAATTCATCGCAATTTAATCCTACAGGTGTTTCTGTGGGGGTTAGATTAATTTCCTCTTGTGTTTCTATGATTTCAAATAATATTGGAAGTTTAAGTTGTTGAGTGTTATCAAGATAAGTTAATGTTATTTCTCCTGTGAAATTATCTTGTGTTTCTGGAACTTTTACTGTTAAATTAATAAATTCTTTTGTTTTTGAATTAATTAAAGGAATTACACTTGGTTCTATAATTGTTGCAATGTCTGAAGAGAATTGTAGGTTTGTAAGATTTTTGTTTCCGATATTTTCTAAAATAACTCTAAAAAAATAATCTTGATTTGAAATTACTTTTGCAGTTAATTCTGTAGGTGTGAATTTTAAATCTCTGCTTTGAGGTATTGGAGGCGTGATTGGTTCTGAGGTTATAAATATGGGAATATTATAATCATCTATTTTTAGTGTTGAAGATTGTTTTTTAATTGAAGTTAATTCTATTGTTTTTTCATCTTCTTGAATTATTGTATGGGTTTGAGTTATATTTTCAAAATCTAATTTTACATCTTGATTTTCATTAAGTGATTTTACATTTATTGAAAAAGATTCTTCTGAAACAATAAACCCTGGATTAATTTGAAGTGAAGATTGATTTGTTGTTTTAATTTCAAAATCTTTTGTTATAGTATCTGAGATTATGTTCTCTTGATCATAGTATTCTGCATTTTCTATTTTAAGGGAAAAATTAGCTTGTTTATTTGGAAGAATTGCATAAAAATAATAAGTATTATCTTGATAAGTTAAATCTGAAATTGCAGGTGTTGAACGAGGAACACCTTGTTCATAAAGTAAGATGTTATCTGCTGTTAGAGAAACAAAGTTGCCTATTATTTCTGCTTGAAGTGTTTCTCTTGGTTGATAGTTTTCTTTTGATAGTGTTATATCTATTGCAGAGATGAATGGTATGAATAGGATTGTAAATAGGAATAGTACAAGAAATAAATTGATATTTACTTTTGGTGATAAATGTCCTCTTTTCATAGAGGTAAGTAAGAATTAATATTAATAAATGTTTACTTGCTCATATCTCTTAATTTCTTCATATCCGTAGATTCGTAAGAAGCGAGTGATTTGAAGAAATTAAATTATTTTGACATATCTCTTAATTTCTTCATAGTATCATCAAAATCTTTATCTCTTGCAGGAGGACGTCTTATTTGCCTTCTTGGAGGTGCTCTTGGATTAGGTGCTCTTCTTAAATGTCTGATAGGTCTTTGAGGCATCATGCCTGGAGGAGGGGCTCTTTTTGGAGGTTGAGTTTTCTTTTTAGAACTAAATTTAGATTTTAGCTTAAACCACCAAATTTTTAATTGATTTCTAAAAATTATTGCTAGAATAACTAGGATGATTAAAATAATTAATAATATGATTAAGAACCAATTTATTGGAGAAGATTGTTTTTCTGCACAACAAATTTGATAGCCACAATCATCTGAATAAGCTGTTTTTTCTTCTTGATTTTTTGAACAAGTATTTTCACAAGAATAACCTGAATCTTCGCAATCATTTCCATAATCTATTTCTTCACAAGTTCCTAAACAACAATTAATATCTGAAGAAGATGTTTGAACGCCATCACATGCTTCGTTAGACTCGCAGATTACTCCAGTTTGTTCTATACAAGATTCTTCTTCTGGTTCTTCTGAACAACAAACATCTGTTGCAAGAGCGCATTGAAAATTATCTAATGTATTTGATAATGTACATTCTCCTGAAGAAACACAATAATGACTAAATTCAACACAACCATCTGCACTTCCATCATCTCCATCTCCTGAAGAGATTTTAGGCCATCCTGAATGTAAAATAAATGCTGTGTCAAATCTCCAACAATTATCTGACTCTCTTATTGTTAAAAGATAATTTTTGACAGTATCTGTTACTCCTGTTCCTTTTAATGCTAATAATGCTAAGGCTGTATCAAAATATTTGTTTCCGCTTTCATCCCAATATTTGTTTAATTTTTGTTTATCTAATAAATCATCATAATAATCTGAAACAGGAATTAGATTGTATAAAAATGTAGATGGGAAATATTTTCTGTTTTCTGATTCTTCAGCCATTGCAGAAATATAAGGTATGTAGGGTGTTGTTTCTTCGCCTAATTTTCCTAAAGCTAATGTTGCCCATAAACTTCCTTCATAATTGCAAGCTCCTGATAATGCAAAACAATATGCATTTACTCCTTCTTCTGTAGAATCTCCTGCAGAAGCAGAATGAGTTTCACTTGAAACATGATAAACAGATTCATCTGGTTTTTTGTAAATTAAAGTTGTTATAAAATCCTTGTCGCAAGAAATAGTATAATTAATATTAAAATCTATTATTTCAAGCCAATAATCACTATATGCTTTTCTAAGTCCTGGAGGGTTTGAACCTGTTATTTTTTTATTATCTTGTAAAGTTATTTCATTTCCGTTAATAGTACATGTAGATCTATTATTTGTATCTACTTCTAAAAACCATTCTAATTCGTCTGCTATTTTTTTCTTACTTAATAACCAATCTTTGTAAGTGTCTGTATTTTCTCCAATATAATCTAATGCAAGAATTGCTAATGAAGTTGATTTTATATCACATGGAGCAGAGGATGTTTCGCCCCAACAATTATCACTTTTCTTTGATTCTAAAGATGATTTACAATCTGATTTAACAGAAGAATCATGTGCCATTGCTAATAAATTAAATGCTGCTTCCTTGGTGCTTTGAGTGTTTCCACAATCATCACTTAATTTAGATTTTAAACAAGAATAAGATTTTTCTGCTTCTGTTTCATTCTGAGCTAAGACTAATGGAAATGCTAATAAGATTACTAAAGCTATTACCAACCCTCTTTTTGATATGTTCATAAAATGTTTAGGTTATTATGGTATTTAAATTTGTTGATGTTTGTGATAGAAAATTAAATTCTATAATTAATATTTGTTTGTTCAATAATAAATTCTGCTATTTCTTTTTTATATTTTGTATTCAAAGATATTGTGGTATAGTTTGGTTTTTTGTGAATTAAAATCCAATTCTTTTTTTCTAGTTCTTTTATAATTTCTTTTAGGTTTGGAAATCTTTTGAAATGTTCTAATCTATCATAACAAGCATTCCAATTATTTTTCTTTGTTAATTTTAACATAATTCTCGCTGTTACCCATTCTTTTGACACCATTATTTTAGAGGTTTAAGAGATTATTTAAATGTTTCTATCTTTGATAGTTGTGATGTAGCTATAGAAACATTTAAATATGGTGTGAGTGTCGTGTACATGTATATGGGGAGGGAGGGGGAGAATTAAAAGGAATGAAATTAAATGAAAAGAAAAGAAAATATGTCACCATTTTTGAAAGCTCTTGGAGACACCCCTAAATTAAGAGTTTTAGATTTTCTGATTGACAATGATTTATTTGATTATAATCTTACAGAGATAGCTAGAGAATCTAATATTAGTTATAATTCTTTGTTATCTTTTTTTGAAGATTTTATTAAAAGTGGAATTGTGATCAAAACTAGAAAACAGGGAAAATCTGATTTGTATAAATTAAATACAGATAATTTATTTGTTAAACATCTTATAAGGTTAGATGTTGAATTGGCTGTTGGCCCTTTATTGAAGGAAAGTGGTTCAGAGTTATTGGAGAAAGAGATTGAAGTTGGGTGATTTTAGATTGAGGATTTTTATTTCTTTTTTGCAATTAAATAAAATAATTCCCAATCTAAATAATATTTATTATTTTCTTTCCAGAATTTAAGATATTTCTTAGCATGTGCTAATGATTCTTCAGGAGAACATTTTGCATTATGAATTGTATGTAAGAATTCTTTTGCCTGATCTTCTGAATCAAAAACCCATGGAACATGGGCAACTTCATAAGATTCAATTTCAAAACCTGTTTGTAAGCAAAGATTTTGAATCTCTTTTTTATCTAAGAATTCATGAGGATGTCCCTCGGGAAAACAAAATTTAGGATTATTAATTGAATCAAAATATTTTGAAGAGATTGTATTCTTTCCAACATCTCCAATTATTATTTTTCCATTTTTTTTAATAATTCTATGAAACTCTTTTAAAGCCTCTAATCTTCCAGAAAAACCAGTTTTTTTAATTTTATTATCATAATGATGAAATGAAGCAATTGATATTATTTTATCCATTGATGAATCTGTTTCTTCAAAATCATAAAAAATTGTTTGTTGTTTAATTTCAATAGGTAGATTAAATTTTTTATTTAATTTCCTTACTGCATCAAGATTTTCAGGAGTAACATCATAAGTTATTAATTTTCCTTTTCCTAATTTTTGAGCAATTGGAAAAGTAAGATAGCCATTTCCAGTTCCACATTCCATAATTATTTCTCCAGATTGAGGGTTTACCTTTTTAAGCATTAATTGGAGTTCTTTTTTCCTAACTTCTGGAAATTTATCATTTGCTTTTCTATAATTATCCCAACGATTTGTTTTCATATAATTAGATATTTATCTATATTTATAATCTTTTTTATTTTATTGTTTATCTGTTCTCCCGCCTTTCTTAAAAAACATTTTAACAGTATAATTAACAGGATTTTTAACTTGCTTAGATAAATCATCTGTGTCAAATAATCCTAAGTCTTTGTAAATGGGATTGTTGAAATTAGGGGGCATTACAGAATCTTTTCTTTTATACCATGTTAATTGTGCTTGGATATATCCTTTTTTTAGGGGATATGAATTTCTTTCATTCCATTCATTTATTCTTCTTGCTATTTCTTTTTCTTCTATTCCTAATGCTTTGAAGAAACTTAATATAATGAATAGAGCTCTCTTTCTTCCATCATGTTCTATTCCCTTTAACAATTGTTTAATTTGAGGGGGGAATAAATCATCTGTTGGATTAAGTATTTGAATTTTCTTGTATTCTGATTTCTTTTTTGATGAGGGGTTTTGTGATGATTGTGAAGACTCTAAAAATTCTTTATTTTTTTCAATAACTCTTTCTTCTTGATCTTTTTGTTCTTTCCAATCTAATGCTTGTAATAATAATTCTTTTGCTTCTTCTGGTTTTGAATTAGGATAAAATTCTTTTGTTTTAACTTTTAAGGGTTTTGCATCTGTTATTTGAAATTCTATAATTTTGTCAGGGTCTAAAACTATTGAAGCTAATGCTGTTTTTTCATGTAATGAATAAGGCATTCTAAAAAGATGTCTTGGAGCAACTAAAATTAAGTCTGCTTCAATTAATTTTTCTGTTCTAAATCTTTCTTTTTCTTCAAATAATTCTGGATTTTTATTTGAATTAATTTTACAAGATTCACAATAAAACATTTGTTCTTTTTCTTTTTCAAACAATTCTTTTCTACAATCAGGACATTTTGCTTTTCTTCTATTATTATAATGTCCTTCAATAGCTGTTATTTCATTTTTACAAAATGGGCACATCCAAGTTATTAGATTTTTTTTAATAGATGGGCGATTACAAGAGACACATTCCCTTACCATTAAATCCTCTTCTTTTTTTCCAGTTCTACTAGCTATTTGTTGCAAGCTACTATTTTCTAATATATAATCTGTTAATTTTGGTTTGATTATTTCATCAAGATATTGACAAATAATTCTTGGCCATTCAGGGAACATATTTTTTGTTTTATTTCCATAAATTTCTTCTGGAAATGCTTTCCAAGGAATTATTACATGAAATCCTTTTGATCCTGAAAATTTTATACCTATATTTTCAATTCCATGAAATTTTAGTGTGTCAACTAATAATTTAGTATAGATTTTTGAATATTCTAAATAAGGAGAGTCTATATCTAACAATAAATCCCATCCAATTCTTATTTCATCAAATTGTTTTCTTGAAAAATCTGTTGAGATTTCTAATGGGTCTTCCCATAATTCTTCTGAACAATGAAAAGATGTTGCCCCTCTTTTTGTAAATTCAACTATATCTGATTCATATTGAAAATTATCAGGGCGTTTTCCAAAACCTTCAAAGAATCTGGGTATTGTCTCCCTATTTTTAGCAAAATCAAAGATAGCTTTTCTTACTTCTGGAAGAGAATAGTAAAAAAGAGTTATCTCTCTAATCCTTTGTTCCTTAAAACTTCGTTTATTAGAATCAGTACCCATTTTATATAGGTAAATTTGGGTTTTTTGTTATATATAATAAACTATTCTATAACATCATAATCTTTAAAAACAATTTCAGGTTTTATGAGATATGTTATTAAAGTTAGATAATCCAAAGATATTTTCAGAAATTATTAGTATTATCTCTGAGTTAGTTTTAGAGGTTAGAATCAAGGTAAATAGGGAAGGAATGAGTATTCAAGCAATTGACCCTGCAAATGTTGCTATGATTTCATTTAAGTTACCTTCTAGTGCATTTTCAGAGCTTGAAATTGAAAATGAAGAAGTTCTAGGAGTTAGCTTAGATAGTTTAAAGGCTGTTTTAAGAAGGGTTAAGGCTGGAAGTGTTTTAATAATTACAAAGCAAGAAAATGAATTAAGATTACAAATTCAAGATAAAGTTAAGAGAGAGTTTAATTTAGCTTTGATTGATATTGAAACTGAAGAAAAGGAATTACCTAATTTGGATTTTTCAAGTAAAATAGAAATGCCTTCATTAGATTTTGCAGAAGCTATTGAAGATTGTGGTGTTGTTGCAGATTCTTGTAGTTTTGTTTCAGAACCTGATAAATTTGTTATGAAAGCTAAAGGAAGTTTGAATTCATTTAAGTCTGAGTTTAGTAGTGATGAGTTGAATATTGAAGCAGAGAATAATAGTTCTAAATATTCTTTAGAATATTTGCAAAAGATGGTTAAGGCTACAAAGATTACAGATAAAGTTAAAGTTAATTTTGCAACAGATTATCCTTTGAGGTTGGAGTTTATTACTCCATTTATTGAGTTAGCGTTTATATTGGCTCCAAGAGTTGAGAGTGAGGATTAGTAAGGGAGGATTAGGAGAATGAAAATAGATATGGTTAATTCATTAATTCTGAATGAAACTAGTCGTTGTTTCTTAACACATAATTGCAAAAATGGTGCAGATAGGTATGAATTTTGTGGTGGAAAGGTTAAACTTCATGAAGATTTAGTGAGTGCTGTTATAAGGGAAAATTGGGAAGAGTTAGGCATAGGAATTCGGGTTAAAGGAGTTTTTGGAGATTATAAAACTCAGACTCCTGAAGGAAGTTTTTTTTGTAGGACTTATTTTGCAGAAATAATGAATGGGACTCCTGAACCTAGGGAGAAGGATAAAATGGATTGGTGTGGATATTTGGGTTATGAATCACTTTGTAGATTAAATAAAAGAGGAGTTTTAGTTCCTAATTTAGTTTTAGCATTACCCAAATTAAGAGGGATTATTTGTTGATAGATTCTTTATGAAACTAATCTGAAGGAAGATATATAAGATATCGTAATTATATTTAAATATAAAAAATGGAATTTGATGACATGTGTTCTGAAAAAAAATATCCAGAAATGATAAAAATGGAAGTTCCTAGAGATTCTGAGTTAAATAAAACTATGGATAATAAAATAAGTAAGAAAATTCTTTTAATAAATCCGCCTTCGCCCTCCTTTGTTACTCATAAAGACAAAAGTATTCCCCTTAGTTTGTTGTATCTTTCTGCTATATTGAAAAAAAATAATTATAATGTTAAGATAATTGATATGAATAATGAAATTATAAATTCTGAGGATGGTGATTTTGAAAATTATTTTTCTGGAAGATTTATTAATGAATTTAATTCATTTAATCCTGATATGATTGGGGTTACTTGTTTATTTTCAGGAAGATTTAAATCGGCTATGAATGTTATAAATAAAATTAAGAAAATATCTCCTAGTGTTCCAATAGTTCTCGGAGGGATTCATCCAACAATATTTCCAAGAGAAATATTAAAAGATTATAATGTTGTAGAATATATTTGTTTAGGGGAAGGTGAAATTTCATTTCCAAAATTAATACATGCACATTTTAATAATCAAAATTTATTAAAAGATATAAATGGTATTGCTTATAGGCAAGAGGGGGGATTAAAATTAATCAAAAAACGTCTTTCATAGAAAATATTGATGAATTGCCTTTTCCAGATTATGACGCTATAAATCTTAAAGATTACTATTTTGATACTAGTGGATGGCATAATCCTAAAAATATTCCTATTAATGTTCCTGTTCCAATACTTACAAGTAGAAGTTGTCCTAATCAATGCACTTTTTGTTCTATGTTTTTATTACATGGTAAGGGATGGAGATATCGTTCTGCAAAAAATGTAGTTGATGAAATTGAACAAATATATAATAAATATAATCACAGATATTTTTCTTTTATGGATGATAATATGACTTTGTTAAAGGGAAGAACATTAGAAATTATGCATGAAATTATTGAGAGAGGTTTGAATATACAATTTGATACTCCTAATGGGCTCTCACTTAAAACATTAGATAAAGAAGTTATGGATAGTTTAGTCAAAGCAGGTTTAATTAGATTGTGTGTAGCTCCTGAAAATGGTTCTGAATATATTAGAAATAAGTTAATGCAAAAAAATATGACTGAAAAACAAATATATGATTTCTTTGAATTAATAAAAGATTATGATAATTTATTTGTAAAAGCTTTTTTTATAATTGGTTATCCTGAAGAAACAAAAGAAACCTTAGAAGAAAATTATAAAATGATAGAAAAAATTGTGCCTACTATAAGTCAAGTTTCAGTCTTTAATCTTGTTCCGTTTCCTGGAACAAAAATCTTTGAAGATTGTATGGAAAATGGACTATTAACATTTCCTAGGGAAGAATTGCATAATTTAAAAACATTCTCGAATTATAATGAAAGTGATGAACCATTTATTAAGCCCTATAAATTAGAAAAAAAAGATTTAATGGATTTTAGAGAAAGAGTTTCTGAATTAGTCAAACATAGAAAAAAAGTTATCTCTTAATTTTTATTAATTTATTCTATTGATTTAAATATTGTTAAATAGGAATTCGCCAAACCTTACAAAACCTTTAAATAACTATGAATATTCATAAGGATATTAAAAGGGATACTAGAAGGAAAGATATTATGGATATACAGACGGGGAAAAAGATAGTGCGATATCTGGGGAAAGAGAAGGTGATAACTAGTTCTGAACTTGCAAAGTTCTTAGGTGTTAGTTGGAATACTGCAGAAAAGTATTTGTTAGAGTTGGTGATTGAAGGTGAAGTGGTTAAAATAAAAAAAAGAGGTGTTAATTTATGGTTGTTGAAATAAAGGCGAATAGAATGAGCCGGAAAGGGCAGATTGCAATCTTCATAATTCTTGCCCTGATTCTTGTGGTTAGTATTTTACTTATTTTTGCATTTAGAAATCCTCCTGAAATTGAAGTTTTAGATGATGAAAATCCTCAGGCAAGTATTGAGAGTTGTGTTAGTGAAGTTGTTAATGAGGTTGTTAATGTTTTAAGTGTTCAAGGAGGAGATTTTAATCCTCAGGGAAGTGTTATGTATCAAGGTAGAAACATAACTTATCTTTGCTATATTAATGAAAATTATTTGCCTTGTGTTAATCAAAGACCTTTGTTAATTGAACATATTGAAAATGAGATTAAAGTAAATATTCGTCAGAATGTTGAAAATTGTTTTGAAAATCTTAAAGCTGGATTAGAAAGAAGATATGAAGTTGAAATGGGTAGTTTAGATATTGATGTTAATCTTAATAGAAGAAAGATTAAAGTTGATTTGATTCGAGAGATGAGGATTGTTAGAGGAGATAATGTTAGGGAGTTTAAGGATTTTAAAGTTGAAATATTAAATCCAATTTATGATTTAGCTAAGATTGCTGGTGAAATTGTAAATCAAGAATCAGAATTTTGTAATTTCAATGAAGTTGGATTTATGTTGATTTATCCTGAATATGATGTTCAAAGAATTAAAACAGGAGATTCTGATACAATTTATATTTTGCAAGAAAGAGTTTCTGGAAAAGATTTTAATTTTGCTGTAAGGAGTTGTGTAATGCCTCCGGGAATTTAAGATGGTAAATCAAAATACCTATATGGGTTTAAGTCAGATATTTATTTTACTCTTAAGTATTTTTTCTTTCTCTTATATGATTTATTCTATTGATGGTGTTTCTGCACAAGTAGTTTCAAAGGGTTGTTGTGAACAAACTAAATCAGGAAATAGTTGTATAGAAGTTAATGAGGATGAATGTGAGTTAGGTTTTTCAAAATTTATTAAATGTAGTGAAACAAATGATTGTGTTAAGGGATGTTGTGTGAGTGATAAGACTGGTATTTGTTATCAATCTACTACTGAAAATGTTTGTGATATTCGTGGTGGTGTTTGGAATAATGATGCGGTTTGTAATGTTAATGAATGTAAGAAAGGATGTTGCGTTATTGGAAGAGAGGCATTTTGGACAACTGAACAAACTTGCCTTAGAGAATCTGGGGGGGAGTTTGCAGATGTTTCAATTAATTTTCAAAATTTAGAATCTGAAATAGAATGTACATTATTATCTGAAAGAGAAAAAGAAGGGGCGTGTGTTTTTGAATCTGGTGATTCTAATGAGTGTGTTTATACAACTGGTGCTGATTGTCAAGCAAGAGGTGCTGACTTTCATGTAGGATTTTATTGTTCTGATAATGCTCTTAATAATAGTTGTCAAGAAAAATCTAGTAAAAGTTGTTTAAATGGAGAGGAAGATGTTTATTGGTTTGATTCTTGTGGAAATCCTGAGGGAATTGCAGATGATTGTAATTTATTTGAAGGAAGTTATTGTGGTGGTGTTGGAAACACTGCGGTGTGTAGAGATATTAGTTGTAATGTGGATGGAGTAGAAAGAAAAAATGGAGAGAGTTGGTGTGAATATGATGATGTTATTGGGCAAGGAACAGATACTGTTGGAAGTAGGCATGTAAAACATATTTGTTATATGGGTGAAGAAAGAATTGATGCTTGTAATGATTATAGAAATGAAATTTGTGTAGAAGAAGAAAATCAAATTGAAAATGGAAAAATTTCTCAAGCAGCGTGTAGAGTTAATAATTGGAGAAGTTGTATGAATTATAATAATTTTGAAACATCTAAAAGAGATGATGAGTGTAGTGAAAATCCTGATTGTTATTCAAAAAATATAAATTTTGGAACTCAGAAATTTGATGTTTGTCTTCCAGAATATCCTCCTGGTTTTGATTTAGCAATGGATTATAATGAAGATATTGAAGGGTATAGTAATTCTGCTGAAGATATATGTAATTTAGCTAATGTTCAATGTACTCAACTTTGGGAGAAAAAATTATTTGGGAGTTGGAAATGTAAAAAGAATTGTAATTGTAATAAGGAAGTATTTACAAAAGATATGAATGAGTTTTGTGTAAGTCTTGGTGATTGTGGTGCTTATGTAAATTATGAGGGAGATATAAATGAAGAAGGATATACTTTACGAGCTGATTGGAAATGGCCTCCAAGATTAAGTGATTCAAAAATAAGAGCTATTAAAAATAATCAAGGAGAAAAACCTGCTAAACCTGGTGATTTAGACTTTCTACAAGTTTCTGGATTAGGAAGTTCATTAAATACAAATAGTACATTTTTTAGTGGGGTTTCAGGAGCTTTAGGTTCTCCATTATTAATTAAAATTCTTTCAGATAGAGAAAGAAATGAAAGTCTTTCTTTAATTAATAGTGTTCGTGAAACAAGACCTAATGTGATGGATTTTGCAGGATTTTCAAAAAGTGCCTTTATTGTAAATGAGGGGCAGATTATTGAAGATAAATCTAATAAAATTATGGGCTTAGATCCTATAGGATTATTAGCTGGGGGAATTGCAGGCGCTATTGCTGGAATATTAATGGGAAGCATGATTGTTGGATTAATCGTAGGATTAATTGTATTCTTTTTCTTTTTTAGTCAGACAAAAGTTGTGAATATTTATTTTGATTGTCATCAATGGCAAGCACCTGATAATGGTGATTGTAATAAATGTAATGAAGTAGATGTTCCTTGTACTGAATATAGGTGTGAAAGTTTAGGAAAAGAATGTGAAATTGTAAACAAAGGAACTGCTTATCAAATATGTATTGAAAATCCTAGAAATTATAGTGTACCTGTTATAGATTCTTGGAGTGGATTAAATAATAATCTTCCTAATGCTGGTTTTAAGTATCATAATGAAGATGATAGTGGATTTGAATTAGTTAATGAGGTAGACAATGGTTGTATTGATGCATTTACAACTGTTAAATATGGGATAAAGGTTTCAAATACTAATGGAGAAGAACAATTTGCACAATGTAAATTTGATATAGATTCTTCTAAAACTTATGATGAAATGTTAGGGTATTTTGATGAGCATGTAGGTTCTGCTTATTTCCCTTACCATAGGATGGATTTATTTTTGCCAAGTCCTGAAGCATTTGGTAGAGAGTATAATTTAACTGAAGCTCAAATGAGAGAATTAGGAACTATGGAATTCTTTGTTAAATGTAGAAATAAAAAGGGTGTTGTAAATAATAATCCATTTAAGGTAGAGGTTTGTGTTAATCCAGGGCCTGATTTAACTCCTCCTTTAATCACCAGAACAATTCCAGACAATAATGCTTATGTTAAATATAGTCAAGAAGAGTTTGATTTTAATTTGTTTATCAATGAACCTGGAATGTGTAGATGGAGTGAAGAGGATGTAAATTATGAATTAATGGAAAATGAAATGGAATGTCAAACTAGTATGGAGTATTATGGGGTGGATGGATTAAATTGTAATAGTGTTCTTCCTGTAAGTGAGAATAATAAATTCTATATTAGATGTAAAGATATTTCTGAAAATGAGAATGTTATGCAAGAGAGTTATGTTTATGAGATTAGTAAATCTGTTTCAGATTTATCCATAGATAGGGTATTCCCTATTAGAGGGGAAGATATTGTTGATAGTGTTGAACCTGCTAGTACTGAATTAAAACTTGAAACTTCTGGAGGGGCAGTAGATGGAAAAGCAGAATGCTCTTTTAGAGTAAATGATGAAGAAAGATTTACAGAGTTTTTTGAAACAGGAGATAATATCCATAAACAGAATTTTAATTATTTGTTTAGAGGAAATTATGAGGTTGAATTTAAATGTGAAGATGTTGCAGGAAACATAGTTAATGAAAGCACTAGGTTTAGGGTGAAGATAGATACAACAGGTCCTAAGATTATAAGGGCGTATAGTGAGGGTAATGAATTAAAAATAATAACTAGTGAAGATTCTAATGAATGTAAGTATGGATTTGATAAAAGAACTAGGTTTGAGAACATGAGTTCTATGAGTAATCGGGAAACAGGATATTATGCTGATTGGGATTTAAAGACATTTTATATTCAATGTGTTGATAGATTTGAAAATAAAGGAGGTGTTTTTGTTGTTAGGCCTTATGAATTAATCTGATAATCTCATGATAAATTTATAAATATGATTTTCCTTCCTAGGTTAGTAAAAAAACAAAAAGATGGTTAATAAAAAAGGACAACTTGCAATTTTTATTATTCTTGCACTTGCAATTATAGTAGTAGTGGTTTTGATTTTTATAAATAGGGGTAGTTTTGATATTACAATTACACCTCAAACACCTGTTGAAGAAATAATTAATTGTATTCAGGAAGTTGGAGAACAAGGAGTGGATATTTTAAATTCGCAAGGAGGTAGTTTAAATCCTGAAAATTATTATCTTTATCAAGGGAATAAGATAGAATACCTTTGTTATACTCACGAAAATTATGAAAGATGTGTTATGCAAAAACCATTATTAAAACAAAATTATGAAACAGAACTTGAAACATATATGGAAGAAGGAGTTAATAATTGTTTAACTTCTTCAAAAGAGAGTTTAGTAAGTAAAGGTTATACTGTTACATTTAAACAACCTGAAATTTCTGTTGATTTGGTTCCAAATAATATTTTAATTGAAGTTGATAGTGATTTAGAAATTAGAAAAGATAAAACAGAATCATATAAAGTTATTAAAACTGATATAAACTCTAATATTTACAGCCTAGTTATAATTGCTAGTTCAATTTCTAATTGGGAAGCAAGATATGGGGATAGTGAGAGTATGAATTATATGATGTATTATCCTTCATTAAGAGTAGAAAAGAAAGTTCAAAGTGATGGAACAACAGTTTATATTTTAACTGAAAAAGTTAGTGAAGATAAATTCATGTTTGCGTCGAGGAGTGTTGCACTTCCTGCAGAACTTGGGAGAATATAAGATGAAAATGGTGTTAAAAATTAAAGAGGTGAGAAGATGAAGGCGTGGTTAAAGGGTGGTTTGATTGGAGTATTGTTTATTGTAGTTATTATTATTTTTGAAAATTTGAAATCCCAATTTATTTGTTTTGATTATTGTGGACCTTCTGTATTAAGTTGGTTTTTTTTACCTCTGGTCTTGATAGGAAACTTGTTATTTCTGTTATTGATTTATTTTATAATCGGCGCAGTTATTGGATTAGTAATCGAAAAATTCAAATCTAAAAAACAGGTAGAGGTGAGAAAATGAAGGGGTGGTTAAAGGGGGGTTTGATTGGGGCAGGAGCATACTTACTTCTTTATATAATATTCATAGATATAATTGATATCGGATTTTTAGGGCTATTACTTTTTCCTCTAATAATATTATTAGAATTTATACCCTCCTATTGTCAAACATCATTGGATTGTTTTAGTAAAATTTGTAGTGATTTTCAACTATTCCTTTGTACTAATTTAATCTATTATGTTGAAACTATAATCATTGGATTTATTATTGGAATTTTGATTAGTTGGATAGTTGGCAAAATTAAATCTAAAAAACAAAAAGGAGTGAGAGGATGAGGGGTTGGTTAAAGGGGGGTTTGATTAGTTTGGGATTTTTATTAGTTTATATAATCGGTACTGCAATTATACAATCCCGAATTCCTGATTTTGGAGATATGATTTCATTAATAATTTCTATCTTTTTTATAATTCCCTTAGTATTTGGAATTGCAGTAGGGATTCTTTATGATAAATTATACAATGATAAAAGAAAGGCGTGGCTTAAGGGTTCAATTATGGGGATGATAATTGGAGTCATATTAGATTTAATAGTTTATTTTGTTTGGTTGTTTATTGACCTTAAAAATTGTGGAGATGATGTTACTTGTGGGCTTGGTCCAGGTATAACTTTTATTTTTTCTATTCTTCCAGTAATTATCTTATTTGGAATTATTGGAGCAATAATCGGATTAGTAATTGGTAAAATTAAATCTAAAAAGCAGGTGGAGGTTGTAAGATGAAGAAAAAATTAATAAAATACTTGTTAAGCATAGTATTATGCTTTTTGATTGTTAGTATTGGTGTGACTATTGTTAGTGCTCAGGAATGGCCTGCATATAATGTTTGTTGTGAAAAGACTGAAAATGGCGCATGGTGTCAGAATGCAAATGAAGAAGATTGTGCAGAGGGTTTTAGGACGACTCCTACAAGCTGTGATGCAACTAGTTTTTGTAAAATGGGTTGTTGTGTAGATACAGAAGAGGGATTATGTATGGAAAATACTCCTGAAAAGGTTTGTGAGATTTCTACTGGAACTTGGATGGAAGATGCTGAATGTAATGTTCCTCAATGTAATTTGGGTTGTTGTGTTTTAGGAGATCAAGCAAGTTTTGTAACATTAACAAGATGTAAAAAATTATCAGGATTTTATGGATTAGAAACTAATTTTCAAAATAATATAAATGATGAGGCAAGTTGTATTATTCTTGCTCATGCTCAAGATAGAGGTGCTTGTGTTTTTGAAACAGAATCTACAAGAACTTGTAAACTTACAACTAGGTCTGGATGCTCATCTCTGAATGCAGGAAATGTTAGTGGAGAACCTGAATTTTATAAAGACTTTTTATGTTCGGCAGATGAATTAGGGACTAATTGTGGACCTACTACAGATACCCTATGTATTCCTGGAAAAGATGAAGTTTATTTTAAAGATAGTTGTGGGAATCCAACTAATATTTATGATGCTAAAAAAATCTATAGTCAGGTTCCTTCTTATTGGCAGAAGTTAGTTGGCAAGGCTGAGAGTTGTGGTTATGATGAAGTTGATGGAAATGCAGGTTCAAGAGGTTGTGGAAATTGTGATTATTTTAGTGGAAGTATTTGTTCTGAAGGAAATCCAACTTATGGAGATTATATTTGTAAAGACTTGAATTGTTATAATACTGATAATGGGAAAGATTATAAGAATGGAGAGAGTTGGTGTGTTGATCAATCTAATGTTGGTGAAGGTAGAGATGTTGTGGGTAGTAGGCATTTTAGACATATTTGTATTAATGGTGAGGAAGTAGTAGAGGCTTGTGCTGATTTTAGAAATGAAATTTGTATTGAAAATGTTTTGGAAACTTCTAGTGGAAGATTCATAGAATCTGGTTGTAGAGTTAATAGGTGGAAGGATTGTATTGATCAAGATGAAGAAGATGATTGTTTGAATACTGATCAAAGAGATTGTTTTTGGTTAGAAGGTATGCATTATTCTACAGGAGATGAATCAAGGACATTAGATGATGGAAGGCAAGATATTAGTTTTGGGATTAAAAATGGTGGTGGAATTTGCTTACCTAATAATCCTCCAGGATTGCAATTTTGGAATGAAGGTGATGCTTCAAATATTTGTAGTTTAGCAAATACTAGGCAAACAGTGACTTATGAAAAAGGATTAATTGGAAGTAAAAAGTGTGAAGGAAATTGTGAGGCTATAACTCCTGCATGGGCAAGAAAAATGAATAATATTTGTTTAAGTGTTGGTGATTGCGGTGGTTATGTTAATATTGCTGGTAAGATGAGTAGTAAGGGTGTTGAATGGAAAATAAATGGTAAGAAGCAAGTTGTAAGTGGTATTTTAGATAATGTAAAAAGTTTTGCAGGAGTTAGAGGGTAATTAAGATGGAAAATAATTATTATAACAATGAAAAAGAGAATCTAGTAAAATGGAAGGCGTGTTTTATGATTTTAAACTTAGTTATAGCTATTGTTGGGTTTAGTTATTTGATTGGTGTGCAAACTGTTAGTGCTGAAGAAAGTCCTTGTGGTCCTGGCGGATGTAATATTCCTATTTTACCCCCAAGTATTGTCCCTAATCCTTCATTAGGTGGAAATGCTAAAGTTCCTGGATTAAATATTGAGATACCTGATAATCCTAGTTTTTCAAGAAAAACTCCTGATTTAATTCCTAATGGGAGATTAGATAATCTTCCTGGAAGTCCAAGTATTCCAGATAGTCCTTGTGGTCCTGGCGGATGTGCGCCTCCATTATATCCTGGTACTCCTAAAGCTCCCCCTATAACCCCTGGTGCTCCTGATTTGAATATTCCTACTCCGGATATTCCTCCGGGAATTGAAGGTCCTTCTGGTGGAACTCCTGCACCGACTCCTCCTCAAACTCCTGGAAAATCTTTAGGTGGTTTATTTGCTAAAGATAATCTTAAAGATTTAGCTACCTCTGTTGGTTTTGGAAGTTTTATTGGAGGAATTGCAGGTGCGATTGGTGGTGGGAAAAATGGTGAGATTTGGGGTGCTGTTTCAGGAGCTGTGGGAGGATTGGTTTATAATGTTGCTTCACAATTTATTGCAAATCCATTATACTCTGTAGGATTAGGTGTTGGTGTTGGTGCTTTAATATTTATATTAACTTATAAAAAGGAATCTCAAGAAGTTGTTGAATTCCAGTGTTTGCCTTGGCAAGCTCCAATTGGAGGAGGAGATTGTGAATTATGTAATGAGTTTGAAGAGTGTTCAGAATATACTTGTAAGAGTTTAGGGCAAGCATGTGATTTGATAAATAAAGGTAGTGAAGAAGAAAAGTGTGTTTGGGTTAATCCTCATGATACTAACTCTCCTATAATTAAAATGCTTGATGTTAATGAAGGGCATGTGTTTTCACCAGACTCTTTAAGACCTAGTGGAACAGGGGTTGTGATAAAACCAAAAGATGCTGAATGTATTAAAGCATTTATGCCTCTTGAATTCACATTTACAACTAAAGATGAAAAAGAAAATGTTGGAGAGCCTGCTCAATGTAAGGTAGATTATAATTTAACATCTGGATTAAATTCTTATGAAGAAATGAGTTATTATGTTGGTGGAGATAGTTTGTTTAAGTATAATCATACTGAGAGATTAGCATTACCAGGACCTGATGCAATTAATGCAGTTGCTCCTGAATTACAAAATGATGGAAGCTATACATTGTATGTTAGATGTATTGATGCTAATGGGAACTTTAACCAAGATGCTTATTCTGTAAGATTCTGTGTTGAAAAAGGACCTGATACAACACCGCCATTAATTGTAAACACTAATGTTCCTAGTGAATCTCCTGTTCAATTTAATAATGAAAATCTTGATTTAGAGGTTTATGTTAATGAGCCTGCAGATTGTAAATGGAGTAGAGAAAATATTGCTTATGATGTTATGCAAAATGAGATGGAATGTTCTAATGAATTATGGGAAATGAATAATAAAAATAGTTATACATGTAAGACTACTTTAACTGGAATTGAAGATAGAAAAGAGAATAAGTATTACTTTAGATGTAAAGATCAGCCTAATGCTGCAGATCCAAATGATAGAAATCCAAACACAAAAAGTTATTTGTATAATATTATTGGGACTCAACCATTGAATATATTAAGTGTTTCACCAAGTGATGAAACAATTGCAGGTGCAACAGATAGTATTCCGGCATTCTTAGAAGTTCAAACTGATAATGGGTATGATAATGGAAAAGCGACTTGTTATTATTTTGCTGGAGAAGTTGAAAATGAAGAAGATTATATTGAGTTTTCAGAAACAGGAGAAAATATTCATAAACAAAGACAAGATTTAATTGAAGGAGATTATGAATATTCAATTAAATGTGTTGATTTAGGAGGAAATGCTGTTTATAATTCAACAGAGTTTAGTATTGATGTTGATAGAGAAGAGCCAATAATTGTTAGGACCTACAAGGAAGCTGGAGATTTGAAAATAATGACTAATGAGGATGCTGAATGTAGTTATTCAAATAAAGATTGTAATTTTGATATTGCAGATGGAATAAGTATGTCAACAAGTGACTTTAATAGCCATACAAGTGATTGGACTTTGAACCATAATTATTACATAAGATGTATGGATAAAGATAATAATCAACCAAATCCTGCTACTTGTTCAATTATTGTGAGGGCTTCTGAATCTATGGAAACAGGAGTTGTAGTTTTATAATTGGTGTTTCTAGGGGTTTAAAATGGTTAACAAAAAAGGACAAGGAAGTATATTAGGATTATCTTTTGGAACAATCTTTTCAATTATAATTATTGTTTTTATTTTAGCTGTTTCTGGAATTGTAATTGTTAAATTTTTAGATTTTAATAAATGTGGGCAAATAGGAATTTTTCTAGAAGATTTTGAAAAATTTATTGAAGATGCTTGGAATTCTCCAAGAACTGGGGAGGATTTTAATAGTGTTCTTCCAAAAAATATAGAGTTTGTTTGTTTTACAGATTATAATTCGCCTATTGCTAGAAATGATGATGTTGGAGATGAAGTAGATTTGTATAAAAGTCAAGGGTATAATCTTTATTTTTATCCTCGTAAAAATACTTGTGAGTTTAATAGAGCAAATATTCCTCATCTAGATATTGAAAATATAACTGCTAGTGTGAATCCTTATTGTATTGCAGTTAATAATGGAAAAATTGATATTGAAGTTATAAAAGAACTTAATCAGAGGCTTGTTAAGGTAAGATGATTATGAAAAAAAGAGGTGCGATAGGAGTAGGATTTAATTGGATTTTTGCAATGATAGTTGGAGCAATTATTTTATTTATAGCACTTTATTTTGCTTCTAAAGTTATTGGTGTTGGTGAAACTCAGGCAGGAACTGAAAGTGCAGCTAGGCTTGTTTCTGTTTTTGATCCTCTTGAAACAGGATTGGCTTTAGAGAAATCCCTTAAAGTTGATTTAAAAAGAAAAACAAAAATAGAGTTTAGTTGTGATTCTTCTTCTAATCGTCCTTTTGGAAGACAAAGATTAAGAGTTGCAGAAAAAGGATTTGGAAGTGATTATGGTGAATGGGGATATGAAGTATCATTAAATAATAAATATGTTTTTTCAGATAAAATAATTGAAGGTGAAAATTTTTATATTTTTTCTCAAGCTTTTTTTATGGGATTTAAGGTTTCTGATATAAATATAATGGGTTCTGAGGATTATTGTTTTTATCAAGCTCCAAATAGAATTAAGAGAGATATTCAAAATTTAGGTGTTGATAAGTTTAGATTTACAGAAAGTTTAAGTGATAGTGATTTAAAAAATTGTAGTGGTAGATTAGTTTGTTTTGAAAGTGAGAATAATAAATGTGATATGATTGTTAAAGGTGAATGTAATGACTTGCGAGTCTGTGAAGATAGTTATGATTATGGTAGAGTTTTGAAGAATGGTGGACAGAGTATCCTCTATTACGCTGATAGTTTGGTTTATGGGGCTATATTTTCTGGAGAAGATATTTATGAGTGTAATGTTATTAGGATAATGAATAGATTAAGTGAATTATCAGATATTTATCGAGGGAAAGCTGACTTGCTTCAAGGGAAGGGGTGTAGATTAAATATTGGTGATAAGATTAGAATTATGCAAGGTTTTGTTGATGGAGAAATTAGTTCTAATAATTTTGATTCAAGTGATTTGATTAATGTTCATGATTTGGCTAGGGAAGCTGATTTAATGAATAAAGGTGCAAGAGGAGAGTGTGAGGTTTATTGATATGGTAATTGGAAAGATATTATTGTTTGAGGGAAAGCGAAGGAGAGAAATACTAATAACTGGGCATGATAAACAACAAGATTCAGGCACTAAGAATCTTGGATTTTTAGGTCTTGGATTTTCAAAAAAAGGGCAATTGAAAATACAAGAAATGTCATTTATGCTTGTGGCTGTTTTATTATTTTTTATTTTAGCGGGATTATTTGCATTTTCTATTTATTATGCAAATCTTTCAAAACAAGCAAGTGAGATAAAGAGTGAAGAAGTTATATCTATTGTAAATCTTCTTGCTGATTCTCCAGAGTTTAGTTGTTCTGGTTCAAAATCTAATTGTGTTGATGGAGATAAATTAGTTAATTTATTGAATAAAAAGAATTACCAAAATTTCTGGCCATTTAGTAGTTTAAGTGTGGTAAAGTTAGGTGCTTTGAATAAATCTTCAGGGGATATAATTCTTTGTACTCGTGCTAATTATCCTAATTGTGATGAGTTTGTTATTTATGATAAGAGTGTTAAAGAAAGTAGTGTTTCTAATTTTGTTGCATTATGTAGAAAAGAATCTGTGAATAATTATGTTTATGAAGATTGCGAGGTTGTTAAATTTATAGCTGGTGTGGAGGATGATGATTAAAAATGGAA
The DNA here is from genome assembly GCA_018653485.1 of archaeon. Taxonomy (GTDB): domain Archaea; phylum Nanobdellota; class Nanobdellia; order Pacearchaeales; family GW2011-AR1; genus ARS1285. The sequence goes on along the minus strand of JABHZE010000002.1, from coordinate 134,654 downwards.
TTTAAAAAATTTATTAATAAAAAAGTGGGAATAGGTTTTAACAAAAAAATGGGAATAGGTTTTAACAAAAAAAGCCAACATGAAATAATTGGATTTGTGATGATAGTTGTAATTGTGAGTGTTATTGGTTTAATTTTTTTAGGTTTTAGTATTACTCAAGGTGGGGGAATTGGAAATAGTGCGGAAATATCTAATTTACTAGAGGCTAGTATGTATTCTACAACTAATTGTTCAACTACTTTTATTCCAGAATATAAATCAAATCAAGACTTAATTAAAGAAGTTTATAAAAATCCCTCTAAACCCTGCTTAGATGGAAGAAGTGTTAGTGAAGCGCTTGAAATAAGCTTAGATACTATATTTAAATTAGGATTAGATGTTAGTAGTGAGGGAGTTAATAAGGCATACAAGTTAGGGATTTATGCAAATAATTATACTGATGAAATTTTAGTTAAAGAAGAAGGAGTTTTTGGAAATTGTAGTTCTATTATTGGGGGAAGCCATACAATATTAGCTACAACAATTGGAAGTGATAATATTGATGTTGGTTTAGAAGTTTGTAGGTAATAATGATTAATAAATTATTTTAATAATAAAATTGTTTAAGGTATTAAATAATTTAGAAAAAGTAAATTTATTCTCCTCTCTTTAATCTTGCTAATTCTTCTCTATCTTTCATAAATTTTTCTTCTGCTTCTTTTATTTTGCTTTTCTTATTTTTAATTCTTTCAATTTCACTTTGAGCTACTTTTAATCTTTCTTCAGCGTCTTTAAGTTCTCTCATTTCTTCTTCTTCATCTAATTTATTTTTACCCATATCTGAGTATTTAGTTACCTTAATATTTTTAGGGCCTTTCTTTCTTTTTTTGAGAAAGAAAATTACTAAAACAAGGATTAAGATTATTGCAACAACTACAACAACTACATAAGTTATTACCTTAACATTAATACTATCTGTAATTGCAAAACCTGTTAATGGATTTTCATTTGTTTCTGCTAATACTTCTGTTTCTTGGGTTTCTTCAAGAAGTTCTTCAGGTTCTGGTTCTTCTGGAACTTCTTCAGGTGTTTCAGATTCTATTGAATCTGAAGATTCATTATTTACTTCTTCTGTTTGATTTGCAGCCTCTGCATCAACCTCTGCTTGAGTTTTAATATAAATATCTCCTGGAATAAGATTAAGAAAAATAGCTTCACCATTAGGTCTTTCAGTAAAATCTTGTTTAATAACTTCTACTCCATCTTTTCTTAAATAAACTTTTAAGTCTAAATTATCTACTGAGGAGGTTAATGTAAATGTTAAATCTCCTGTGAGAGTATCTTGACTTGGGATTCCGTCTCCTACTTTAGTAAAAGTTCCTGCCTCTCTTGCAATAATTTGAATCCTATGTCCTGGAAGGGTATTAATTTTTACTGCAGTATCCATTGCTATTACTAACGGAGATGCTACTAAAATTGTTAATAAAAATGAAAGTATAATAAATATACTTGGGTTTATTTTTGGTAATAACTCTCCTCTTTTCATTAATTTATTAGGAAATTATTATTTATAAATATTTCTGCTATCTATTTTAAGTTAATAGTAATAACTACTTTGTCAGTGTCTATAATAGGTTGAAGTCTTTCTCTTCCTTGTTTATAGGATGAAATTAATTCTATAAATCCAAATCTCTCAAGAAGCTTAATATCTGCCCTAACTGCTTTAAAATCTCTTCCTAAAATTTTTGCTAATTTGTATATTGATTCTGGTTTTTTTGTTTTTATAGTATGTAATAATCTAGCTTTTTCGTTGCTTAATAATGCTCTTAAATCAGATACTTCTGATTTCTTTTTATTTTTTTTTAATCTCCCAAATAATGTTGTGAATGTTCCATCTTTTCCAGTTAAGGTTATTGTTTTAGTTTTTGTTTCTGCCATTTTTTTATATTAAGTTTAATTTACCCTCGATAAATTTTATTTCTAACCTACTAAGAAAAGCATAGTATATAAATTTAACCCTATATGTAAGAAATATGTTTTTTAGTTAGGGGTTTTTTTATAGAATATATGTTTAAAAAAATGTACCATGATAAAAAAAAGAATTTTTTGGTAATTTTTTACTTTTCTTAAAAAGTGTAACTATTTTATAATTACAGGCAAAGGTTTATAAATAAACTTGTGAAAATGAGGGGTTGCTACTCAATTTTACAAAAGAATTAGAGAAAGCTTTTTAAAGAGATTTTAATTTTATTACTTATTACTTAACAAAGTTAGGTAATGATTAACTGGCCAGTTTGAACAGAGATTACAAAAAGAGATTACAGAAAAAAGAATCTGAGAGGTGTTAAATCTTGGATTTATGGTTATGATTATTGAAAGGAGGTTATAAAAATGAATATTAATTTTAAAAAGGTAGTATCGGTTTTAGCAAGTGCTGCAATGCTTTCGAGCACTGTTGGATTTGCTGCGGCTGCGACATACCCTGCGCCATTTTCAGACGGCGCTGCAGTAGTTTATGGTGTAAATGCTGCTAATTCTGATTTAACTGCAGCTATTGATGTTTTTAGTAATCTAAAAAACGTAGCTGGAGATACAGGAACTGGAGACAGTTTCGAAGGAGAAGTTGTTGAGTTATTTAGTGGAGGAACAAAGATTTATATCAATGATTCATTGAATAAAGTTAAAAGTATTTTAACTAAATCTGATCTTCCAACTGTTCTTGCAGATACAACTTTCTCAGGAAATGTTGAAGCAAAAGTATCTCAAACAATTGTAATGGGTTCTAATCCAAGAATCACTTTTGAAAAACAACCTACAAGTCAGGATGATCCGAATTTTGCACTTAAAACAAGTACTCAGGCTGCAAACTATATTTACAATGCAACTGCTACTTTTAAAGCGATAAATTTTACTCATTCTGATTCAGAAGGTGAAGAAATTACTTTGTTTGGACAAACATTTACTATTTCATCATCGACTGATACAACAGATTTAGTATTATTAAAAAGTGCAGAGAAATTCACACTAGATCTAAGTGATAATCCTTCTAAGGAAGTTACAATTGCTGGAGAAACTTTTACTGTTGAACTAGTTTCATCGTCAGATACTGCTGCTACAATTGCAGTAACTAACGCGGCTGGTCAAACAGCAAGTAAAGAAGTTTCTGAAGCTCAATCAAAAAAGATTAATGGCTTAACAATTGCTGTTAATACTGCTGATGAGACAAATTTAAAATTGTCTGCATCTATAATTGCTGGAGCTGAAAAAGTAACTCTTACAAGTGGAAGTGATATAACTTTAGGTGATGATACTTCATCAGTTCAAGGTTCTCTTGCTACATTTACAGGAGGGACTGGTGCTATGACTAAATTAGTTGTTAGTATTGCTGCTTCTGAATCTGATATGGATGCTATAAAGGCAGGTGAATCAATTATTGATCCCGTATTTGGGAGCTTTAAATTAGATTTTGCTGGATTAAATATTGCTAGTGATTCATCAGCAAGAGAAGAAATTCTTATAAATGATGCTGGAGATGATAGAATGGAAGTTACTCTTAATGACCATCGAGGTTATGATGAGGTTATTCAGTTTGCAAAAAACTGGACTTCTGGACAATACTTACAGCATACAGATGATGGAAATAACATTTCAGTCTTTGAAAAGGAAGGTCTTCAATATAATGATATGGTTGTTTTGGGTAATGAAGATGAAGGTTATTTAATGCAACTTACTTCTGTTGATAACAATACTCATGCAACAGATCATACAAGAGATATTGCTAAGTTTAGTGATGTGTTTTCTGAAGAGGCTGCAATTTCAGTAGTTTGGAGTAGTGAAGGTATAGGAACATTAACTGTGGGTGGAAACTCATATGATGTAACTATGACTGGAAATGCTAACAATGCTACTGAAGATTTCAGAGTTAGAGTAAATTCTCCAGATAGTAGTGCTGCTACTAATGCTATAATTTATCCTACTATTGAAACAAGTCAGGGTGCAAATTTTGCATTCTATGAACCTGTTACTCTTAACCTTACTGGTTGGGATGGAAGTACTACAGACTTAAACACTTTAAGTTTCCCTGATGGGGATGGATATACTGACATAACAATTGCAAATGTTGTTACTGTAGGTAACTGGACAATAGGTGGTTCAAACCTAGATACAGATACCTTAGGTAAATCAGCAAATTTCTCAATTGGACAACTAATGTATAATGCGACTTCAGATGGAACTAACAATGTAACAACAGTTTATTTACAAACTGTTGGAGGTGCTAATATTGACGCTCCTGCATTAGTTATCTTTGAAGAAGAAGATGACAATAATGCTTATGAGGCGATGATTGTTAGAATTGAAGGAGGTTCCTCAGGAAATGGTATTGGTATTGAAGATGTTGAAAGAACATGGAGTTCGGATAGTAGTTCATGGGAACATAGTGTTTATGGTAATAGTGATATTACTAAAGAGGCAGACTTATTTGGAACTATTATTACACTTGATGCTGGTCAAACCAGTCAGAAAACAGCTGTAATTAGTTATCCTGATGAGCAAATATTTGCTAAGTTATATGTTTCAGAAGAAGGTGCTACAATTACTCCGGGATCTACAGGAGGCGGTGGAGTTATCTCTATAATGGATGATAGCCAAGCGTCTAGTGTAACTACAAAACACTTAATTGTTGTTGGAGGAAGTTGTGTAAATACTGTTGCTGCTAAGTTATTAGAAAGTGATACACCTCTTTGTGAGGCTGCCTTTACTGATAAAACTAATGTTGGAGCAAACCAATATATAATTAAAACTTTTGCGTCACCGTATAATGCGGAAAAGACTGCTATGTTAGTTGCAGGTTATGAAGCTGCAGAAACAACTATGGCTGCGAATAGAGCTATGGAAGCAATCACAACTGATGTTGGAAGTGAGATTATTGGTCCTACAACTAGTGTTGAGTAAATCTAAATTTTATTTTTCTTTTTTTCTTTTCTTTTTTTTATCGAGTATTAATCGGAGATTTGTTTGGAGGAATTTCATCATATTTTTGGATTTGTTCTCCCTCATAATAGGGGGAGAAAAATAAAAATCTTTTAAAATTCATAATATTTCAATTTAGTATTGAAGATTTAAAAAATGTAGTGAGTTAAATTAAGTCTTTCTGGATAATGTAAAAAACTACAAATATTTTTAAAGTGAGAGGTATAGATAAGTTTATGAAAAAAATAATGAGTCGTTATGAAAGGCAAAGGATTAAACAAAGAAATAAATTAATGATTGTTTTTCTTGGGGTTGTGTTGATTGGTTTAATGGTTTTTAGTACGTTTGGTTATGCATTTAATGGTCAGGATAATGATAATTCAGGAGGAATTATTTTAGAATATAATGGAATTGAATTTCAAGGTGGTGAGGGAAGTTGGTATTTTAATTATAATGGAAGAAATTTTAATAGTTTTTATAATCCTCTGGATGTTGAGAATATTTCTGTACCTGTGACTGCAAGTGTTTCTGATTATCAAGAAAAGGTTTTATATTTTGTTGGAGATAATAGTGAGGGAATGGGGGAGATTGGTAAGAATTTGGCTAATGATGTTTTGAGGTTTGCAGATGCTTGTTTAGATGAAGATGATTGTGAAGGAGATTTTCCAATTAAAGATTGTTTTCAAAATAATATCATGATATTTAGAGAGCCAGTTGTTGAAGGAGATTTGGGAGATGAAGGATATGGTCTTGAGGAAGAAAGAATCTATCAGGAAGGAAATTGTATTTATGTTATTTCTGAGGAAGGAAACCAGATTATGTATGCTGATGCTGTTTTGTTTAAGATTTTAGGTATGTAAAATTTAGTTTATTGAAGAGAAATTGATTTAAGTATTGTATATAAAAGCTTAAAAAGTAAGAGCCTCTTTCTTTTTTAAAGAAAGACCCTCGGGAGAAAGAAATTTTAAAATGGAAAAAGAAGATAAAATTGAGAATAAATCTGTTATTGAAGAAAGTAATGTAGAGGATAGTAAAATAATTAATAGTGATGTTGATGATAGTAAAATTGAGGATAGTAAGATAATTGAAAGTGAGGTAGAGGATAGTTCTGTTAAAGATAGTGTTGTTGAAAATGCTGATATTGATAAAAGTAAAATAGTGGATTCTGAACTTAGTTCAGAAGATTCCAAAATTACAAAAAAAGAAATTGCAAAAAAACAAAATAAACAACTTATGTGGGCGATTATTTTAATGACTAGTATGATTCTAATAATTGTTTTAGTTCCTTATATTAATAAAAATATTATAAATAAATTTGAATATAATCATCTTGATTTTTTTAAAGCTAAGCGAGGAGGTGTTTGGGTTTATTTCACTGAAATTCCTAGAATAGATCAGCAAGGGAATTCTCTAGACCCTTTTTATTTAGAATTAATAAGTGACCCTCGAGAGATAGATTCAATTCCAGTGGAATTAAAGAAGGATAGTATTGTTTTTCAAAGAAGTAAGGATATTTTTCTAAGTATTAACCCTGACATGGAGGTGTGCCCTCATAGTGTTAATGGTGTTGGAGGGATTACTCAACTTCTTACAAGATTTGGACTTATGAATGTTAGGGGTGCTCAATCTACTGAAGAAGGGGCTGAAGAGAATCGACTTTTGTTTGCTAATTGTCAAAGTCATCCTGATAATACTGTGATTATGTTTAATAGTGGTAATGAGACAAAGATAGAACAAACTTCTGAAAATTGTTTTGAGATAACTTATGCTAATTGTGAGATTGTTGAAGTTTCTGAGAAATTTATGTTAGAAGTTGTTGGAGATTATATGAATTTGTTTGTTGAAATGGTTCCAGGTTATTAGGGAATTTAAGAATTTATTAGAGGTCTTAGAAAGATTTAAAAATGTTCAATTGGTTATTAATAAAATGAGGGGAAATCTAATTAGTTTATTTATTGTAACTTCTTTATTATTTCTAACTCCAAGTATATTTGCATATAGTGTTATTGAAAAGACTAATCCTGAAGGGGAATTATATTCAGTGATTGGAGAAAATAGGGGTTGTTCTGTTTATGCAGATGAAACTTTTGAAATTAGTTTTGAGGAAAATGTTTTAATTGATGATATTTTTATTGATGTTTGTGGGAATAAAAATGCATTTGCAAATACTTTTGATTCTGAATGGAATCCTTATATGGAATATAAAGAGGGTTCTTTTGTATGTGGTTTTGAAGATGGGTGTTTATTAGAAGTTTATTGTTGTTCGTATAGTGAATGTGTTAATGATAATGTTTGTAAAGATAATGAAGGAATGTTCTCTAAATGTAAAAAGATTCAGTGTGAGGAATGGAAAAATGAAGGCTATAAATGTGATGTAGAAGGATTAGAAGAAAAAATTCCGTATCAATATTCTGAAATAAGTTATTGTACTAAAAGTTCAAACAATATGATTTATATTTTTATAGGGGTTTTGGTTATAATTGCTCTTGTTGTTATTTATTTAATTAGAAAAAAGAAATAGTTCATACTGATTTGAGAATTTATTAGTTTGATTGTTTTTCTTTGATTGATTGTTTATCCTTTTTCTTTTTATGCATCAATAAATAAATTAAAATTGATAAGAGGATTACTGGCAATAGGAATAATAAAATAGTGTTGGCGTTTTGTTTTATTACATCTATATTGTCCCCATAAAGATATCCTAGATAAATTAAGATAAATGACCAAATTCCTGCTCCAAGTGTTGTAAAGAATATAAATCTTTTAAGATTCATTTTAGCAAATCCTGCTGGGATAGATATTAATTGCCTTATCCCTGGAACTAATCTTCCGATAAATGTGGTTATTTCTCCGTGTTTTTTAAAGAAATAATCTGATTTAGCTAATTTATCCTCATCTAAAAAGAATAATATTTTTTCATATTTGCTTAATAGGTGGTTGATTGCCCTCCTTCCTAAAGTGAGAGCTAGAAAATAATTAATTAATGCTCCGAGTATGCTTCCTAAAACTGCTGAAATTAAGACTAATATCCAAGACATTTCTCCTCTAGAGATTAAAACTCCTGCAGGAGGAAGAATTAATTCACTTGGAAATGGAAGAAATGAGCTTTCAATAGTCATTCCAATAAATATCCCTAAATAACCTAATGAACTGATAATTGTCACTAAGAATTCTATTAATTGATGCAGTAGATTAAATATTGTCTCTATCATCCTCTAGATCTCCTTACTCCCCTTAAGTATTTAATATCAGTATAGACTGGTATATCCTTTATAGCGAATACTTTTACTGTTAAGAGCCATATTAAGACTACAAATATTGTACTTAGAAAGACCCAAAAGATATTGTGAGTTAATGTAAAATATTTGAAATTATTATTATATAATATTGTAAAAATTAAGATTCTTAATATATTGATTATAAAAAGAGTTATTAATGAGAATAATAGTGTATAAATCCTCTTTCTTAAGGCCATAGGCACAGTAAGATTGATTAATATTAGTAAAAGGTATGCAGAACCTGCAACACATGCTTGATTTATCTCTATTACCTTATCAAGAGGGATTATTAATAAATTTCCTGAGATTAATATTGTGGGGATAAATTGTTTTAATAAAATAAATGCTGTGTTAATTGTTAAAGGTGTGAGAATCTTATAGATTAAAGAGAGAGAGAAACTTAGTAAGAGTAATAAAATATATCTTGTTAAAATCATATAGATTTTATTTTTTTCATCTGTTTTTTTTGATTTTTTGATTTTCTTATTCATAAAATAAATAAAGGAAATCTATTTAAATATTTAATCCCCTTGTAACATATGAAAAAGAGTGTTAAAAATAGATCTGTGTTTTGTGTAGTTGTTGGATTAACCTTTGTATTGATAGTTTTAAGTTTTATATTTGATGTTCAGATAATTAAATTTATTGAAAGTTTGAGAAATCAGTATCTTGATGTTTATTTTTTAATAATTGAATTTTTAAGTAATGTGTTTATTATTTTCTTTTTTATAATTTGTTTGTTTTCTTGGAATAAAAAAACTAGAAGATATGTTATTCCTGCAGGTTTAACAATATTTCTTTCAGTTATTGTTGCAGTTACATTAAAAGTGGTTGTTAAAAGGCTACGTCCTTTCCAAGAAGGGTTAGTTAGTGTTTTAAATATGCTATTTTACGAAGGGTTAGGCAACTTTAATACCTGGAATTATTCATTCCCTTCATTTCAAACAATGTTAGTTTTTGCATTAGTTCCTTTGTTAAACAAAAAATTTAGAAAATTTAAATATATCTGGCTTATTTTTGCAGTTTCAGTAGGATTATCAAGAATGTATTTTGGGGTTCATTATATGTCTGATGTTTTAAGCGGGGGATTAATTGGATATTTAATAGGAATGAGTATGATTTGGTTGGAGAAGAGATATGGTTTTGGTGGGAAGATTGTTAAAAGGTTTAGGGTGTTTGGGTAGAAAATTTTATTTAAAATAATCTAAAATCTTTTTAGGCCATTTTTCTGAGGCCCTTGGACTACAAATATTTATTACTTCTTTTTTATTAATAAATCTCGCGTCTTCTAAATCGCTTCTAGGAATTACTTTCCCAGAAACATAAAAACATTCATACCACTTAACTTCTCCTCCATCCTCATTAAAGTGACTATCAATATATCTTCCAACAATAACCTCTATTCCTGCTTCTTCACGTAATCCTCTTTCTAAAGCTTGTTTATCTGTTTCATTAGGTTCTATAGTTTCTCCAGGAATATGCCATTTACCTGCTAAAAATTTTGGAGAAGTAGAGATTTTCTTTCCAACTAAGACTTCATCATAATATCTAACAATTCCAACAACATGTGTAAGTGCCATGATAATTTAAGTTAATAAATATTTATTAAAATACTCCTTAAACTAATTATTAATAAAAACTTAAAGAAAAATTAAAGAACTGGTCTTGGTGCAATCATTCTCTTAATTACAGAGATTATTGCTATGATTAAGATTAAGTTAACTAATACTATTACATAGATAAACCAGTTTGTTTTAAGATGGTCAACTACTTGATTAGCATCTCTTGAATCATCTTCTTCAATTGTAAGAGACATATCTTTTTCGATTGTTTCAGCATTTGAAGTTGCTTTTAGTGTGAAATCTTTTGTTTCTGCTTCAACATCATCATCTAATGTAAGGATTATTTCAACATCTTTTGATTCTCCTGCAGTAAGAGTTAATATTCTTGGGCTTATTGATGCACTTGACCATGCACTATTTCCAGATAATGTTATTGAGTAAGTTGTTTCATCATCTCCTGTGTTTTCAAGAGTTGCAGTAATTGTAACTTCTTCTCCAGCTTTTACAGAGTCTGAATCTAATCCTGCTGTGATTCTAAGTTCTGGTGTTGGAGGTAATGGTGTTCCTTCAACTTTAAGAACTTTTGTAACTCTTTCATCTGATTCTAAATCATATTCATCATCATCTTCATCATAATCATAATATGTTTTAAATTCAAGTGTGTAAAGTTTTGGATTAGCTGTTGATGGAACTTCAAATTCAAAGTCAATAACTTCTGAATCTCCAGCATCTAAATCTCCAGTAACTATAATTTCTTCATTAATTCCAAGTTCTTGATTATAAACAGATACCATAACTTGATCTTCATATTCTTCATCTCCAATATTGAAAACTTCTGCTGTAACTTGAATTATGTCTCCTGGTTCAGCTGTTTCTGGAGAAAATACAATATCATCTACAATAACGTGTTTGTCTTCATCATCTTCTCTTTCACCTGTAATTAATTCAAAGTATTCGTCTTCAAAATCTGCAGCTGAAGATGTACAAACATTTTCTTCATCTTCTTTATCACTATAAGCTTTAATTACAATTTTATAATTTTCATCTTCAAAATCAGCTGGAACTTTAAATTCAAAAGTTGTAGTATCATCCTCATCATCATCTATATTTCCTAAGTCAATTTGTTCATCATCTAAGTTTTCTAAGTCTCTCACAATGTTTTCACCATCTGAATTAAATATTCCTAATTCAACAATAACATCCTTTACTTTTTCGTCTCCATTATTTGTAACTTCTACTTCAATTGTTATTTCATCTAATGGTGACCATTCATCATCATCTCCATCATCATTTTCAATATCAACTTCTGTAATTTCTAATTCATGATCATTTGTGCTTTGTTCTCCTTCTTCACAAAATGTTTTTAAGAAGTTTACTGTAATAGTTTCAGTATCGTTTGCGTCTGCATCATTTGTAATTATTAAATCACCAGTATAACTCTTTCCTACTGTTAAATCATCAAAATCAACAGTTGTTGCAACATTAATAGCTGTTGTATCATCAAGAGCAGTTATTGAATCAGGTGTTGTTGTAATTGTTATAGGGTTATCATCATCATCTAAAATTTGTGTAAGTGTTAAAGTATAATCATTAAATGCTACAAGTCCATCAACAGGAGTCATTGTAAAACTTTGAGAATTACTTGTTTCAGTAAATTCAATTGAAGTTTTAGAAAGTGTAAAATCAGCTGCACTAACTAAAGAAAGTGCTAAAATTGTTGTCAATAAAAACATTGATAGTATTTTTGATTTCATTTTGTTATAATTTTTGAGTTAAGACACTTTATAAAGATTTCGCTTTTGTAAAATATGTGTTAAAATTGTAAAATGGTGTGTTTTCTGGTTTTTTTGATTGATTTATCGAAGGTAAATTGATTTTTAATATTTTTTGGTTTTGGGTTGAGATTGTTAGTTGATTTTTTGTTGGGAGTTTTTTTGGAAATTTGGGTTTGATTTTTTGGAAAAAATGGAGTTATTTTTTAAGAGATTTGAATTAAGAATTGTTAAATGGAAATTTACTAAGGTCTCCTTTGAAAACCTTTATAATAGTGTTTTAGTTATATTATAGTAGGGTATTAATTAACTACTCTGCTGAAAGGAGGTATTATGAAATGGCTAAGAAAAAAGGAAAAATGAGAGGTATTGGTGCATGGGCATTTATAATCGGTGTAGTTCTTGCTATTGTATTAGGTATATTTAGCTCCCAATTGGGGCCTAACCTATATAATGGGATTCTTGGGTTAATGATAATTTCAGGAATTTTGGTAGGTTTACTAAATGTTGATAGTAATGATGCTTCAAAATTCTTACTTGCAGCAGTATCACTTGTTATTGTATCTGTAATGGGTGGAAGTGTAATAAGTGCTTTAGGAACTGTTAGTTTTCTTAAAATAGGTATTATATTAGGTGAAATCCTAAATGCGTTATTGTTCTTGTTTATACCTGCAACAATAATTGTGGCATTAAAATCTGTTTTAGAAATTGCGAGAGAGTAAACTTAATTTGTTGTTTTTTTATTTTATTTTTATTATTTTTTAGGTAATTCTGTGTGGTTTAGGATATTTGTGTTATCATTTGCTAAACCTGGGCAAGAAGTATTAATCCAACTTTGGATATTAAAGTTCTCAAATTGATTGATATCTATATTATTAGCTAGAAAAATATAGGGTTTCTTTTTTTGTTTAATTAGTTGTTTTTTGATTTTTTCAGCTATCTTTAGGTTTTCTTGTCCTGGCTTTGTTGAAACTAAAATTCCTATGTTTTCTGCGTGAAGAAACTTAATGAGTGCTGTTTTTCTCTTTTGTTTTAATTTCTGAATCTCTGATTCAGGTATTTTGGTTATTTTATCTCCTTCTAGAATAAAAACAGATGGAGCTTGCAAATATAGGTTAAGTGCATGGAATCTTCCTGTTCCTATTAATAATATAGGAGATTTTGTATTTATCTTAGAACATCCTAAAACTTGTTGGGTTTTCTCTACTTGTATTTTGTTTTCCTTAAGTTGTTTTTTAAATTGTAGTGTGAAATCTTTAAATTGGACTGTATAGGCTAGAAATATTTTTTTAGGTAATTTTTTTATTTCTGATTTAGATATTTTAATATCTGCTTTTCTTGATTTAGATTCAATGTATAAGATTTTCATTGGATTATAGGATAAACTAGTTATTTAATCTAGTTTTATGTAGAAATTTAAGTATTTAAAATTTGGTTATTAAATTTTTATTCCCTAACCATATCTGCTGGAGAATTTGTAGGTTGTGCTTGGGGTTTGTGGATTTCTGCAAATTGAGGTGTAACAATGATCATGTTTTCACCAAATCCTGCAATGTTTCCTTCCAATGCATCTGCTGTTTTCTTTATCTTAGAAATAGCTCTCTTTAATTCAATAATATCTTTAGCTCTTAATTGTTTAATATCAATAACAGCTATTGTGTATCCTTCTCTTAATGAATTTAAAATAGGAGTAACATCTTCAAAACTTTTTAATACAAATGGCCTTACAATAACCTTGGCTTTTTTCATCTCTCTACCTAAGTCAATTTCAATATATTCCTCTTCTCCTTCATTGCTACCAAATGCTTTTTTTAAACTATCGAACACCATAATTAAGGAATATCGTGAGAAGTTTATAAAGATTTCTGTGTTGTTAAAAATAGGGTTAGAGCAGTATATTATTTTTATATAAAATTAATGTAAAATAATTATGAGTAATGAAATAAAGGGTATTGAGATAGAGGTGGATATCACTAGTTTAGATAGAAGAGATTTCATAGAATATTTTAAACTTTTTTGTTTGGCTCATGAATTTGAAGAATCTGATCGATTAGTTGAAATTTTTGAAACAGTTACAGGAGATTTATTAGAATTACTAAAATTAGGAAATGATATTAATTATTGGGTACAGGATAAGGATGGGCATGGAATAGGAAGATTTTCTATTCACTATTATTGGCATATTAATAGTTTTTATTTTAGAGATGATTGTGATTATAAGTGTCCAGACAGACACAAAAAGAGATATGAAAATGCATTAAGAGGATATCATAGGCAATTAAAATTTCCTTTTATGAGTCAATAAAACCCTCACCAAATATAAATCAACTATTTAAAAAAATCACTTTATCTTAGCCATTACTTCTTTTCTTAAATCTTCAAGCCTTTTTGTTAAATCAGCTTCCTGAGAATCAATTGATTTTAATCTTAATGCTAATAATTCTTGTTTCTTTTTTAGTTCTTCTTCTATTTTCTTTTTATCTGATTTTATCATTATTTGTCCTACTAATTTGAATACATCGTCTTTAGAACTTGTAATTTCTGCTAATGCATTTTCTGTTTCAGATAATTCCATTTGAAAAGCTTGTTTTTGCATTAATAATTGTTGTAATGTTTGTTCAAACATTTGTAATTGTTGAACTTTTTCTTGAGTTTCTTTATCTAAATCCATTTTAAAATTAAACCGCCTTAATCTTTACAATATGTTTTCTTGGTTTGTAGAAAATCTTATATCCGCAATGAGGGCATAGAAATCTTTTATCAAGTACGGCAGTAGTTATTTTCTTTCCGCATTTGAAACATTTGTAAGTTGCCATGTTTTTAATTGATTTTGATGTTTTTTAAATTTATTGTTTAATTATTCTTCTTTTTTAGGAAGCATATATGTATGTCCTGCGAACTTTTTATCGCATTTTTTACATTTCCAAATTCCTTTTGAAAGTCTTTTTGCAGTTCCACTGCAAAAAATACATTGTTGTTTTTTTCTTTGAGTAGATTCAATATCTGCAATTTTAGTTCTAACTCTACGTCCGTATCTTGCTCCAAATCTTCCTGCTGCTTTTACTTTTTTTGTTCTCATTTTGTTTGTGTGTGAATGGGGCTACGCAGATTTGAACTGCGGTCGCCAACTCCCAAAGCTGGAAGGATACCAGACTACCCCATAGCCCCATATAAATTATAGGTTTTTTTTGGTTTATAAATATTGGGTATTGTTCCTTTCATTTATAGGTTTACTTTTTCTCTTCTACAGGTGCTTCTTCTTTCTTTTCTTCTGTAGCTGCTTCTGTAGATTCTTTAGCTGTTTTCTTTTCTGCTTCTTCAGCTGCTTTTTCAGCCTCTTTCTTTTCTAATTCTAATGTTGCATCTTGTGAAGCTTTAACTTCTGCAAAGTAATCATTAAGTTTTTGTCTTTTTTCAGGAGATGTTTCATCTAATCCTTCATTTATTTCTTTATCAAACTTTCCTTTAGTGATAGTTTGTATTAATTCATTAGGTTCTTTATTTTCTACTAAAATTCCTATTGAAGATGCAGTTCCTAAAACAGATTTAACAGCAGACTTAAGTTCTTTCTCAAGCATGTTTGTATGTTTTATTTTTGCTACCTTAATTATGTCTTCTATTGAAGCATTACCCATCTTTTGTTTTTTATGATCTGGTGTTCCTGTTTGTAAATTAAGTTCTTTTTTTAATAATTCTGAAGTTGGTGGTGATGAAGTATGAATCTTATATTCTTTTGTTTTCTCATCAACATCTAACTCAACTGGAACTTTCATTCCTTTAAATCCTTTAGTTGCTTCATTTACATCAGAAATAACTTTGCCCATATTAACTCCCATTGGGCCTAATTGTTGGGCTATTGCTGGACCTGGTTTCATGTCTCCGCCATCTATTAATAATTTTACTATCATTTTTTTAATAATCGTCTGGGATTAATCCTCCTGTGTGTTCTTCGAAATCATCTTGATTCATCATTGGTGCTTCTTCTTCATTAGTTGAAGTAAGATCTGGTTTTGCTTGTGTCTCTTCACCCTCTTCACCTTCTTCTCCTTCTTTTTCTCTTCTGATAACCTTTACATTATCAAGTTTTACTGTTACTGGTATTGGAACAACTGCAGCAAGTAATGTAACTACTGCTTCTCCCTTTGTCTTATCTATTCTAACTACCTTGGCTTTCTCCTTTTTAAAAGGTTCGCCTATGATTTCAATAATATCTCCTTTCTCTATATTAATCTCTTCCATTACTGGTTCAAGCATGTTTTTAATTTCTTCATAAGTAACTGTTTTTCCAATAATTCCTTTTACATAAGGTAAATTATAAGCTGCTTCTTCAGCAGAATCTCTATCTTCAGCTTCTAAAAAAATATAGCCTCTAAGTCCGTGAGGACGTGCTAAAGAATAAACATTTAGGTCTTTTTTATGAACCTTTGTAGAGATTAATTCTAATGCTCTATCTTCTTTATTTGTTGTTACTTTTATAATATATATTGCCATTTTGTTTTGTTTTTGCTTAATTTTTGCTCAGCTAACTAATAAACTATTAGAAGCTATAATTATAGGATAAATTAGGGGTTTATAAAGTTTTCTTTATTAAAACTTTATCCCATTCAACTCTTTTAATGTCGTTGAAGTTATAAATCTTATGATACGAATATTGTTTAAACTATTTTAAACCAAACCAAGGAATTCCATTAAAAGTGAAATTGCAAATCCAATTACTCCAATTAATGCTAGTCCAATTGCAGAAACTTTTGCAATTGTTGTAAACTCTGTCTTTGATGGTTTTTTAAGAAGTTTCCATACTCTTAGACATTGTTTTGTGAATGATTTTAAGTTAAACATGATTTTAATTGGGATAATGTGTTTTTAAAGTTTCTTGTTGGGGGATTGAAAAAAATATATTGCTTATATTATTAATATTGAATAATAATATAAGATAAAAATTCTAGATTATTCTATGTTTGGAAAAGGGATAGATAAAACTGAATTTTTAGAAGATAGAGTTAGAATCTCTTGTGAATTAGATCAACCAAGGCCTGGGCCTATTTCAGAAACATTGGTTATTGAAGTTAGGTATGAGGATGTTGATAACCTAATTTCTGCTCCAGAATTACCTAAACAATCAGATGAAAGATATTGGCGTGAAGAAGTTTATATTCCTCAATGTGATAAAACAATTGAAATTCAGTTTCATAGATGGAGAGAAACATGTGAGGATTGTATGGAATGGTTACATGGTGGGCCTTATTTGGTTAGGTGAAGAATATATTTTATTAAGAATTAGTTAGAAACATATTCTTCAAGGGGAAGTTTTAACATTTTTGCTGTTTCTAAAACTTTTTCTTGGGTTTCTCCAATAATACTTAATATTTGTTGAGGCATATTTTTCCCAACCTTTACTTCAGGTAAATCTGATTTTTTTCTTCCAAAATTTTCTCTTCGATTAGAATGAATTAAAAGAATCCCATTGACTAAAAAAGATCTTTCATCGTAAAATTTATCTTGTTCAATAATTCCAAAAAAACCTCTATTTCCCAGGGGCAAACCTTGACCTCCTCCAACTAATTTAGCATAAGTTAAGGGATTTTCATCTTCTACCCTAATTCCTTCCCAATCACTATCTCCTAAATACCATTGTTCAATATATCCTGCAGAATCTTCAGTATTTAATTCAGGAACCATTCTAAAAATATCACCTATTTCTCCATAGCCTGCTCCCTTTTGAATTTTTCTCATTTTATTTAGATCTCCTTATAATTTTTACTCCAGAAATTCTATACCTAATTCATCTTCCATTTCAACTTGTTTTTGTAAATCCATTGGAAGTTCTCCGCCTGTTATTTGAGAAGATTTTACTCCTGTGATTATTATCATAACTCTAATTGATTTTTCCATTTCAGGAGAGATTTGTGCTCCCCAAATTAATTTAGCATCAGGGCTTAATCTATCTCCGACTGTAGAGATTATTGCTCTTGCCTCATCTAGACTCATATCATTTCCACCAATAATATTAACTAAAGCTCCTGTTGAATTTGTTATATCTACATCTAATAATGGATTTGATAATGCTTTTTCAACTGCTTCTTGTGCTCTTGTTGCAGAGTCTGATTCTCCCATTCCCATTAATGAAACTCCTCCATTTGACATTACTGCTTTAACATCTGCGAAATCTAAATTAACTAATCCTGATTTTGTAACTAATTCTGTTGTTCCTTTAACTGCATTTGTTAAAATTTCATCTGCTACCTTGAATGCTGTTTGTAATGGAAGTTCAGGTGCTATTTCTAATAATTTATCATTGGGAATTACAATTAAAGTATCTACTACTGATTCCATTCTTTCTAAACCATATTCTGCATTTTCAATTCTTTTTCTTCCTTCCATTGTGAATGGAAGTGTTACAACCCCTATTGTTAATGCTCCTTGTTTTTTTGCTAATTGTGCTACAACTGGTGCTGCGCCTGTTCCTGTTCCACCACCTAATCCACAAGTTACAAAAACCATATCACATCCTGATAATCTTTTTTTGATTTCTTGTTCTGATTCATGAGCTGCTTCTTCTCCAACTTTAGGGTCTGAACCAGCACCTAATCCCATTGTTAATTCTTTACCAATTAAAATTTTATAATCTGTGTTAGAATATAATAAATCTTGAGCGTCTGTGTTTAATGCAATAAACTCTCCTCCTTTGATTCCAATCTCTCTCATTCTTGATATTGTGTTTCCTCCTGCGCCACCTATACCAAAAACCTTTACTTTAGCGTGTTGTTTTTTAAGAAGTTCTTCTAATTCTCTATCTATTTCAGATAACTCTGGATCTTTATTAGTCATTGATAAAGGTTGTGTGTTTTGAATTGGTTTTGAGTCTCTTTGAGATTCAGAATTAGTATTTGAAAAACTTTGCTCATTATATGATGTGTCATCTCTTTGATAATCCTCTTCCATGTCAGAAAAACCCTAAATCTATATTTAAAGATTATTGCAGTTTTACTATTGTTTTGGATGTAGTGGTATTAATTAGTTTGTCTAACAAATGTTGACAAAAACTTATTCTATTGAAAATTGAATGACTTTATCAATCCAATTTTCTAATTTATATTAATAATTGGGGAATTTTAAGGCAATGGTGTGAGCTTATCCCAAATTATATTAGCTGTTTGATTTAGAAATTGAAAAAGTTTATTCTGTTTTCTTAGTACCTTTCTTTTCCTCTTTTTTGCTTTCTTCTTTTTCTTCTTCTTTCTTGCTTTCCTCTTTTGTTTCACCTTCAACTTCAAAATCTAGACCAGTCATATCTTTGAACTTTTGTTGAAACAGATCTAAAAAAGGTTTTATTTTGGGTTCTTTGAAAATTACTTTTTTATCCTTAATTTCATATTCAAATCTTTGTTGTAAGAAGAAATCTAATAATGCATTTACTTTTTCTTTATTATCTGTAACTTTTCTATTAACTTTAATTTCATATTCAACATCTTTTCCTGCTAATTGATTATTGAAATCTACTGTGATTCTTCCACCAGAAGCTGATAAAATTCTTGCCATATTATTATCTAATTGAACAACCATTCCTGGATAAGGGTTAATGTTTTTTTCTCTAAAAACTCTTAATGGAATTAATCTTATTAATTTTGGATTTCTTTTTCCAAATGCTCTATCTGGTGTTAATGCAATTGTGTATGATTTTCCAATTTCTTTTCCTTCTAATTCTTCATCTAATCCTTTTAATAACATTTGATTTCCAATTGAAACTATTGAGGGTTTAACATCTGCATCTAAGCCCATTTCTTTAGCATCTTCTTTTCTAGTTGTGTCAAAAATTTCATTATTTGATTTTCCTGTAAAATCAATTTCTATGAAATCGTTTTTTTGAATTGTCATGTTTAAATTTATTGATAGGGGTTTAAAAGTGTTTGTGTAAAATAAATTTTTACAAAAAGATTTATAAACACGACTTTGATTAAATGAGTATGGCGTATAAATTAATTAATGCTTCTGCTGCAAGAGCTGGTGTTGCTATTATGGTTGATGGGAATCCTTGTATTGTAAAAAGTAATGATATTAGTAAAACTGGAAAACACGGGCATGCTAAATGTAGAATTGAAGCAATAAGTGTTATTGATGGTAAAAAGAAAGTATTTGTTACTGGTGGACATGAGAGATTAGATTGTCCTATGATTAATAAAAATAAAGGGCAAGTTCTTTCAATTGCTGATGGAAAAGCAAGTGTTATGGATTTAGAGAGTTTTGAGACAATTGAGTTAGATATTCCTGAAGACTTAAAAGAAGATATTAAAGAAGAAACTCAAGTAGAATATTGGGAAGTTGAAGGGCAAAGAGTGATTAAAAAGAAAATTGGATAGTTTTAAATACTTAAATTTTTGATAAATAATAATACTATGGCAACAAAATTACCTGTTACTCAAGCAAGATTGTATAAAAACATGTTTGTTTGTAAGAATTGTAAAGCTAAATTACGAGCTGACTCTAGAAAGATTATAGAAGGAAAAGTAAGATGTAGAAAATGTTTGAAAAAATGTTTTAGGCCGATAAGGAAGAAGTAGTTTTCTGAGTTTATTTATAGAAGAGTTTTTAAAACTAGAAGTCATATAGATTTATGGAAAAGCAAGGCAAAGCAGGAATCATTATTTTAATAATTGTTATAATTTTAATCTTGATTGGAGGAATTGGAGCTTTTTTTGTTTTAAGAGATAGCAGAGCTATTCCTGGTTATACTTATGAAATTCCTGATTTTGAAGTTCAAGAAATTTGTGATGAGTTTGGAGAAGTTGAAGGGGATGTTTGTGTTAAAGCTACTGATTCAATTTTTTATAAAAATGAAGATGAGTCTAATGATATAATCGTTTTTGAGATTACGAAAGGAGTAAGTGACCTTAAATCTTTTTTAAAATCTACTTGTGAGATTGCAGGAGATGATTGTGAATTTATGGGGGAAGTAATGGTTTTTTATAGGGGCGGAGTAGGAGGGCAAGAGGCATTTACTTGGTATTATTCAGATTATGAATATGTTACACTGAAACAGTGGGGAGATAATCCTGGTTCTGATGATAGTGATGTAGTTAAATTTTATCTAAATAAATATCCTCCAATACAAATTTAAGAAGTAGTTTTCTTTAATTAATTATCTTGAATTTTCCAACAAACATTTAAATACCTTTTACGGCTTTTTTAATAATCTATGGAGTTTATGAAAAAATGAGTTTTGTTTTATATGATTTAATTTTTCTGGCTGTGTTTATCATATTTGTTACATTTTTTCTTTATAAAAATAGGGCTAATTTGAAAAGAGAGATGAAGATTATTTTTTTATATAAGGCTCAATGGGGTGTTGATTTAATTAATTATATTGGAGATCGGTATAGGTGGATTCTTGGAAAATTAAGATATGTTATAATTGGGTTAGGTTATATTCTTATGGCAGGAATTTTGTATTTAATTGGAAGAACTGTTTACCTTTATGTTACTCAACCG
The DNA here is from genome assembly GCA_018653485.1 of archaeon. Taxonomy (GTDB): domain Archaea; phylum Nanobdellota; class Nanobdellia; order Pacearchaeales; family GW2011-AR1; genus ARS1285. Next base: position 113,606 of record JABHZE010000002.1, on the reverse strand, counting down.
GTTTTAGTTACTAAACTTGTTAAAGCACCTCCTATTGCACCTTTAATTCCTTACTTCCCACAATTATTTGGAATGGATGATTTTTTCCCTCCATTTTATTTTGCTTATTTTATTATTGCTTTAGCAATTGTTGCAATTGTTCATGAATTTTCTCATGGAATTTATATGAGGTATTCAAAAGTAGGAATTAAGAGTACTGGAATTGTATTTTTAGGACCTTTCTTAGGTGCATTTGTTGAACAAAAAGAAAGTGATATGGTTAAGGCAAGTAAAATAAATCAGTTATCTATATTAGGTGCAGGTGTTTTTGCAAATACTATAACTGCGATTTTATTTTTGTTTATTTGGATGGGTGTATTTTATATGGCATTTACTCCTGCAGGTGTATTTTTTAATGCTTATTCTTCAGAGTTAGTTAATATTGATTCTATTACTTCTATTAATGAAATAGAATTACAAAATCCTGATAAATCTGTTTTAATGAATTTGCTTGAACAAGGAAGAATAAATGATGAAATTGTTTTAGGGAGTAATGGGTATTCAATTAATGTTAGTGAGATTATGATCAATGGAAAAAAATATTATTCAAATCAAAGAATATTAGATGCTCCGCTTGCATTTAATGGAGATAAACTTCTCTTATATGAAGATTCTCCTGCATTAAACAATCGAATGGTTGGAGTGATTAAGTCTGTTAATGATGAAGAAGTTAAAAATTATGCAGAATTAGGTAATGTTTTAGGAAAGTATTCTGCTGGAGAGGAGATTAAGATTATTACAGATTATAATGGTGAGATGTTAGAATATAATCTTGTTTTGGATGAGAATGGTTTAATTGGTGTTGGATATAGTCCTGCTCAAAAAAATATGGCTGAAGGAATTGCAACTATGATATTTAAAGAACCTGGAACACATTATGATGTTAAAAATGATTTCTTATTATTTATTTATTATTTAATGTTCTGGATATTTATTATTAATTTGTTAGTTGCATTATTTAATATGTTGCCTGTTTCAATTTTAGATGGTGGAAGATTCTTTTATTTAACTATTTGGGGAATAACTAGAAGTGAAAAAGCAGCTAAAAGGGTTAATGCTTGGATTGGAAGAATAATATTATTCGGAGTTTTATTAATGATGATTAGTTGGATGTTTGGGATAAGTCAGTAGATTTAGAAGTATTCTTTCATTATTCTGTCATAAATGCAAATTCTAATTGTGGTGATTTGAATTTTTTGCAAATTACTAAACTATATGGAAGTTCTTCTGAGGTATCAGGAAAAATGCTTAATGCGTCTTTTCTTTGGAGTTTTACAAAAGCTTCATCCCAAGAAGGATAATTCTCTCCCATAGCTAATCTTAATCTATTTAATGTATCGCATTTATGTTTTGGTCTTTGGCTTTCAGGTTCAATAAATTCTGATTCTGTGCAAAAGTTACAATAATCAAAAATTAATCGTTCTGCTTCTTCAAATGTTCCAAATCCTTGGCTAGAACATGGTTCATATCTTTCATCTGGTTGTTGGGATAAATATAATCTTTTCATGAATTTTATTTGTTAAATTAGTTTATAATGATTTGTATTGGAAAACAATGATTTTTTAAATGGCTTATTTCTTGCTTATTTATGTTACCTGAAAAATTAATTAAAGTAAATAGAATAATTATTAAAAATGATAAATAAAGAAAAAGCTAAAAAGAATTTAGAAAAACAAGGGTATAGAGTAGTTGGAAATAACAGTGCTGTTAAAATCTGTAACTGGACAAAAAAATCCTTAACAGATAAAGGAGTTTGTTATAAGGAAAAATTTTATGGAATTAAAAGTCATCTTTGTGCTCAAATTTCTTGTACTTTATTTAATTGCCAAAATAAATGTATTCATTGTTGGAGGGATTTAAATTATACTGAAGAACCAAAATTGGATAATTTTGATAATCCTCAAAAAATTATTAATGAAAGTATTTTAGCTCAAAGAAAATTAATTGAAGGTTTTAAGGGTAATTCTAAGACTAATTTAAAAAAGTTTGAAGAAGCTCAAGAACCTATGCAATTTGCAATTAGTTTAACAGGAGAACCAACACTTTATCCTAAACTTGGTGAATTTATTAATGAATTAAGAAAATTAGGTAAGACAAGTTTTGTAGTTACAAATGGTTTATCTCCAGAAGTTCTAAAAAAATTAAGTAATGATGGAAATTTGCCTACTCAGTTATATCTTTCTATGAATGCTCCTAATGAAGAATTATTTTTAAAATGGCATAGAAGTAGTGTTAAAGATGCTTGGAAAAAGTTTAATGAAAGTTTAGAGTTGTTTTCTGAATTGAAAACTCGGAAAGTTATTCGTATGACTCTTGTTAAAGGAAGGAATATGCTTGATAGTCAATTAGATGAATATTGTAAAATGATTAAGAAAGCATCACCTGATTTTATTGAGGTTAAAGGGTATATGAGTGTTGGTTATGCTAGAGAAAGAATGGGTTATGAAGAAATGCCTAATTTTGAGGAGATAAAAGAATATGCTGAAAAGATTGTTGATTGTTTAAAATCAGAAGGTTATAAAATTTTAGATGATCATGAATTTTCTAGGGTTGTTTTAATTGGGAAGGATAAGGATAAGATGAAGATTCAGAAAATTTAAAATCCTCTGTATCTACAAGTGTATGCCATTAAATATTCCCAAGCCTTAACAGCCTCTACTTGCTGAGGATTTCCTGCTTCGAGATGAACTAATCTATCTGCAATATCTTGTTTAGATAATCTTGCCCCAGAAGGAGTTTTTATTATAACTTCATCAAGATCACTTTGAAAATCATCTGTATCTTCAATGGGATCAAAATGCCTAAAACCATCATACCTAGGAGATTGAAGTGTTTTTTCTAATAACAGTGCGAATTCATCTGTTGAATTAATACCATGTTCATCAGCAATACTAATAGCAAAACCTAATTCATCCATTTTACATAAAAATTATTCCGTCTTTTGTTAAAACTGTAAATCTTATTCCAACAGGGAGACTTAGAAGTGCAGAAATTAAGGCCATGTGTTCTCTTCCATCACCTGATGCTATTGATAATGCTACTTCTGTTCCTTTAATTTTTCCTTTAAGCTTTTTCATGATTTCATCTTTTAAATCAGTGATTGAGGAAGTTGTTGTTTCAATAAATTCAAAATCTTTTTCTGTTGTAAATTTTTTTGCAAAATCATTTCCTACTAATGTTATGGTTTCCCAATCTCCTCTATTGATTACTCCTGCAACTTGTCCCCAAGTTCCTTTTCCTGAACTTACTAATGCTATTAATTCCATGACTTGATTAAAGTGAGTAAATTTATAAGCTTATATGTGGTTAAATAAATATAAAGGTGTTATATGGGAAAAAAGGAGGAACATACAAACTACAAAGTAGCTTTCTTAAGGAAAGTTGCGCCAAAGAAAACGTAGTTGTCTTAGGCATATGAAAGATTTACCATTATCTGAAGTTACTTTAAGAAAATATGAAAAGCCAATTGGATTAGAGAAAAGAGAATTGGTTAGAAAAGTTTGCTTATCATTAGGTTTATTGCAATTAGGAGATTCAAGAGATGTTGTTGTGGATATCTTGCTTGTTTTGAATGATGCTAATAAAGATAAAAAAAGATTATCTAAAGATGAGATATCAAATAATGTAGAAAAATTAAGAAAACAATATAGTTTAGATTCAAGAGGTTTAGCTGAATCAAATATTAGAAGACAATTAAAAAGATTAAGTGACAATATGCTTATCAATAAAGAAGGTAATAGATATTATCTTTCTGAACATTCTTCATTAAGAGAAATTTTTGAAAATAATTTTGAAAAATTTATTATTCCTCAAACAATTGAAAGAATAAAAGAATATTTGAGTGAGTTAGAAAATATCTGATTTGTAAGTTTTTTCTAGTGAGAATTATGAATTTGTATAAAATAAAAAAAAGAATAAAAAATTAAAGGAAAAATTATCTTTTTTTCTTCTTAGCTTTTTTCTTAGCAGGTTTCTTCTTTTTAGCCGGTTTTTTCTTTGCTGCTTTTTTCTTTTTAGCCGGTTTTTTCTTAACTACCTTTTTTGCCTTTGCTGCAGCCTTCTTAGCTTTTTCAAGCTTTGTTATCTCTTTCTTCAAAGATTTAATCTTAGCAGCAAATTGTTTTGGTGTCTTTGGTTTTTTCATGTTTGTAACCTCCTTTTTCCTTTTTGAAATTATATTTTTATAAAAGTATATTGCAAACATTCTATTTAAATCTTTCTTTACTAAAATATATATTGGAAAATAGATTTTTTATTTTAAAAAATATTTTTTAGAAAAAAATGAGATGGGTTTTATATTCTGATGAATATTATTAAAAAAATTAAAAGCCGAAAGGCTTTTAAACCCTAATTGAATCATAAAACTACCAATAACTACATCATTCAGACATAATGTTCTATGGTTTGAGTGCATAGGTAGGAGGTAAATTAGAATGAGTGAAGAAACAAAATTATTAGAAGCTGTAAAAAAACTTAGAGAAGTAAGTACTGAGAAGAAAAGAAATTTTAATCAGACAGTAGACTTAATTATTAATCTAAAAGATTTTGATGTTAGAAGGGAAGCATTTAATATTTTTATACAATTACCTCATAAAGCTAAGGAGAAAAAAATAACTGGATTTCTTGAAAAAGATTCTACTCTAGTTAATACTATTAAAAAAGAAGAATTTCCAAAATATAAGGAAAAAAAGGATATTAAAAAATTAATAAAGGAATATGATTTTTTTATTGCAAATGCTAAATTAATGCCAACTGTTGCAACAGCTTTTGGTAGAGTTTTAGGGCCTGTTGGAAAAATGCCTTCACCTCAGCTAGGAATTGTTCCAAATGAAGAAGAAGCTGTTATGAAAAAATTAATTGAAAAAATTAATTTAACAGTTAGAGTAAGGGTGAAAGAACCAAGTATTAAAATTCCTATTGGAAAAGAAGATCTTAGTGATGAAGAAATTGTAGAAAATGCTTTAACTGTTTATCATAAAATTTTGGAAAATCTTCCTAGAAAACAAGATAATATTCGAAATGTTAAAATTAAATTTACAATGAGTAAGCCTATTAAAACGGAGATTTAAAATGGCAGAGAAGACTAATAATCCTATAGAGAATTTTGAAAAGACAGAAGACTCAAAATTCTCTAAGACTGACTTTGATGCGATTTCTTCCAGAAATAGTAATCCTTCAAAGTCACCTATTAAGGCAAAACAAGTTACAGAGCTTGTTAATAAAATTCAAAGCTCAAAAACCTTAATGATAGTTTCAATTAAAGGAGTGCCTTCTAAACAATTTCAAGATATTAAAAAGGCGATTAGAGATTCTGCAGATGTTAAGGTTGCAAAGAAAAATATAATGCTTAGAACTCTTGAAGGATTAGGTAAAGAATCTGCTAAAGAATTAGAAAGTCATATTAAAGAAAATTGTGCATTTGTTCTTTCAAATATTGATGGATTTGAATTAGCAGGATTAATGAATAAAAAGAAAACACCTGTTTTTGCAAAGGCAGGTCAAATTGCTCCTGATGATATTGAAGTTCAAGATGGGCCCACAGATTTAGTTCCAGGACCTGCAATTTCAGAATTAGGTGCATTAGGAATTCAAATTGCTGTAGAAGATGGAAAGATTGCAATTAAAGCTCCTAAGGTTGTTGTAACAGAAGGTGGAGTTATTAGTGGAGAAGTAGCATCATTATTACAAAAATTAAATATTCAACCAATGACAATTGGACTAGAACCTGTTGCTGTTTATGATGTTGAAACTGAAAAGATTTATACTAATATTAAAATTAATCCTGAAGAAGTTGCAATGGAATTAGCAAGTGCTGCTGGAAAGTCACTTGGATTTGCACAAAAGATTGCTTATTATTGTAAAGAAACAATTGGTTATTTATTAGCTAAAGCTAATATGGAAGGGGAAGGATTGAGTAAACTTCAACCTGTTGAAGAGGTTAAAGAAGAAAGTGTTGAAGATTCAAAAGATGCTGAAGAAGTTAAAGAAGAAAGTGCTGAAGATTCAAGTAATGCTTCTGAAGAAGTTAAAGAGGAAAAAGAAATTATTTCAGATTCTAATGAGTCTAAAGATTCGGAAAATGATTCTGAAGAAGTTAAGGAGGAAGAGAAAAATGAATAATGCATTATTTCAAATAAAAGTAAGAGAAAGTGAATTATGGGATTTAATAGAATTGGCTCATCAATCTGGAGATTCTGAAGAGAGAAAACAAGATATCCAATCAGAATTGTATAGAAATGCAATAGATAGATATTTAATGGGAGATTCTGAAGAGAGAAAGGTAGCATTAGATGATATGGATTTATTAGGTAGAAAATCTAAATATCCATTTGAATACACATTTAAATTAAATCAACCGGAGGATAAAGAATAATGGAATATGTTTATGCAGCTCTATTATTGCACAAGCTTGGAAAAGAAGTTAGTGAAGAGAACCTAATGAGTGTTCTTAAAGCTACAGGTGCAGATATAGATGACAGCAAGGTTAAAAGCTTAATTGCTAGCCTAAAAGATGTAGACATAGATGCTGAGTTAGCAAATGCAGTTGTTGCAAGTGCTAGTGCGGCTCCAGCTGGAGAATCAGCAGAAGCAAAACCTGCTGCTGAAGAACCTAAAGAGGAAAAGAAAGAAGCAGCTGCAGAAGGTCTAAGTTCTCTATTTGGTTAAACTTTTTTTAATAGGTCTTAACCTTGTTAAGGCCTTTTTTTAAATCAATAGAGACAAACCTAACTTTAGTTAGGAGTTTATTTTTGTGCCAAATATAGTTTTGGTTGGAGATTATTTGTTAAGAGATAAGTTTTTAATGTTTGAGTGTTATTATTTATTATGCAAGAGAGAGTGAATACCTCAGATTTGTTGAAAAGGGTTAATGGAGGATTGCCTCATTGTGATGAAGGTTTTGAGGAATTGCAAGAAAAAATCAGAAGAGGATATATTTTAGAAGATGTTTGTTTTTTAAGAGAAATGAATTGGGCGAGGACTATCATGGTGAGTTAGGATTTTTATTTATTTTAGTTGATCCTTCTGATCCTCATTATAAGATTGAAAAAATTGTTGTTTATGGTCCAGAATCAAAAAAATATGTTGAGCAAGAAAGGTTTACCCAACTTCATTGCGGAAGACCTGATTCTCCTGCACCTAGGAAGATAAAAGGTAGAAGGATTAAGAAGATAAGGTGGTGAGATTGAATTTTCTCTAAAGAAAAAGTTTAAAAGCTAGAAGTTATAGGTTCTATTATGCTTGATAATAGCATAAACATACGCCTCGATGGGACAATGGTACTCCAACTGGCTTGAGACCAGTGCTCTTTTGGGCTTCCCGGTTCGATTCCGGGTCGGGGCGTTTTTAAAAATTCTAATAGGAATCTAACCCGGTTTCCGGTTCGGTTGAGCAATTACATTTTTAATCCCTAAATACAATTATTTTCAAAAATGTGATTGTGAGTAGGGTCGGGGCGTTTTTCTAAAATATTTTTTAATTATACAAATCCTTAAAAACCATCTAACTATTTAATTTTAAACAAAATGATAACTTATTTAATGGGAGAGATTGAAGAAAGATTCAGAGGAAAATTAGCAGCAGTGGTACATCATGATAGAGATGGTGGAGATTATGGAACTTTTTTATATCCAATGGATTCTGAGGAAATGATTCAAGCCACAGGAATTCAAACTACAAGAAATCCAATTGATAGAGTTTATTTAGGAATTAATAGGGAGGCTGGAGGCCGTATTATAAGAGCTAGTTGTACTCTAAATTCTTTAAATAATATTCCTGAAGCCTTAAGGGCAATTGATCGCTCAGTAGTTTTAGCACATTTCCTTAGAAGAAATTAAAATTTATTAAAGATTTTAATTGATTTTCTAAAACATTTAAATAATTTCTAAATTATAATTAATTATAAAATGGAAAAAAACTGGGTTGTATATATTCTTCAATGTCTTGATGGTTCTTATTATACTGGTATTACTAATGATATTGAAAATAGAATGAAAGCTCATGCTTCTGGGAAGGGAAGCAAATATGTTAAGGTGAAGGGGTTTGGATGTTTAATTGCTACAAAAGTTTGTAAGGATAGATCTGATGCTTCTAAAAAAGAATGTTTTGTTAAGAAATTACCTAAGGGGGAAAAGGTGGGGTGGTTTGGGGGATAATTATTGGTTCTCTAATCCCAATATTTATATAATCTAGATTATTGGGATAGATATGAAAAAGAGATGGTGGGTTGTTGCCTTATTGATTTTGATTACAATACTTTTGATACTTTTGGTTCCAAAACTTGTAGGAGTTATTGGAAATGTTGTTAAAAATATTAGTAATGATAAATTTATTTGTTATGAAAGTGATGATAGAATAGATTATTTTAATTTTGGAACTGTTTTAATGGGGGATGTTGAAAAAGGAAGTGATGAATGCCTTACTGAAACTAGATTAAAAGAATATTATTGTTTATCTCAAAATAGTTATAATGTTAAATATGTTGAATGTGAATTAGGTTGTGAAAGTGGAAGGTGTGTTGAAGCTTCTGGAGTTATTCCTACTGCTCCCCCTATCCCTGTTTTAGATATTGATGAGGGTGAAGTTATTGAAGAAATTGCAAGTTTAAGTTTGTGGGATAGAATGGTTAACTTTTTTAAGGATTAAAATGGAAATGAATAATAAAAATAATGTTCAGATGCAAACTCAAAATGAAGTAACTAAACCTAGTAAGATTATTGGAATAATTGGATTTATCTTATCTTTGTTAGCAATCATTGGTTTAATTTTTTCATTGTATATTGGTTTAATTTTAGGAATATTGGGATTAATTTTTTGTATAATTCAATTAAGAAAACAAAAAACTATTCTTGCTATTATTGGATTGATTTTGAGTATTATTATAATCCTCTTAGGAGTTTTAATGATTCTTGCGATTCTCATTGTTTTTAGTACTGTAGGTGGAACTGTTGATTCTTCTAGGGCTGGAGTTGATAACTTAGCAGATCAAATAGGTAATCAAATAATGTTAGTTTTAAGTTAAGATTAATTTTTAATTAGAAATTGAAGGGATTATTAAAACTATTTTTATTATTAATTATATCTCTAAATATTCTTCTTTAAACATTCTTAATATTAAGACAAAATATGAAAGTAATAATGGTCCGATAACTATCCCAATTAATCCAAAGAATGAAATTCCCATAAAGAATCCTATTAAGGAGGTCATTGGATGCATTCTTCCAACTCTTCTTTGAATATATGGTCTTAGGAAATTATCTGCTGTTGATAATATTACTCCAAAGATAAGTATTCCTATTCCAGTAGTATAATCTTTTTCTATAAATTGCCAAGCAACAACTGGAACCCAGATTATTGGGGGACCTATAATTGGAAGAAATGATATAATTGCGGTTATTAATCCCCAAAGAACAGCCCCAGGAATTCCAAAAATAAAGAATGCTAAACCTAATAAGAATCCTTGAAGTATTGCAATAATTCCTGTAGTAATGATTGTAGAGTAGGTTACATTTCTAAACTCTTCTACTAATTCTTTTGAATTTTTTGGACTAAATGGAGTTAATTGAAAAAATCTTTTAATTATTATTTCTTCTTCAATAAATAAGTAATAAAGTGCAAAGCAGAGTATAATTAAATTGATGAGAAAGGGGCCTGTGCCTTTAAAAAATCCAAGTAATAAATTTGTAGTATATTCTACTACTTGAGGTAATGATTCTACAATTGATTTTTTAAAGTCTAATTGAGGAAAACGAGCATCTATTTTTTCTATACTTTTTATAAAAACCTCTCTATTTTCTATAAGGGTTTTAGTTTCATTAACTGCTGAATTTATAATAAAAACAACTCCTATAATTAATATAATCAGGGCTATGCTTATAACAATTAATGCGCTGGAAGTTTTACTTAATTTTAATTTTCTATTAAGAAATTTGAATATGGGTCTTAATAATACAAAGAAAATTAGTGCTCCAAAAAATGCTGGTATAAATGGATAAAGCGCGTATGCTAAAAATAAACTAAGAATTACAATTATTCCTGCAGCAATATATTTTCTAGTTTTTTTAGCTTGCTCTTCTTTGGATACCATCCTATTATATGGAATTAAAGGTTAAAAAAGGTTTGGTGGAGAAGAGAAATAGTTAAAAAGAGGTAAAAATTAGTGGATTTAAAGATGGGTAAAAAAGGAATTATCTTAGACCGTGATGGAGTAATCAATTATGATAATCATGGAGTGGGTAAAATATCTGATTTTGAATTTATTCCGGGTGTTTTTGAGAGTTTGACGCGATTACAAGATGCAGGATATCTATTAACCATAGTGACCAATCAGGGAGGTAGGATTGATAAAGGGTATTTTAGTTCAGAAGATTATCAAAAAGTTAATGAATGGATGTTGGAAAGATTTTCTGAAAAAGGAATAAAAATTGAAAAAGTCTATTCTTGTTTACATGCATCTAGTGAAAATTGTGATTGTAGAAAACCAAAACCTGGCATGCTTAATCAAGCTATTAAAGAATTAGATTTAGATGAGTTAAACTCTTGGTTGATTGGTGATAAAATAAGTGATTTGCAAATGGGTAAAGCAAGTGATTGTGGAAAAATACTTTTAGAATCTGAATATGTCCAAGATTTAGATTGTTTTAAATTAAAAGATTTAACTGAGGCAGCAGATTATATTCTGAGTGGGAATTCTAAACCTATTTATGAGTTGTTTTAAACTATTTATTAGAACCTCATAATGTTTATAATGTAAAAAACGGGTTAAAGATTATAAAAAAATGGTAAATTATCAAGCAGTTATACTTGTCGGAGGATTAGGGACAAGATTAAGGCCCTTAACTGAACAGGTTCCAAAACCCATGGTAGAAATTAATGGAAAACCCTTCTTAGAGTTTAAAATTGAGAGTTTAAAGAAACATGGGATTAAGGAGATTATCCTTTGTGTGGGCCATTTAGGGCATATGGTTGAAGAGTATTTTGGAGATGGTAAAAGATTTGGAGTTAACATTACTTACTCTCATGAAGAAGAAAATTTATTAGGTACTGCAGGTGCAATAAAGAATGCAGAGAATTTGATTAAAGGAGATTTTATTGCTATGAATGGAGATACATTTTTAGATGCAGAAATTAAAGATCTTTTAAAATTTCATGAAAGTCATGAGTCTCCTTTTACTATGGTAGTTTGTGATGCTAATCACCCCAAAACTCAGGAGCTTATTGAATTAGATAAAACTTTAATTAAAGATATCCATAAAAGAGATACGAAAGAACATGAAAATCACTTACTAACTTCTAATAAAGTTTTAGTTAATGGTGGCTTTTATGTAATGAGTAAGGAAGTTTTAGGTCTTATTCCTCCGGCACAAAAAATTTCATTAGAAAATGAAATTTTTCCAAAAATTATTAAAAATATGAAAGGATTTTTACATAAAGGATATATGCTAGATATTGCTGATGAAGGTGATTGGAGAGAATTTAAAAAAGATGTAAAGCAGGGTTTGATAATGCCTAGTATCACTGGATATCAAAAAATAATCAGAAGTAGGGCTCCGGTGAGAATTACTTTTGGGGGCGGTGGAACAGATATTTCTCCATATGATAAAAATCACGGAGGTGTTTGTATAAATGCCACGATTAATCGGTATGTTTATTCCTCATTAAAATTAAGAGATGATAAAAAAATAAGAGTAAAATCAGATATTATCAATATTCATGGAGGGTTTGAAACTTACACAGATAGTTTTGAAAACCTTGATGAAATTAAGGTTAATGATGGAGATAGTCTTAGTTTAATTAAAGCAGTAATTCAAGAAATGGAACCTAGTTATGGTTTTGATTTATATGTTAGAAGTGAAGTTCCCCCCCATTCAGGATTGGGTGCAAGTGCTTCTCTATCTGTAGCTGTTATTGGTGTCTTTAATCATTTAAGAAAAAAGGATAGGCTAACAAGACATGAAATAGCTGAAAATGCATTTAGAATTGAAAGAGACAGATTAGATAATATTGGTGGAAGGCAAGATCAATATGCTGCTGCATTTGGAGGAATAAATCTTTATGAATTCAATAGTGGAGAAAACGTGAGAGTAAATTCAATAAGTATAAACAAAGATGATTTATTTGAATTTGAAAAAAATCTTTTGATTGTTTCATCTGGAAGAAGAATTAAATCTTCTGGACAAATACACAAACAAGAAGTTGAAAATAAATTTTTTGAAGATGAAATAAAGATTAAAAAACTTCATGAAATAAAAAATACTGCTCATGAGATGGAATTTAATTTAAGGAGAGGAAATCTTAAAAAATTTGCAGAGTTAGTTTTTGAAGGTTGGGAAAAAAAGAAGAAATTTAATCCTTTGATAACAAATACTTATATTGATGCATTAATTGAAGAAGCCTTGTTAAATGGTGCTATTGGCGGGAGATTAATGGGGGCAGGTGGTGGAGGGCATTTACTTTTCTATTGCCATCCTGATAAAGAACATAAAGTTAGAGAAATACTTGTTGAAAGAGGGGTTAGGGCAATTGATTTTAGTTTTGATTTTGATGGATTAAAAATTTGGGAGGTTGAAGAGTAGTTGAAAATGGTAAAGGCATGGATAACTGGTGGAGGCGGATTTATGGGGCCCCATTTAGCAAAATATTTATTAGACAAAGGTTATGAAGTTTTATCTACATATTATCGCCCTACTACAGATATTAATGGAATAGATTCAAGGGCAAGAGTTGAAGAGTGCGATGTTAGAGATAAAGAAAAAGTTTTTCGATTAATGCAAGAATTTATGCCTGATAAGGTGTTTCATTTAGCTGCTCAAAGTTATCCTACTGTTTCTTGGGATGAACCCAATTATACTGCTGAATCAAATATTATTGGGACCACTAATATCTTTGAAGCAGTTAAAAAATTTAATCCTGAATGTAAAATCTTAAATGCCGGAAGTAGTGCAGAATATGGTTTTGTAAATCCTGATGAAGTTCCTGTTAAAGAATCGCATGCCTTAAACCCATTACATCCGTATGGAGTTTCAAAAGTTGCTCAAGAAATGCTTGCATATCAATATTATAAAAATTTTAATTTAAAGCCTATAACCATTAGAATTTTTAATACAACCGGGCCGAGAAAAGTAAATGATGTTTGTGCTGATTTTACAAAAAGATTAATTGAAATTGAAAAAGGGATTAATAATGATAAAAGATTGAGGGTTGGAAATTTAAAAACAAGGAGAGCAATAACGGATGTTAGAGATTTAATCAGAGCATTTGATTTAGCATTAGATTGTGGGGAGATTGGAAAAACATATAATGTTAGTGGTGAAAAAGTTTATGAAATTGGAGATATTATTTTAAAATTAAGAGAATTAGTTGATTTTGATTTTGAGTTATATGAGGATCCTAAATTGATTCGTCCTACAGACGAACCAATTATTTTTGGAGATAATTATAAGTTTAAATGCAAAACTAATTGGAGACAAGAGATTAAGTTGGAGAAGACTTTGAAAGATATGTTAGACTATTGGAGAAGTGTTTTGTGAAGATAATCGTGGAGATTTTATTTTTTCCTGAAAATTTTCTAAGGTTATTTTATTTGATATTTTTTAAGAATTAATCTTTGGCTAAGAATTGAGGAGGAATAACACATGCCTCTCCTTGTTTAGGATTTTCTGCAAAGGCCTTATCTATTTCTAATTCCCAGTGAAGTTTTCTTTTATGATATTCTTGAACTTCTAATCCATCAAGACAAGTTCTTAAGGTATCTTGTGGAGCCCATAAAAAGGGTTGATTAACTGGTGTTGCGCCAGGACCAAGATATTCTAAATGAGAATTATGAGGCGTATGTACAATCCGCTTTTTTCCATCCATGTGAGATTGAAATACTTGTGGATTTTCCATCGGATGGGCATATCCTATATCATCTAAATTTCCTTGAGTGAAAAAACGTGAAATCAAATAATCTGGATCAATAATAAAAGACTCCCTATTAAAGTGAACCTTATATGCATCTCCTGACTCTGTAAACATTCCTTCAGCATCTATTGGTAAGATTTCATCTGAATCAATATCGAGTTTTCTCATTTGCATTGCAATTGAACTTGAATCAATATTCCATAACATTGTGAAAAAACATGGAAGGGTGAATAAGTGTTCTCCATCCTCATAATATACTTTTAATGTATCTTTTCCATCAATTAATTCTTCTTTAACTTGTCTTTCTGGAAGATGGTCTAATCCTAATCTTTTTGCAGACATTCTAGTTTCTTCTCTTGTAGATTCTGTTGTAATAAGATAAGGATTCCTATCTCTTGTTATTAAAACTAATTCTTCTGCTGATTCTCTTCTTCCTAAGGTAAGCATTTCTTTTTCTGTATAAAGTTCGTCAGGAGTTTTAGCAAATCCAGAATAACCTGCTTGAAACATTTTATGAACCGGCGCACCATTGTCTCTTCTTGTACAAATAATCCTTCCGTCTTTGGTTACTGGAATTGAACCTGCGGTTGGAGGCGAAATAGGATGTTCTGGTGTAGCAATTCGAGCTGCTCCTTCATGAATTAATGATTCAAGAACTTCTACTCCCCATTTTGGAGCTGCACCTAATCTATCATTTGTTTCTCTAGGATTTCTAGGATAATAAAATGTTGCATGAACTGCTCCTGTTTTTTGGTTAAATACTGCATAAGCTTGTTCTACAACAAATTGTGATATCTCTGGCATGTTAACTAAGGAGGTTGAGGGTTTTTAAGGATTATTGAGGAAGAATTGTTATTTCGTACTCTCTACCCTTTTCCAAGCATCTTGATATTCTGTTCCTGAAAGGAATGATGTATAGGCTTTGATCCAGATGTATAATCTTAATCCTACTAATTGTGAAATCCAAAATAATTCTTTTGGAGAGTTGGGATAAGTTAATACTTTGGTGATCCCTTTTATTTCATTTAGAAATGTTTTTGTTTGAGGTGCTCTTTTTATGTTCTCTGAATTTGTTTTGGGTTTGGTGTATCTTTTTATTTTTTCATGAGCTTTAACTGTTCTTGTTTTTTGTTCAAGCCAATCTTTGATATTATCTGTGTTTTTAACAAAAACTCGGGCATTTTCTGCATATCCTATCTGGTATCCTTTTTTATGAAAAAAGAAAGGAACTACAGTATCTTCTGCAACATCTAATGGAAAGCTTTTGATTATGTTGTTTTTGAATGCCCATAAATAACCGGAACATTCTAGGAATTGGTTTTGCTGTTTTAATTTTTTTCTTAATCTGTGAGCTGAATCAAACAAGAAATTAGCCCAAAAACCAAACTTAGTTGTTTTGTCTTCTTGAGGAGTGGGTCTTCCTGTGACACAGCCAATATTTTTGTTTGATTTGAATTCATAAAGAATATTATTTATTGAATCATTTGAGAGGTAGACGTCTCCGTCTGTGAGTATTATTATTTCTCCTTTTAATTTTGGGAGGAGGAGGTTTAGGGCGTAACTTTTACCTTTTCCAGGATCTTGGAAGAGTTGAATGTTTTTGTTTGTGTTTTGTTGGATATATTTTTTTGTTATATCTTGAGTTTCTTTATCTGGTGCAGAAATATATAATTCATAATCTTCAGTTATGTTTTGATTGATTATTGATTCTATGCATTTCCCAATTGTTTTGGGTTCATTGAAAGCAGTTATTACTATTGAAATCATGATAACGGGAGATAAATAGTGTTTTTAAGAATTGTTGAGGTTTGCTATATTGCAAATATCCGATTATAGAGATATTCCCTAGTTATATTTTTGAACTTCTCATTAAATTAGCATTTGTAATAACAGTTATTGAAGAAGATGCCATTGCTATTTCTGCTATTACAGGATTTAATATTCCTGCTATTGCTAGGGGAATAGCAATAACATTATAAAAAAATGCCCAGAATAGATTTTGTTTTATCTTTCCAAAGGTTTTTTTGGAGAGGTTGATTGCTTGAACAACGCCGGTTAAAGAACCTTTTGCTAACACAATATCCCCTGCCTCAATTGCTATATCTGTTCCTGTTCCAATTGCAATACCTACGTTGGCTTGTTTTAATGCCGGGGCATCATTTATCCCATCTCCAACAAATGCTACCATCCCTATTCTTTGAAGTTGTTTAATTTTTTTAGATTTATCTCCTGGAAGTACTCTTGAGATTACTTCTTTGATTCCTACTTGTTTTGCAATTGCTTGAGCTGTTTTTTCATTATCTCCTGTTAACATTATTGTTTTATAACCTTGATGATTTAATTTACTTATAGCTAAAACAGAATCTTTTTTTATTGCATCTGAAACTCCGATGATTCCTAATATTTTTTTTCCTTCAGCTACAATCATTGTTGTTTGCCCTTTATCTTGAAATTCAGTGATTTTCTCCTTTAATTTACTAATTGAAATTCCTTTGTCTTTTAGCAATCCTTCATGGCCTATGAGGTATTTCTTTTTTCCAATCATACCTTCAATCCCTTTTCCACGAATTATTTTGAATTTTTCTACTTTTTTATATTTTGTTAAATTTGCTTTTTTTGTTATTGCTCTTGCAATTGGATGTTCACTTAATTTTTCTAAACTTCCTGCGATTTCTAAAATTAATTTCTGGTTTGATTTTGGATAAATATCTGTAACTTCAGGTTTACCTTTTGTTATTGTTCCTGTTTTGTCAAAAACAATTGTTTTTATTTCTTTCATGGTTTGAATGGCTTCTCCTTTTCTAATCAAAATTCCCCTCTTGGCGCCCATTCCCGCCCCTACTGTTAATGAGATTGGAACTGCTAAACCTAATGAGCAAGGACATGCAATAACTAAAACTGAAATACCTACACCTATACTTCTTCCTAAATCATTAGAAATAAAAAACCAGGTTAATGTAGTTATTAGTGCTAATGTGAGGATAATAGGAACAAAAACATTTGTGACTTTATCTGCTATTTTTTGTATTGGCACTTTTGTTCCTTGAGCTTCTTCAACTAATTTAATTATATTTGCTAAAAAAGTATCTTTCCCTATCTTCGTTGCCTTAATGTGTAAAATTCCATCTTGATTAATTGTAGCCCCAATAACTTTGCTTTTTATTGTTTTTTCAATCGGTAAACTTTCTCCTGTGACCATGCTTTCATCCACAGAACTTTCTCCTTCAATAACTTCCCCATCTGTAGGAATTTTTTCACCGGGTTTAATTATTATAATATCGCCCAATTTAACTTCTGAAATTTCAATTTCAATTTCCTTATTATCCCTTAAAACTCTTGCTTTCTTGGCTCCCAATTCAAGTAATTTTTTTATTTCTCTTGTTGCTCTTCCTTTTGCCTTATCTTCAATATATTTTCCTGTTATGAAAATAGTCATAATCATCCCACTAACTCCTGAATAATCTGTAACTTCTATAAAAAAACTTAGAAATCCTGTTAAAAATGCAATAACAGTTCCTAATGCAATAAGGGAATCCATACTAAAATAAAATTTTAAAAAACCTCTAAATCCTTTTTTGATTGTACTAAATCCAAAATAAAAAACTATGGGGAATGAGAGTATTAACATCATAGGGGTCATAAATTTCATAGGCATTAATTCTATGTTTGTTATTTTTGGAAAATACATTAAAAACATAATTATAATTGTAAAGATCCATGTTCCAACTAATTTAGTAAACCATTTTTGAGAATCAGAGATAGTATGTTTCTTTTTAATTTGGGGTTTTTTAGAAGTTGTAGAAGGGGCAGAGCCCCCTGCTTCAAACTCTACTGAAACAGGTTCATAACCTGCTGTTTTAACTGCGCCCTTTAATTGTTCTTCTGTAACATTATCTTCTGCTTCAAGAGTTGCATTATTCATTACAGAATTAACATTTATGTTTTTTACACCTTGCACATTAGCAAGATCTTTTTCAACATGTTTTGCACAATTAACACAAGTCATTCCTTGAATTTCTATTTTAGCTTTTTTCATTTTATCCTCCTATGATTTAAATTTTTAATTTGCCAAATTTAATATAAAGGTTGTATTTTCTTCTGCTTTTAATGAATGGACTGCATTTTCATTCATATAAATAAAAACTCCTGGAATCATCTCGATATCTTCTCCTTGGAGATTAAAAGTTCCTTTTCCTTCTACAACATAAACAAACCCTTGTTTAGTAGAAGTATGTTCAGAAATATCTGTTCCTGCCGCCATGCAAAATAAGGTTATATTTAATTTGTCATTTTTGCTAATAACCTTACTCAAAACCCCGTGTTCAGGATATTCAATCAATTCATTTATTTGTTTTTTCATTTTATTTTTTCTTTCTGAAGTTTCTTTTTAAAAGAAAGCTTAATTTATTAAACATATGAATTTTAATTCATATTTATATGTTTCGGTTTTCTTTGTTATGAAAAATAGATTTATCCTCCACACCCACATCCGCCACCACTAACTGCCCCACAACTATCGCTTCCGCAACTTCCACCACAACCTCCTGAAGCTTCTGGTTTTGCAGATAATAATTGAGCTTGAGTTGCATCTCCCTCTTCAGTTACTATAAATGTTCCAGGAATCATTCCCATCCAACAACTCCATCTTACTGTCCCAGTTTTATCTGGAGTAAATTCTACTGTGTTTAATCCTTTTTCTAATTTTATATCTAAATTATAATCATTGACAATAATCTCATTATTACATCCTGTTAATTCTTTAACATTAATATTCCATTTAACAGGTATATCTTTTTGTAAAACAAAAGAATCTGGAGTCCACCCATACTTATCTACCTCCATATTAATTTCTTGATAACCATTTTTTATAATTATATTTCCTGTAGCAGATTCTGTAGTTCCAGTGATTGTATCTTTTATTGATTCTAAACTATATGGGCTTCCCATTACTACTAATCCCCTATTTAACATAATTAAACCAAGGACTAAGACAATAATTGCTGAAACTTTTAAAATTCTTTTTGTTGCTTTTTTACTTATTGCTGTTGCCATTGTTCCAAATATAATCATTACAGGTAATGTTCCAAGACCAAATGCAGTAAGACTTAATACTCCTGTAAAAAAACTTCCAGTTCCCATTGCATACAAATACATTGCTTGTAAAGGCCCGCATGCGATAAATAAGCCTGATAAAATTCCTGTGATAAAGGGTAATTTGTAAACTCCTTTTGTATTTTTATGGGCATTGTGAGTTAGTTTTGTTAAAAATTTTGGATTGAATTGAAACCTTCTGAAAAACTTAATTCCCATCATACTTAGTGCGTAAAATATCATAAATAATCCTGCAAAAATTGCAATCATTCCTCTTAATTGAATACTGAAAGCAAATATCCCTCCAATTAAACCAAATATTCCTCCAATTATTGCATAAGAAAGAACTTTTGCCCCTCCATAAACTAAATGTTGTTTGTAACCTTTGTTTCCTTTAATTGCGTTTTTTGTTGTATAAGAAAGTACAAATGCCCCACACATTGAAACGCAATGAAATCCTGTTAAAATTCCTGCTAAAAATAATAACAATAATGAGGCTTGTTCTCCAAGTTCAGGTATTCTAACATCCATATTTTCAATAAAATTTAAACCTCCTATCGATTGATAAACTAAATATAATATAATAACAAAACTTAGAATTGTTACAATCCAGGCTATGTTATTTGAATTGTTCTTAGTTGATTGAGGGAGGTGATTTTCTGAATTGTTAGTATCTTGATGAACAGAATCTTCCTTCATACCATATCCTTGTTCTTGAATTATTTCTTTTATTTCATTAATAGAAATCTTTTCAGGATCAAATTCAATTTCTGCTGTTTCTTTAATAAAACTTACGGAAACATTATCTACCCTCTCCTTAAGTGCCTTTTCAATTTTTTCTGCACAAGAATTACAGTGCATATCTGTTAAGTAAAATATTTTTTTCATAACTTTTTAAGAAAAATGTTATTTATAATCGCTTAGGTGAAACTAGTTTCAATACTATCAATTATTTAAAACGACAATATTATTCATCCCTCTTCGCTTTCTTTCAATTAATTGTTTTGCTTCAAGTTTATCCAATAACCTTGTTATTTTTACTTTACCGATTTCCATTTGCTCCATTAATGTTTTTTGGAAAATTGCATTGTTTTCTTTTTGCAATATTTTTATAACTTTTTTTTCATCATTATCCAATCCCTTTAGATTCAATTTTTTCTTTTTTTCTTTTACTTTTTGAATGATTATTCTCTCGGGTTCTTTTGTAAAAACTAAAAATAATCCTATAATGAAAACTAAGGCTGCAGTTGATAGACTTAACCAGGTTTGAATTGCAATAGTATCATACATAGTGCATGAAGAACCATGACTACAAGTTTGATCAACTATCTCTTTGAGCCCATTATTGAATAACAAAATGATAAATACAATTATTATTGAGATTCCTATGATTAAATAGCCTACATTCTTATTTTTCATAGTATGGAGACCAAATATAGGTTTAAAAAATCTTGGTTTATCTCTTAAAAATTTTTTTAAAAAATCCTTGTTTTTCTTGAGGGGTTTCTTGTGTGATTTGAATCGGTTCATTGTCTGTTATTACTCTTCGGATTATTTGAGGTTTTTCTTTCATTTTAGGCATTTGTTCTGCAATTCTTTTGTTTGCTTTTTCTGCAGCCCTATCTACAGAAATTCTTGAATATCCTTGACTCATTAATGAAAACTTTAAGGAATCCACTGGATAACCCTTCATTAAGTTTTTTTCCATGTATTCTGAAAGCTGAGATATGTGGTCTTTTGGTATTTCCATAAATTAGATTAGATGAAATAGTTTAAAAAATCATATGAGATTGAAAAGAATATTTCTTAGATATCCCAAACCTTATATACCTTAATTATTCCCTGGTGTTATGGCGATTATTACAAATATGGATGATTTTATTTTTGCAATTATTTTTGTAATTTTAATGTTTATATGGCTTACATATGGAGGTCTTATTCGTTTTGCACTTTGGAGTAAATTAAATGAAATTGAAAATAATAATATAAGTCTAAAATATTTTATAGATTTTCAGATTTTTGAAATTTTTAAGGAGCCATTTATTACTCTTGGCATCATCAAAGTTCCAAATGATAAAAAGATAAAAAAATTATTAGAAAAATTAAGAGTTTGGTATTTGATTACGATTATTGTGATAATAATCCTATTTGTTTTGGCAAATTAATAAAATTTCATGATTTGATTTATTTTTTAAAAGAATATTTCTTAGAAATGTTTTTAAGTAGAATTCCTATAGTTATGGTGTAAAGAGGTTGTTAAAATGGATTTAAGTGTCTGTCAAAATTTAATATCGTTAGTCCCATCAGAGTTAACTATATTCTTTGAAATAGGGATTATGATTATAATTGCGGCTATTCTTGCTTTTTTAATAAGATTAGTAAGGCAGCCACTTATTCCAGCTTATATCATTACAGGTATTTTGTTAGGGCCTCTTGCACTAGGGTTAATTCAAGATCCTCATTTAGTTAAATCATTATCTGAAATAGGTGTTGCATTTTTAATTTTTACAGCAGGTTTAGAAATTAAATTCAAAAAATTAAGAGAGGTTGGAAAGGTTGCTTCAATTGGAGGCGTTTTCCAAATAGCAATTCTATTTGCTATTGCATTTTTTATTTCTACTTGGTTTGGATTTATTGGAAAAGCTCCTATCTATATTGGGCTAGTTGTGGCATTTAGTAGTACTATGATTGTTATGAAATTGTTGGCAGATAAAAGGGAGTTAAATAGCTTACATGGAAGAATTGTTATTGGTATTTTGCTTGTTCAAGATATTATTGCTATAATTGCTTTGTCTGTTCTTGCAAGTGATTTAACCCTCAATAGTATTTTAATTGTTTTGTTAAAGGCATTTATCTTTGGAATTATTGCAATTATCTTAGCAAAAGTGATGAATCCTATTTTTAATATTGCTGCTAAAAATCATGAATTGTTAATTCTAGTTTCTATTTCATTTTTATTTACATTTGTGATAGGTTCATTTATTGCAGGATTATCTCTAATAATTGGTGCGTTTTTTGCAGGAGTTGCATTAGCTAATTCTAACTATAAAGTTGAAATAGAGGGAAAAATACGTCCTTTGAGAGATTTTTTTGCAGTAATTTTCTTTGTTGCATTAGGTTTACAATTAGCGCCTATTCCTAAGCAATTATTAATCTTAATGCTAATTCTTTTAGTTTTAGTTATTGTAATTAAACCTTGGATTATTATGTTTTCTGTGAGAATATTTGGATATAAAAGAAAGACTTCCTTTTTAACTGGAAATGCTCTTGCGCAAACAAGTGAGTTTTCATTAATAATTGTAACTTTGGGATTAGGTTTGGGGCACATTAGTCAGGATTTGTTTAGTGCTTTGGTTTTATTGACTATAATAACTATGTCTCTTACAACTTATTTTATAATTTATGAACGAAAAATTGAAAAGTATATGGATTTGCCATTGATTTTATTTAATAAATTTAAATCAGATAAAGAAAACTTAGAATATTCTGTAAAGGATGGCAAGAGAACTATTTTATTTGGATGCCATCGGGCTGGAAGTCTTTTAATAAAAGAATTAAAAAATAATAAAGAGGATTTATTAGTTATTGATTATAATCCTGAAATAATTAAATCTCTTATAAATAAAAAAATTCCTTGTATCTATGGTGACTTTGCAAATCCAGAAGTTTTATCAAAAGCGAATTTAAAGAATGCTGAAATGGTAATAAGCACTATTCCTGATTTTGAAGATAATCTTCTTTTGATAAAGAAAACTAGAAACCTAAATTCAAAAGTTCCTATTTTTGTAATTACCACTAGAATAAGTGAGGCATTAAAATTATACAAGGAAGGAGCAGATTATGTAATCATCCCTCAAGTAATGGGTGGTGAAAAGTTTTTTGAGTTAATGAAGAAAATAAAAAGAGATAAAACAAGTGTGAAAGAAATGAAGAAGGAACATTTAAGACATTTAAAAGAAATTCATCATCTTTTATATTAATTGATTAAATAATTTATTTTTGAGGAATTAACCGTATTCTATAAGTTTTTTTCTATTTTTTTTATAAAATTCTTTAGCATAATTTAATTTTTCTTTTGAAGTTGTATAAATAGTTAAAATTTTATCATTTTTTTGAATTGTTTGATTTTTCTTTTTATGAATAAATATTCCTGAAGCCTTATCTTCTGGACAACCTGCATGTCTTGCTAATCTATTAATTAACTTATTATCTATATGCTTTATTTTAGATTTAGTTTCTGCTTTTACTGAATAAGAATATTTTGGTTTTAATTTATATAATTTTTTAATACTTCCTTTTTGATTTTTTACTATTTGTTCAAATTTTTTATATGCTTTTCCTGAAGTTAATATTTCAGTAGCTAATTTTTTTCCATTTCCTTTTTTTGTTTTTCCTGCGAGTTCTAATAATCTTCCTGCTAATAATATTGATTTTTCCCTTAAATCAAGTGGAGGATTTACATTTCCTAAAACTTTTAAGATATCCTTCATTTCTAAAGCCGGGCCAATTCCATCTCCAATTGGTTCAGAACCATCTGTTAAGATTACATCTAATTTTAATTTAAACTTTTTTGAAAGTTGTAAAAATCTTCTTTTAAGTTCTTTTGCTTCTTTCTTACTAACTTTTGCAGATTTTCCATAAGGAATGTCAATTAAAATATATTTACTTCCCACTGAAATTTTTTTAGAAAGTATGCTAGCTAATAATTGTGCTGTGGAATCTATGTTTACCACTCGTTCTATTTTTATTATTTTATCGTCTACTGGTGCTAATCCTAATGCTCCTCCCCACACAAGACAAGCATTTGTTTTTTTGATTATAGATTTTATTTCTTTAATTGAAAAGTCTACTGGAGTAATGCATTCCATAGTATCTGCAGTTCCTGAAGCGCTTGTTATAGCTCTTGAAGATGTTTTAGGGATGATTAATCCTGCTGTAGCACATATTGCTACAATTATTGGAGTAGTCCTATTTCCTGCAACTCCCCCTATACTATGTTTATCTACAACCTTTCCTGCTAATTTTAATGTCTCCCCTGTATCTACCATTGCCTGAGTTAAAGCCTTGGTTTCATTAAGATTCATTCCTTCATCATGAACTGCTGAAACAAAAAAAGCAGTTTCTACCTCACTAAGAGAATTATTTGCTATATTTGTTATAATCTCTTTAATTTCTTTTGGAGTTAATTTTTTACCCTCTAATTTCTTTTTGATTAATTCTATGCTTCTTGGAATTTCTGCAAGCTCTACTTCTACAGTTTGATTTGCTTTTAGATTTAATTTATTTATAATTGTCTCTGATACTGCAATTTGATTTGGTTTAATTATTCTAGAGACAGTGTCTACAATTGAAACTAAACTTTTTCCTTGTTTTGTTTTTATTAAAACTCTCCCGCTAACATTCCAACTCATTTTTTTAGCAGTGTTTTCATGAATCATACAAACAGGCTTACCTGTTAAGAATTTTAATTTTTTTATTCTTAATTTCATCTTTATTTCTCTTCTTTGAAAATTATTGTTTCGTCAAGAGTTTTCTTTTTATAAATTTCAAAAACAAGAATTACATAAGCTAAAACTAATGGTCCTATGATTATTCCAATCATTCCAAAAGAAAGTAATCCTCCAATCATTCCTACAATAACTATTGCTGAATTTATTTTAGCTTTTCTTGAAACTAACCATGGACGAATCAGATTATCAATCCAATTTACAATTATTGCTCCATAAATTAATAATCCTATTGCATCATTTTTTTGACCTATAGAGAATAAATAAATGTCTACAGGTATCCAGACTAGCCAAGGACCTACAATTGGAATTACTGATGCAACCATAGAAATAATTGTTAAAATAATTATATTTTCAACTCCAAAAATATAAAATCCTATTCCTGCAATTAAACCTTGGATAATTCCTATAACTATTTGTCCTATTAAAACTGAATTTGTAATATCTTTAAATTGTTTAAAGAATCTTGCTTGAGTTTCTTTTTTTATTGGTAATAGATCTCTAAGGTATTCCAAAGCTTTTTCTCCATCCCTTAAGGTAAAGAAAAATACAAATAATACTACAAAAAGATGAAGTGCAATAATTGGGAGATTTAATAAAAAGTCTCCAAACCCTGTAATGGTGTTTGCCATAAAATTTGAAAATCCTGTGTTTAATGAAGATAAAATTGTTGCAGATAACTCAGACGAGGCTAAGAATTCAGGAAGAGAATCTTTTGCTATATTAACTATATCAATTTGTTGAAGTAAAAGATAGAGGTCTATTATTTGTCTTAATAAGATGTTTAAGATTAGAATAGTCACTGCTACTATTACAAAAAATAAAGCTAAACAAACTAATATTGCAGAAGTTGTTTCATTTTTTATTTTCTTTAAAAATAATTTATAAACTGGATAAAAGATATATCCTAATAAAATTCCATATAGTACTGAAAATACAATGGGTTTAATAACTAATACTGCTAACCCAAATAAAACTATTAAAAGTGTTAATACTATACCTCCTTTAAAATTATCCTTCCCTAACATACTCATATATTGTTATAATTATTTATAAACCTACTCTTTGAGGCATAAGTTTTATAAATAAAGAAAGTGAATTTATGTTATGGATTGTTTTATAAAAAAAATATTTGATGGAAATAAGGAAGATAAAATTGCTCATATGCAGTTTCAAAAATTTAGTAAGGGAGAATTTGAAAATAGGGCTTTAATTCGAGTTAAAAATTCAAAGGGTAATTTTACATTAGCTTCTGGAGCAGAGTATGCAAAGGATTTAGTTATTTCTGTTGCAGAAAAATTAGGTGATGAAAAAGTATTGGTTACAGGTGCATTAATTGCAGCATTAGATTTAGAAGGATTTGAATATAAAGAAAAAAAGATGGCTATGGGTGCAAGAAAATATATGATTGAAACTGAAATGAGTGGAAATGAAATTATTGAATTATCTGAAAAAGTTCCAAAAGCATTTATTGGATTGAGTTTTAAGAGTGAAAAATATGATTTAAAAATTAAACCTAAATCTCCTAAATCTATGAAAGGTGCTAGTAGTCAGAAAAAAGAAGGGAAAAAATTAAAAATTGATTTTTGTAAATTAAAAACAAGTGATGAAGAATTGATTAAAAGATTTGTATTTGATGAAGAAGCTAAAGGATTTAAGAATGTTGAAATTGCTCATGATTTTTTTATTGATGAAATAGTAATGCCTAGTGATGAGGAACTTGGAGAAAATAAGGGAAATTTTGCTGTAATCAGAGAAATGGCTAAGAGAAAGGGAAAGATTGTTAGAAGACTTAATGTAGATAAGGAAGAATCTAGTAAAGAAATTGAGTTTTTGGCTTGATTTTTGAAGGAAGTTTTGTCCGAAGTTCTATAAATTTTTTATTGCCTCTCCGAGAATTTAATTTTTCTCCCCCTATTTATGAGGGAGAAGAAATATAAATTCGAGTAGTTTTAAGTTAAATTGAGTCTTTTCGGACAGCTCCTTGAAGAAGAAAGCTTTAAATAGGGATTATTTCTTGAGTTATTGTAATACAAGTGTATCTTATAGATATATTTGAGTAGTTTTTGATAGCAGTTGGTTTTAACTGACAGGCTCAAATTCAGAGTTATTTCTATCAAAACTATGGGTTTATATGAACAATGCCAAAACGAAGTACACCGAGGGCAGGAAGCCTTCAATTTTATCCAAGAGTAAGGGCAAAGAAAAGCCTTCCAAGAGCTAGTTGGAGCTCACTTTCAAAAGATGAAACAAACTTATTAGGGTTTATTTGTTATAAAGTTGGAATGAAATCTGCTTATGTTAAAGATAATGGAGCTCATTCTTTAACAAAAGGAAAAAGAGTCACAATTCCAGTTACAATTCTTGAATGTCCTTCAATGAAGATTCTTTCTGTTAGATTCTATAAAGAAAATAAATTAATAGGAGAAGTTTTAAATCAAAATTTAGATAAAGAATTAAAGAGAAAATTAAAATTACCAAATGAAAAAGGTACAACCTCTAAGGATGTTGTAAATCGAAAATTTGAAGATTTTAAAGAAGATGATTATGATAAGATTAGATTAATTATGTATTCTCAAGTTAAGAAAACTAATATTAAAAAAAGACCTGATATTTCTGAAATTGGTTTGTCTGGAAGTAAGGCAGAACAATTAGAATTTGTTAAGAATAATATTTCAAAAGAAATTTCAATTAAAGATGTTTTTAATAAGGGATTAGTGGATGTTAGAGGAATTACTACTGGAAAAGGTAATCAGGGACCTGCAAAGCGATTTGGTTTAAGATTAAGATCTCATAAGTCAGAAAAAGGTGTTAGAGGGCCTGGAAGTGGTGGACCTTGGCACCCTGCAAGAGTTGAATTTACTCAACCAATGGCCGGACAAATGGGATATTTTAATAGAGTTAGCCTTAACAAGGTGATTTTATTATCTGAAAATATTAAAGATAAAGATATTAACCAAAAACAAGGATTTAAGAAATATGGGGAAATTAAATCAGATTATATTATTTTAACAGGAAGTGTACAGGGGCCTAGCAAAAGACAATTATTAATCACGGCACCTTATAGGGAATCTAAAAATCAACTTAAAAAAAATTATGAATTTATTGAAATAAGATGAAAACTCAAATATTAGACATAAATGGAAAGAAAGCAAAAGAAATTGAAACAAACTTATTTGAAGAACCAATAAGAGAAGATATTATCTTTAAGGTTATTGAAGCTGAAAAAATAAAACACCCTTCATCCCCAAAGTATCGAGCTGGAATGGATAAATCTGCTTCAGGTGCATTGAGTAAAAGAAGGCATGTTTGGAAATCAGATAGAGGGAAAGGGTTATCAAGATTACCAAGAAAAATAATGTCTAGAAGAGGAACTCAATTTAATTGGGTTGGTGCGCTTATTCCTTCTGCTAGAGGTGGAAGAAGAGCTCATCCTCCAAAAGGAAGTGTTTTGCTTAATAAAATAAATAAAAAGGAATTAAAAAAGGCGTTATTATCTGCCCTAAGTTATTCAAGTTCCATTGAAGAATTAAAAAAGAAATATCTTTCATTAGAAACTAAAAAATTAGATAATAAACTCCCTTTAATTGTTGAAGAAAAAATATTTGAATTAAAAACAAAAGAATTTTTAAAATCTTTAGAAAAGATTTTAGGAGAATTATACTCTGTTTCTATCCAAAAGAAAACGATTAGATCTGGAAAAGGAAAAATGAGAGGAAGAAAAAATAAGAAAAATGCAGGATTATTATTTGTTATTGGGAAAGATGAAAAAAAGAAAATTAAAGGAATTGAAGTTGTAAAAGTAAATGAACTTACTGTTAGGGATTTAGCAGATAATGGTGCTAGAGTTACATTATTTAGTGAGAATGCAATTTCAGAATTAGATAAAGTTTTAGGGGGAAGAAAATGAAACTTGTAACAACTGAAAAAGCTGTAAGATTAATTGAATTAAATAATGAATTAGTTATAGAGGTAGATAGAAGAAAATCAAAAATAGAAATTAAAAAAGATTTTGAAGAATTATTTGGTGTTAAAGTTGATTCAATAAATACATTAATAAGAAGTAATAAGAAATTTGCATATCTTCATTTAAATAAAAAAAATCCTGCAATAGATGTTGCAACTAAATTAGGTATGATTTAAGATGACTCCAAGAAATCCTAACCAAATAGAGCAAGTAATCATAGTTACACCTTATGAAGGTGAGAGAAAAGTAATTCGTTATGATAATACTTGTGATGGTAGATTTGGATTTATAGAAAAAATGGATGGAAATAGAAGGGACCATATCAGGGAATGGGATTTTCATATTAGTGAAGCAGATATTGAAGGTGAAAGGGTTAAACTAAAACCTTTTGGGCATACAAGAATATTCAGAGAAAAAACAAAAGGGTATCAAGAAAGAATGGAATTTTTAAATAGTAGATTAGGGGTAACTGCATAAAATGGGAAAAAGAATTACACAACAAGCTAGAGGAAAAGGAAGTTTAACATTTAGAGTTAGAGGAAAAGCTTACAGGTATAAAATTACTTATCCAAAATTAAATAGTGTTGGAAAGGCAAAAATTGTTAAATTATTCAATTCTGCAGGACATACTGCTCCGCTAATAAAAGTTGTAATAAATGATGAAAATTTTATAGTTCCTGCAACAGATGGTATTTATGAAGGACAAGAAATTAGTATTGGTGAAGGAATAAATCCTGGGAACATATTAAAATTAAAAGATATTCCTCAAGGAACTAAAGTTTTTAATATTGAGTCTGCCCCTGGAAAAGGTGGGAAAGTATTAAGAAGTGCGGGAAGTTCAGCTTCAGTACTTACAAAAGATGAGAAGGGTGTTGAAGTACTAATTAGAAGAAGAAAATTAAAATTCAATGAAAACTGTAGGGCAACAATTGGTGTTGCAGCAGGAGAAGGTAGATTGATTAAACCAGTTGTTAAGGCAGGTAAAAAACATCATATGATGAAATCTCAAGGAAGAAAATGGCATAGAACCTCGGCAGTAAAAGTTAATGCTTTAGACCATCCATTTGGTGGTGGAAGAGGAAAGAGAATTAAGAGTAAAATTGCAAAAAGAAATTCACCTCCTGGAAGAAAAGTAGGACATCTTAGTCCTAAAAGAACTGGGAAGAAAAGATAAATAACATGGCAGAAGAAACAAATAACTTACAAATGAAGAAGAAAGAATTCAAATATAGAGGTAAATCTGTTGATGAATTAAAAGAAATGGAAAATAGAGAGTTTGCTAAACTTTTGAAATCTAATGAGAAAAGAACAGTACTTAGACAAGATGATGAATTACAAAATTTTATAATTAGATGTAACAAGAAAGTTCAAAAAAATAAGTTGATAAAAACTCACCTAAGACATTTAGTAATTGTTCCAAGAATGATTGGATTAAAAATACAAGTTTATAATGGGCAAAAATATCATCCTATTGAAATAATTGGAGAGATGTTGGGCCATAGATTAGGTGAATTTTCAGTTACTAGAACTAAAGTTAAACATGGAGCTGCCGGTGTTGGTGCGACTAGAGGAAGTGCATCAATGTCAGTTAAATAAAATGGATCAAGAACAAAAAACAGAAATAAAGAAACGAGAAGCAACTAAACATAGAGAAGAAGATATGGTAGCTGAAGCTAAACAAAAGGTTGAGAAAAAAGAAGTTGAAGTAAGAGAAGAAACTAAAGATGTTAAGGAAAAAGAAACTAAGATTGATAAAAAACCTGAGAAGGCTAGTCCAAAATCAAAAGATGTTAAAGGTTCAGAATTAAAAAAATCTGAAATTTCAAAGGTTGCTAAAAAAACTGAAGCTAAAGTGAATGGAAAAAGCCTTCCTATTTCAACAAAACATTCAATTGCTGTTTGTAATTTCATAAGGGGGAAAGATATTGATACTGCCATAAAAATGTTGGAAGATGTTAGGCAATATAAACGGGCTGTTCCAATGAGGGGAGAAATACCTCATAGAAAGGGAATAATGAGTGGAAGATATCCTCAAAATGCTGTAATGCATTTTGTTAAGTTATTGAATAGTTTAAAATCAAATGCAATAGTAAATGAAATGGAATATGAGACTTACAAATTATTTTGTGTTTCTAATGTTGCTTCAAGACCTTATAGGAGATTTGGAAGAGGTAGGTTTAAAAGAACACATGTTGAATTAAAATTAGTTAAGAATAATTAAAATGGCAAAAGAAACAAAAAAACAACAAATTGAATGCAATGATAAATTTTGTCCTAACCATGGTCATACTGCGGTTCGAGGAAGAAGCTTTAAGGGAACTGTAATAAGAAAGTTTCCTAAGAGAGTTGTAATTGAATTTGAAAGAACAATTTATATTAAAAAATATGAAAGATATTCAAAAAGAAAAACTAAACTTCATGCAAGATTACCTGAATGTATGCATGATGAAATTGAAGTTGGAGATTATATTGAAATTAAAGAATGTAGGCCAATTAGTAAAATTGTTCATTTTATTGTAATTGGAAAATCTAGTAAGGAGGCTAAAAAATGAAGGGCGTAAGTGCAAAAATGACACGAGCATTGAATATTGGAAGTCATGTTTTAGCTAGTGATAATAGTGGGGCAAGAATTGTTAAAATAGTTAGTGTAAAAGGTGGAAAGACTACAAGAGGAAGACAACAATATGCTAAACTAGGTGATTGGGTAAAAGTATCTGTTAGAAAGGGAGATTATAAGATTAAGGGCGAAGTTTTTGATGCAGTGGTAATTAGACAAAAGAAACCTTTTAGAAGAAATACTGGAGAAAGAATTGCTTTTGAAGATAATGCAGTTGCTTTATTAAAAGATGAAAAAGGTAATCCAAAAGGAACCCAAATTAAAGGACCTGTAGCAAGAGAAGTAAATGATAGATGGCCTTTTGTAGGTAAAATCGCGAAGTTTATATTATAAAATGAAATCAAAATTTAGTACATATTGGATTGGAAGCAAACTTCCAAGAAAGCAAAGAAAATACAGAGCGAATGCTCCATTACATATAAGGAGAGAATTCATGAGCTCAAATCTTAGTAAAGAATTAAGAAAAAAACATGATAAAAGAAATATTCCAGTTAAGAAAGGAGATAAAGTAAGAATTATGGTTGGGGAATTTAAAAAGAAAACTGGAAAAATAGATTCAGTAGATTTAAAGAAATTAAAATTGACAATTGAAGGAATTTATAGGACTAAGAAAGATGGAAGTAAGGTTGGTGTTTATTTTGATCCTTCAAATATTCAAATTCAAGAATTAAATTTAGATGACAAGAAAAGAGTTAATGCATTAAGTCGTAAAGGTGGAATTGCAACTGGTTCAAAATCAAAAGTAGTAGAAAAAGCTGAAGAAAACAAGACAAAGTTTAAAGCTAAACCATTACCTAAAGCTGTTAAAGATTCAGAATCAAAAGATTCTGAAAATTCAAAAATAGGGGGGGATAAAAAATAAAATGGCATACCTAAAAAGAAGCAATATACCTAAATTTTGGCCTGTTCATAGAAAGGGAACAAAATATCTTAGTTTAGTTAAGCACGATAAGAAAACATCAATCCCATTAGTAGTTGCTATGAGGGAAATTTTAGGATTAGTTGGAACTAAAAAAGAATTAAAGACATTAATAAATGAAAAACAAATTTTAATTAATCAGAAGAAAGTAAAAGAAACAAATTATCCACTTAATTTATTTGATGTTCTTACTTTAGTGAATTTAAAGAAAAATTATAGGGTGTTTTTATCAGAACATAAGAAAATGATTTTTAAAGAAATTTCAGGTAAAGATGCTGAAACAAGATTATTTAAGATTAAAGGTAGAAAAATATTGAGTAAAAATAAAGTTCAATTAAATCTTATGCAAGGAATGAATATTCTTAGTGAAGAAAAAGGTAAGAGTGGAGATTCAGTTCTTCTTGATTTAAAGAAAAGAAAAATAATGAAAATAATTCCAATGGAAAAGGGAAAAACAGCGTTAGTAATTAAAGGAAAGCATGCAGGAATTGTTGAAAAAATAGATGAGATTGTTGAGCGTGGTGGAAAGAGAATTGCAGTTATGAGACATGAGGGTGAAAAAGTAAATGTATGGACAAAAAATATTGTTGTAAGTGAAAATGGAAAATAAAACAAATCCTATGACTGAAATTGAAATAGAAAAAATGATTATTCATTGTGGTGGAACAGAAGATAAGCATGAAAAATCAGTAAAATTAATTGAAATGATTACTGGTGGAAAGGTTTATGTTATTAAATCTACTCGAAGAATCCCTGCATTTGGAATTAGTCCTGGAAAGAAAAGTGGAGCTAAAATTACATTAAGAGATAAAGAAAAAATTAAAGATTTAATAAGAAGAATATTGGTTGCTGTGGATAATACTATTTCAAATAAAAAAATAACTACAAATCAAGTTTGTTTTGGGGTTCCGGAATATATTGAAATTCCAGGGTTAGAGTATAATAGGGATATTGGAATCTTAGGTTTTGAAGTAATGTTAGTGTTTAAGAGAAAAGGTAAAAGAGTTAAAATTAGAAAAATCAAGAGAGGAAGTTATCCTAAGAAACAAGATGTTACAAAAGAAGAAATCAAAGAATATTTAATTAAAACTTTTGGAGTGGAGGTAAATTAAATGACAGCAAGTGATTGGAGAAAAGCATTGAAACAATTTGTAAGAAAACCTGCTATTAAAGCTAAATATATTAAACATAATAAACCTAAAACCAGAACCACGGGAATTACACAGAAGAAGTGTGAAAAATGTGGAAGATATGGTGCTATGATAAATAGTTATGGTCTAAATTTATGTAGGCATTGTTTTAGGGAAATTGCGGAGGAACTTGGATTTAAAAAATATTCATAGGAGTTAAATAAAATGAGTCAAGATATAACATCAGATACATTGAACCAGATAATGAATGCAAAGAAAGCTGGAAAATCAGAAGTAGTTGTGAAAAAGTATTCAAAGTTATTGCTAAATATTTTAGATATTGCTAAAGAACATGGCTATCTAGATTACAGTGTTGAGGGAAGAGATTTAAGAATTATAATCAAAGATTTGAATGAAATAAAATCAATAAAACCAAGATATACTGTTCCAGTTAAAAGAATAAATCATTATGTTAGAAGATTCCTTCCTGCAAAGAATTTTGGATTTGTAGTTGTTTCTACAAATAAAGGATTGCTTAAACATGAAGAAGCAGAAGAACAACAATTAGGGGGTTGCTTAATTGCATATATGTTCTAATGGGAAAGCAAAAAGAAACATCAATAACTAAAATCATAGAAATTCCTGAAGGAATAACATTTACTTTAGATGGAACATTATTAACTGCAAAGAAAGAAGACAAGGAGATTGTTAGAAAAATCAATTCAATTTTAGATGGTAGTGTAGATGGAAACAAGATCACATTAAAATCACCTAGAACTACTAAGAGGGATAGAAAGATTATTGGAACAAATGTAGCACATATTAATAATATGATTAAAGGATTAACTGAAGGTTTTAAATATAAATTGCAAGTTGCAAATGTTCACTTCCCAATGAATGTGAGTTTTGATAAAGCAAATAATCATGTTGTTGTTAAAAATTTCTTAGGTGAAAAAAAGGATAGATTAATCAATGTTGTTGAAGGAGTAAATGTAAAAGTAGATAAGGAAAATATTGAACTAGATTCTCATGATATTGAAAAAGCTGGGCAAACTGCAGCTAATATTGAAAAAGGAACTAAAGTTAGAAATAAAGATAGAAGAATATTCCAAGATGGTATTTTTATTACTGAAAAACCTGGGAGAGTGTTTATTTAAAATGGCAAACAAACCAAAATTTAAAAGAACTGATTTTAGTAAATTCTCAAAATTAGGAGTAAGAAGAAAAAAGAAACAAGTTTATAGAAAAGCTAAAGGATTAGATAATAAAATTAGACTAAATATGAAAGGGCATGTTAAAAAAGTTAAAGTTGGTTTTAAAAATGAAGTTGCTAAAAGGCATTTAGTAGATGATAAGGCTCTTGTAAATGTTAAAAATATTGAAGAGATTAAAAATTTAAAGAAAGATGAAATTGGAGTAGTTGCTAAATTAGGGGCTAAGAAGAAAAAAGAAATTGCAGAATTTGCATTAAAAGAAAAAATAAGATTATATAATTTAAATCCAAAAACATTTTTAGGAAAACTTGAAAAGAAATTAAAAGATAAAAAAGAAACAAGTGTTAAGAAAATGAAAAATAAAAAATCAAGAGATGCTAAAGCTAAAAAAGAACAAGAGAAAAAGGAAAAAGCTGAAGAAAAGAAAGGAAAAGAAAGTGTAGAGGATAAAGTTGAAGGTAAAGGGAGTTCTGAATTAAAAAATAATTCAGAAAGCATGACAAATGCTGATTCTAATAAATCAGTTAAAAAATCTGAAAAAGATTCTGAAAGTAATGAATCTAAGGTTAAAGATACTAATAATAAACCTGCGGAGGCAAAGAAAGATGAATCTAAGTAAAAAGAAAGTATTAGCATCTAAGGCATTGGGTGTTGGAAAGAATAGGATTATTTTTAATCCTGAAGGTTTAAGTGAAATTAAGGAAGCTATTACAAAACAAGACATAATTAGTTTGAAAGATGATGGAATAATCAGTATTAAACCTGTAAAAGGAAGAACAAAGGTTAAAAGAAGAAAAACTAGAAGAGGGCCTGGAAAAATTAAAAAAACTGTAAACAAAAGAAAACAAATTTATGTTAAAATTACAAGAAAATTAAGAAATTATATAAAACAATTAACCGATAGGGGAGTTATTGAGAGAGATTTATATAAAGAATTAAGAAAAAAAATAAGAATGAGAGCGTTTAAGAGTAAAGCAAATCTTAAGGAACATTTAAAATCTAATGAAAAGGTAGATTTTGATAGGCAAAGTGTTTCCGAATATAAAATTAAAAATACTAAAAAGAAAGTTGTTAAGAAAGTAGAAAAAACTGCGGAGGGTAAGGAGTAATATTCAAAATGGTAAAAAAACAAAAAAAATTAGATATGAGAAGAAGACGAGAATGTAAAACAAATTATACAAAAAGAATGATCTTACTTAAGGGTAGATCTCCAAGATTAGTTGTAAGAAAGACAAATAGATATCTTATTATCCAGATAATTGATAGTAAACAAGCTCAAGATAGTGTTCTTTTTAATGTTAATACTAAAGAATTATTAAAGCATGGTTGGGATGAGAAAAAGAAAGGAAGTTTGAAATCATTAAAGGCAGGATATCTTGGAGGATTATTACTTGGAAAGAAAGCTAAAGAATTAAAGGGAAGAATAATTTTAGATAGCGGATTAATTCCAAATACAAAAGGTTCAAGAGTTTATGCAGTTGTTAAGGGTGTTTCAGATGCTGGAATTGAAATTGCATATGATAAAAAGGTTATGCCAGATATTGAAAGTATAAAAGATGAAAACTTTGAAAAAGTTAAACAAAACATTGGAGGGAGTAAATAATGGTTAAAAGCAAGCAAGAATCTAAGAGAGAAAGAGAAGAAAAAATGAAGGCTAGGGCTGAAAGAATAAGAGAACAAGAAATTGCAAAATTAGAGGGATGGCAACCAAAGACTCAATTAGGATTAAAAGTTAAAACTAAGAAACTTACAGATGTTGATGAAATTTTAAAATATAAAATTTTAGAACCTGAAGTTATTGATACTGTTCTTAAATTAAATTCTGATGTTTTAAATATTGGGCAAGCTAAAGGTAAATTTGGTGGTGGTAAGAGGAGAGCTTGGAGACAAACTCAGAAAAAAACTTCTGAAGGTAATGTTCCAACATTCTCATGTATGGCAGTTGTAGGGGACAAAAAAGGTTATGTTGGAATGGGTTATGGAAGAGCAAAAGAAACACTTCCTGCAAGAGAAAAAGCATTAAGAAAAGCAAAATTAAGTGTTATAAAAATTACTAGAGGATGTGGAAGTTTTGATTGTACTTGTGGAGAACCTCATACTGTTCCATTTATTGTTGAAGGAAAATCTGGAAGTTGTAAGGTTAAATTAATGCCTGCACCTCAGGGAACCGGATTAGTTATCGGTGATGAGTGTAAAAAAATATTAAAGATGGCTGGAATAAAAGATGTTTATAGTGTAACAAATGGAAAAATAAGAACAACATTTAATTTAGCAAAGGCTTGTTTAATTGCTTTAGAAAATACAAATAAATATTCAATGAATAATGCGGAATAAATATTAAAATGGAAGAAAGAAAATTTATTAGACTGAAAAAGGAAGAATTTGGTATTAAGGAATACATAAAAAGAAATCTAGGTAAAGGTAAAATTAGTAAGCTAGATATTGAATATACTCCTGTTGGTGAAAAAATAATTGTTTTAACAAGTAAACCGGGATTGGTTATTGGAAGAAAAGGAGAAAAGATAAGTGAATTAACAAGAGTATTAAAAACTAGATTCAAGCTTGAGAATCCTCATATTGAAATAGATGAGATTAAGAATCCGTTATTTGATGCTCAATTAGTTGCAGATGAAATTGCTATGGCTCTTGAAAGAATTGGAAATATTAGATTTAAAGTTATTGCTTATAGAAAATTACAAGAGATAATGAATGCTGGAGCATTGGGTTGTGAATTAAGACTTACAGGTAAATTACCAAGTGAAAGAGCAAAATCATGGAGATTTGTAGACGGTTATTTAAAGAAAGCTGGAGAGCCTAGTAAGGAAATTGATAGAGCTCAAGCAACTGGATTAACTAAGACTGGAATAATTGGTATTAAAGTAGCGATTATGAGTCCTGATGCAAAGATTTATGATAGAATTGATATAAATGATGAAGTTAAAGCTAGAATAAATCAAATACCTGATGAAGTTGAAGAAGAACCTGCTAAGAAAAAGAAAAAAACAAGGAAAAAGGCCGTTAAAGCTGCTACCAAAGAAGTAAAAGAAGTAATTGAGAAAGTTGATGTTAAGTCAGACAAAAAAGAAAAATCAGATTTAATGGAAACTGGAGTTGTTAAGGTTGTAGACGAAAAATCAAAAGTTAAACCTGAAGAAGATGGAACTGCTATTGCTATTGAAACTGAAATTGAAGAAGGAGTTCCTCAAGAGCAAATTGATAAGGAATTAAAAGAAGCAGAAGAAGAGCATAAGGAGAAATTAGATGAGGTTGTTAAAGGTTCAGAAAAGGATAAAAAGGAAGAAGATGTTAAAGATAATGTAGAGGACAAAAAATAATGGCAATATTAAAATCAAAAGATATAGCAAAAATGAATGAAAAGGAAATTAATAGTAAGATAAAGGATTTGAGAATGGAATTAATTAAAGGTCAAGTAAATGCAAATAAGGGTGGGAAATTAAAGACTAGAGAAATTAAAAGAACAATTGCAAGACTTCACACATTCAATAGATTAAATCAAATGTCTGTTGAAGACAAAGGTTCTGAAAAAGGATCTTTGAAGAAAAAATAAAAACATGGATATATGTCCAAAATGCGGATTGCCTTTGCAAGCATGTGTTTGCGAAGATATAGCAAAAACTGAACAGAACATACAAATCCAAACTGCGAAGAAGCGGTTCGGTAAGCTGATAACCGAGTTATCGGGTTTTCAAGGAGTAGACTTGAAAACTTTGGCAAAAAACCTAAAGCAGGAACTTGCTTGTGGGGGGACAGTAAAAGAAAATACTGTTGAACTACAGGGAGATCATTCCAGAACAGCGAAAAATGTTTTGGTAAAACTTGGGTTTTCAGAAGATGCTATAGAAATAATGTAAGGGCAAGTAAAAAATACAAAGGTGAAAGACGAGAGTAGAAGTAAATTTAAAAAAATTTACTTAAAAACAAGAATGATGGAAAAACAAACAAAAACCGAAAAGAAAGAAACAAAAACAGCTGATGCTGGATTAACAATCTTAATTAGAATTTCAGGGATGGTAAAGGTAAATGAAAAAATTGAAAATACATTACATAGATTAAAATTAAGAAGAAAATATTCAGCAGTTGTAG
The DNA here is from genome assembly GCA_018653485.1 of archaeon. Taxonomy (GTDB): domain Archaea; phylum Nanobdellota; class Nanobdellia; order Pacearchaeales; family GW2011-AR1; genus ARS1285. The sequence goes on along the minus strand of JABHZE010000002.1, from coordinate 75,119 downwards.
TTGATGCTTCTGATAAACAAATTAAAGGTATGATTGATAAAGTTAAACATTATATTGCTTATGGTCCTATTGATGAGAAGGTATTGGTTAAATTAATTGGGGATCGGGCTAAGAATATTGAAGGTGATAAAAGGGAATTAAAAATAGATGCTGAAAAGGTTGCTAAAGATTTAATTGCTGGAAAGAAATTATCTGAATTAGGATTAAAACCATTTTTTAGATTACATCCTCCAAGAAAAGGAATTAAGAGTAAATTACAATATCCTAAAGGAGTTTTAGGAAATAATAAGAAAGATATTAATAAATTAGTGGAGAAAATGTTATAAAATGGTAATGAAGATTAAAGGAACAAAGAAAAGTCAGAAGAAACGTGGACAAAATAGTTATCATGGTTCAAGAAAAAAGCAAAAAGGTAGTGGGCATAGGGGTGGAATTGGAATGGCTGGAACAGGTAAAAGGGCAGACCATAAAAAATCATTAGTGATTAAATTATATGGAAATAGTTATTTTGGGAAAAAAGGAATTACAAGTAAAGGAACTGCTAGGAAAAAAATAGAAGTTATTAATCTAAGAGATATTAGTAAAAACCTTGAAAATCTGAAAAAGAAATATGATAAGAATGGTGTTCTTGAATTAAAGAAATATAGGGTTTTAGGCGAAGGAGAGTTAAAGGTAAAATTAAAGATTAAAGCTAAAGGATTTACAAAGACTGCTAAAGAGAAGATTGAAAAAATGGGTGGAGAAGTGATCATAATCAGGGAAAAAGGTATTTCAGAACCATCAGAGGGTTCTAAAGATTTGAAGGATGCTGAAGGTTCTAAAGAACCTCAGAAGAAAGATGTCAAAGATTCAGAATCAAAAAATTCTGAAAATTTAAAGTAACCCTGTTTAATCAAAATGGATTTTAGAGTAATATTAAAAAATCTGCCAGAAGTAAGATCGCCTACTGAAAAGAAACTTAGTTTTAATGTTAAATTAAAATGGACTTTAATTGTTCTTATTGCATTTTTTGTAATGTCGAATATTTCTCTTTATGGGTTGTCTAATAATGCCTTAGAGAGATTTGAATATTTAGCAGTTATTATGGGGACAAGTTTTGGTTCAATAATTTCATTAGGTATTGGTCCAATTGTTATGGCTTCGATTATCTTGCAATTATTAGTTGGTAGTCAGATTTTAGAAATTGATACTTCGACTGTTGAAGGGAAAAAGTTTTTTTCAGGATTACAGAAATTATTGGTTTTCTTTTTTATAATATTTGAAGCAGTCATATATGTTTATATGCAGGGACTGCAGCCAGTACCTGGATTTGCAGGGATTCTTATATTTCAATTAATCCTCGGAGGATTAGTTATTGTATTTATGAATGAATTATCAGAGAAATGGGGATTTGGAAGCGGAGTAAGTTTGTTTATTGCTGCAGGAGTTAGTTGGAGATTAGTTTCAGCAAGCTTTTCATTCTTAGATACTGAAGGAAGATTCCATGCTGCAGGGGCGGTTGTATCATTAGTTTATCATTTAATTAATTCAGGGGAGCCTGGCGCAGGGCAGGGAGTTATGCTTGCTTTAGCTGCTATTCTAGCAACAGTAATATTATTTTTAATTGTTGTATGGGCTCAATCTTTAAAAATTGAAATTCCATTAAGTTATGATAGATTAAGAGGATATAGTATGAAATGGCCCCTTCAGTTTTTTTATGCTAGTGTTATTCCAGTTATCTTAACTGCCGCATTAATCTCTAATATTCAATTATTTGGAGGATTATTACAAAACTGGTTAGGGCATCCAACATTCCTAGGAAATATTGTTAATGGTGTTCCTGTTTCTGGATTCTTATTTTGGGTAGGTTCTACAAATATTCCTGAGAGAATAATTCAAGGAAATTGGGAATGGGTTTTGATTGGACAAACATTAGGCCATATTATATTTTATATGTTTTTTGCAGCTTTATTCTCTGTATTCTGGGTAAAAACTTCTGGTATGGATGCAGCTGCTCAGGCAAATAATATTTTAAAATCAGGATTACAAATTCCTGGATTTAGAAAAGATAAAAGAATTTTAGAGTCTATATTAGCTAGATATGTTATGCCTTTAACAATCATGGGTGGAATGGCTATTGGTTTATTAGCAGCGTTAGCAGATGTTTTAGGAGCATTAGTTGGAGGAACAGCATTATTATTAGGAATCATGATTATATTCCAGTTCTATCAGAATATTGCACAACAACATGCAATGGATATGAATCCTGCGTTGAAAAAGATGATGGGTGCTTAATAATTTAGAGGATAGGGAATAATTGATTATGAAGTATAAACAAGTTAAAGGAGAAGACCTCAGAGATAGTATCTTGCATATTCAAGGAAATGTTCAAAGATTACCTTTATCAGAATTAATTGTAAATCTTGCTAATTATAGGGCATACTTGGAAAGAATGGAATTAAATCCTATTGAAAGAATAAAAGAAAATCCAGAGTACCAAGCTGTTCGTGGGCCTTTATTAAGAACTCTCGATGCATTGGCGCAAGAAATAGACAGAAGAGAAAGAATATATCTCAGAGTTGAAAGATGGGACGAAGAATGAATCAGTACTTAAGTTTAAAAACTCTTTTGGGTTTTGATAAATAATTGTGGTGATAAATAATTTTTATTGAAAAAAATGGATAAACAAGGAAAAAGCATGTGGCCGATTTTTATTGTGATGTTAGTTTCACTTTATATCGCTTATCAGTGGGATCATCTTCCTGTAATTAAAGAAAGTGTTAGTCTTGTTTTAGATCCTATTTTTGGAGGGATTTTAGAATGGAATATTTATGTTGGATTAATTGTAGTTGTTGCATTTACTTCTGCAATACTTACTCTTGCTCAAAAGTTTTTTTCAGATCAGAAGGAGCTTAGGGTTTTGAAAAAAGAACAAAAATACCTTCAAGAAGAAATGAAAAAATATAAAGCGCATCCTGAAAAACTTATGGAGTTACAAAAGAAACAATTAGAGTTTATTCCTAAAACATTTCATTTAACTATGCAACCAATGATATACACTGGTATTCCAGTAATACTTTTGTTTAGATGGTTTTCAGAATATTTCAGTGCTGCATTTGGTAATTGGTGGATTGCCTATTATTTAATTGGTGCAATGATATTTTCAAGTATTTTTAGAAAATTGTTTAATGTTGCTTAATTCTTTATTTCCTAATAAAAACTTACAATAGAATAATCTTCTTTGTCTTTTTTTGATTTATTGTGGTAGGATCTAATTAAGATTAGGTAGATGAATGCAGAAGTTAAGATTCCTGCTGTGTCTGTTAATATGTCTGAAATTGCAAAGTATCTATTGGGGACAAATAATTGATGAATTTCATCTGAGATGCCATATAATATTGAAAATATTATTGATAGAGGAATTAAGTTTGTTTTTTTGCCTTTTGTTAATGAAATTGATAAAAAGAAGCATAAGAAGAAAAATGCAAGGAAATGGTAAGTAATTGTTTTGATTTCAAATAGATTTGAAGAAGATTTGAAAGATATTGAGGACATTATAAAAATTGTGATTGCTATTATCAATGTAATTGTCCAAGAGACTTTATTATGTTTTTCAAGCCAATTTATCATAATTTATTTAGTTGCATAAGGCTTAAAAACCTTTATTTGCTGGAAATATTACTATGGAACCTACACAAGAACAAATAATGCAGATTCAAATGATGGAACAAGAAGGGAATCAACTTAATCAACAGTTAGAATTAATTGAACAAAATGTTTCTGAAATGAATGCCTTAAGAGAAAGTTTGAAAGAAATAGAAAGTTCTGAGAGTGATGAGATTCTTGCAAATATTGGGAAAAAGATATTTATTCCTGTTAAAATAAGAGAAAAGAAATTAATTGTAGATATTGGGCAAGGTAATTTAGTTAAGAAAACAATTCCTGATGCAATTAGTTTAATTGAAGGTCAGATTGGAAAACTTAATCAAGCTAATGAACAAGTAAGAGAAAGGTTAGGTGTTATTCAACAAGAAAGTGAGAATTTGATGAAAGTATTTGAGAAAGCTCAGGGTGAAAAAGAAAAGGATTCTAAAAATTAATCCTTTAAAGGTATTTAATTTTTTGTGGCTATTTAACTTTTAAAGGTATTTAATTTTTAACTTTAATTAAAAATTTAGAGTAAGATAGATTTCCTAAATCAGAGATTATTCCTTTAATTTGTTTTCTTTTAATTAATTCAAAAGCTGGATTTTTGATTTTGATTTTTTTCTCTGTATCCCAGACTTCATCAAAACCTCTTTCTTCTATTTTTATTTTTTTAGGGTAATATTTTAATGAGTTACTTAGGATGTAAACTGGAATTTTGTTCTTTTTTGCAATACCTGAAAACATCCCACTTCCGATTTTATTTATTACTCCCTCCTTAAGAATTGCATCTGCACCTAAAAGAACAAGGTTTGCTTTTTTTGTATCTTGAGATTTTGTTAATGCTATTTGTGCTCCTGAGTCTGGGAACATAGTTGCGTTTATTTTTGCTTTTTTTAAATCTCTTGCTGTTTTTCTTCCTTGAAATAATGGACGAGTCTCTGTGTGATAAACTTCAAACTTTTTTCCTTTCTCTTTTGCATAAGCTAATGCTTTAGTTACAGAAGATGAATGGCAGTGAGTGAATATTACTGAATTGTTTTTAATTAATTTGTAAGTTTCTTTGTTTATCGTATCTTGAGATTGTTTTATTTCTTCTGAAACTTGTTTGTATGTTTTATCTTTATGTTTATATATTAGGTTGAAAAGCATTGGTTCTGTTGGCCTTAGGGATAATAGTTTCTTTTTTGAGGTTTGAGTGGGGAATAGTTTGTATGCTCTAAATCCTTGTTTAGCAACATTTGTTGCTCCTTGAATTTTAATAGATTTAATATCTTTGCAGATTTTATTAAAAGTTTGTTTCTTTGATGGCATAGCATTATTAGGCAGGCGAGGTATAAAAGAGTTTTGAATTCAAATATAAATGTTTAAAAGTGGGTTTTGTCTTACTTAAGATAATAACAAATAGGTGAAAAATATGTTTGAGATGTTGATAAATCCGTTGAAGGCTGAGAAAAGGCCATGGGAATTGTTTTTTGTAGGTGCATTTTATGCAACGCTTTCCCTTATTTTAACTAAATGGATTTTTTCAGGAGACCCAGTTCTTTCTAAATATAGTGGGATATTAGTTGTTACATTCTGCGTTATGTTTTCAATCCCGTTTATGTATTTTGCAATTAAAAATGAAGAAGAAAAAGATTTAACTATAGATGGTTTTGGAAAATTGCTAAAAGAACACAACAAGGCATTAGTTTATTTTATGTTTTTATTTATGGGGTTTGTGGTTGCTTTTTCTTTTTGGTATATTGTTTTTCAAGATGGAAATCAAAATTTTAGGGCCCAGATTGAAACTTTTTGTGTGATAAATAAACCTGCACATTATGAAAATTGTGTTGCAGAGTATGGTGTTGAACATATTTCAAAAACTACTGCGTTTTTAACTGCAAAGGATAAAATTGTTAATATTTTTGCAAATAATATCTATGTCCTCATTTTTACGTTGGTATTTTCATTAATTTTTGGAGCGGGAGCTATATTTATCTTAGCTTGGAATGCTAGTGTTATTAGTGCCGCTATTGGAATTTTTGCAAAGGGAGACCTAGCTAATCTCCCATTAGGATTAGCAAGATATATGATTCATGGAATTCCGGAAATAGGAGCTTATTTTGCAGGGGCCTTGGCGGGGGGAATTGTGAGTGTTGCGATTATAAAACATGATGTTCATTCTGAAAAATTCTGGGTTATTTTGCAAGACTCACTTAATTTGATCATACTTGCAGTGGTTGTTCTATTTTTAGCTGCATTAATGGAAGTCTTTATTACTCCTGCAATTTTCTAATTGATTGTTAAAATCTATTTAGTAAAATGAATATTTTAATTTAGAATATTCTAGAACATAAGTTAGATTTAAAAACTGGTTAATTATTGATTATATATTGATAGAGGTGAAAAATGGGAGTTTGGATATGTCGAAATTGCAACTTTAGATTTAAATCAGGAAGTCCATTAGATTGTCCGTATTGTGGAAAAGAAGAAGTGGAAAAAGAAAAATCTGCGATAGAGTTAGTAAATGAAGTGGCACAATTATTAGGTAACTGATAAAAAATTAAAAATGGAAGAAAATAACATTAAAAAAAGTGAAATTGAAAATAGTGTTGTAGAAGGTAGCCATGTTGAAAGAAGTAATATTGATGATAGTAAAATAATAAATAGTCAAGTTGAAAATAGCGTTGTTGAAAGGAGCAATATAGAAGATACAAAGATTGAGGGAGTTAAAATTGAGAATAATCAAATTAAAAAGAGTGTTTCTTTTGGTGGAGGGAACAACTCTGTAGGGGATAGTGATTTGATTAAACAAAGATTAGGAAATGTTTCAAGTTTTTTAAAAAATGAAAAGGTTTGGGTTATTGGTTTTATTATAATTGCATTAATTCTTGGAGCTTATCTAAGGAGTTTGCCTATGCAAGACCATAATCCTGGTGCTCCGGGAAGACAACCTGGTTTGTGGAATATTGCAACTAATGATTGGACATTAGGGCCTGATTTAGATCCCTGGCTATTTACCCGAATTGCAGAAATAGTTGTAAATGAAGGTTCTATTCCTGAAAAAGATATGATGAGAAATGTTCCTTTAGGATTTGAAAACTCTAGAGAAACAGTTTTACTCCCTCACCTTATTGCATGGACATACCATGGTTTAAATATAATTTATGATGATGTTTCTATTGAATTTGCGGCTGCATTGTTTCCAGTTATTATGTTTGTATTAACAATTTTATCTTTCTTTTTATTTGTTAGAGAGATTTTTGTAAGAAAGTCTAAAAAAAGTAAGAGGAAGGCAAATATAATCGCTTTAATTTCAACTTTTTTTATGATAGTTATGCCAGTATTTTTAGCAAGAACAATTGCAGGAATTCCTGAAAAAGAATCTGCTTCTTTCTTTTTTATGTTTTTAGCATTTTATTTGTTTCTAAAAGCTTGGAAATCTGAAAAAACAAAAAAGGCATTATTATTTAGTTTACTAGCTGGACTTTCTACAGGGGCATTAAGTTTAATTTGGGGGGGAGTTCTTTATGTTTTTATTACTATTGCTGTTGCAACATTATGTGCATTTATTCTAAATAAAGTTCATAGAAAGGAATTTTTAGTTTATAGTACTTGGGTTGTTGTTTCATTATTTATCTTTCTTTTTTTCTCAGATAAAAATAATTTATTAAATATTATAAAATCAATGGATGCGGGATTAGTAACAACCACTTTGTTTATTTTAGTTATTCATTTTATTTTATGGAATACAAATCTTTCAAAAATTAATTTGATTAAAAATTCTAAGATACCTAAAAATTTAATTTCATTGATTGTTGCTATTTTGTCCCTTCTTATTTTAGCAATAGTTCTTTTAGGTCCAGGGTTTATTTTTGAAAAAATTCAAGGATTGCATCAAACAATGTTTAAACCAATTACTGGGAGATGGAGCGTTACGGTTGCGGAAAATAAACAGCCATATTTTAGGGAATGGAGTGGAAATTTTGGTCCGATGATACAAAATATCCCTCTTGTTTTTTGGATGTTTTTTATAGGCTCAGTAGTTTTATTCAAAAAATCATTAAATAAAATAAAACAAAAAGATGCTTGGGCTTTAACTGGATTATATATTTTGTTTTTATCTGGATTAATTTTTTCAAGGTATTCCACTGTGGGACTTTTGAATGGAGATAATTTTGTTAGTAAGTTGTTTTATTATGGTGCTGCATTTTTGTTTATTGGATTTTTGATATATTATTATTCTAAATATGACCGAAGAGGGGATAAAGGATTTGAAAAAATGGATTACGAGTTTTTATTCCTATTAATATTATTTATTTTAACATTATTCACTGCTAGGAGTGCGGTTAGATTAATTATGGTTCTAGCCCCTGTTGCAGTAATTTTTGTAGGATTTATTATTGTTGAGTCTATTGAACAGTTTAGAAGAACAAAGGATGAAACTATGAAAATGATTTTTGGTGTAATTATGATTTTAATTTTACTTGCAAGCTTATTTAGTTTTTATCAATATTATAATGTGACTAAGAATCAGGCATATTATGGTTCCATACCTTCAAGTTATAATCAACAATGGCAAAAGGCAATGAAATGGGTTGATGATGAAACTGCGGAAGATGCAGTTTTCTCTCATTGGTGGGATTATGGTTATTGGGTTCAGAGTATTGGAAAGAGAGCTACTGTTTTAGATGGAGGGAATGCCATAACTTATTGGAATTATTTGATGGGAAGATTAGTTTTAACAGGAGATAATCAAGATGATGCATTAGAATTTTTGTATAATCATGATGCAGATTACCTATTAATTGATTCGAGTGATATTGGAAAATATGGTGCTTTTTCAAGTATTGGGAGTAATCAAGATTTTGATAGATATTCTTGGATTGGAACTTTTTTAGTTAATGAAGCGCAAACTCAAGAAACAAATAATATGACTATCTTCTTTTATCAAGGAGGGATTGCATTAGATGAGGATATTACGATAACTGAGGATGGAAATGAAATCTTTATTCCTCAACAAGGATCCTATGTCGGAGGAATTTTTATTCCAGTATCTAATGAGGATAATAAAACCCTATTTGCTCAACCTTACATTGTTTTAGTGGATAATCTTAAAAGACAACATAGGGTTAATTTAAAATATTTATCAGTTAGTGGAGAGTTTGTTGAGTTTGATGAAGGTATTGAAGCTTGTGCTTATCTTTTCCCTAGTTTAGATGTTCAAGGCGGAGGAGTTAATTCTAATGAAATTGGTGCTGCTATGTATATCTCTCCTAGATTAATGAGGGGAATGTTGGCTCAGGTTTACATTTTAGAAGATCCTTTAAACAATTTTCCAAACTTTAAAATAGCCCATAAGGAGCAAAGTTTAATTGTGGATGATTTAAGAAACCAAGGGATGGCTGTTCCAGACTTTATATTTTATCAGGGAATTCAGGGACCTATTAAAATCTGGGAAATTGAATACACTGGAAAAGAGGAAACTAAAGAAGAATATCTTGACATAGATGCTTCTAAATATATTGATTGGGCCTTGTAGAAACTTTAAAAACCTCAGAATTGAACAAAAAGTATGGAATACCTATTAATCGTTGCTTTTTTAGTTAGTTTAATACTAACTTGGTTAGCTCTTCCCAAATGGATTGTAAAATGTAAAAAAATAGGTTTGTTATGGGAAGATATGAATAAACCTGATAAAAACAGAAATGTTGCAGCCTCTGGTGGTGTAATCGTTGTTATGACGTTTGTTTTAGGGGTTTTAACATATATAGCAATAAGAACTTTTATCATGCAAGGAGATGGGGTAAATGTTCAAATTTTTGCATTATTAACAGTTATATTGTTATTTGCAATTGTTGGGCTAGTAGATGACTTGTTAGGATGGAAACATGGAGGATTAAGTGTTAGAATAAGAATTTTTCTTGCATTTGTTGCCTCAATACCTTTAGTAGTTATTAATGCTGGAAATGCTAGCATGAATATTCCTTTTATTGGTTATGTAAGTCTTGGTTTATTGTATCCTTTAGTGTTAATTCCTATTGGAATTGCCGGTGCAGCAATAACATTTAATTTTCTTGCAGGTTTTAATGGATTAGAGGCTGGTCAAGGGATAATAATTATAAGTTTCTTATCTTTTATTGCATATATAACTAATTCAGGGTGGTTAGCTATTATAGGGCTTTGCATGGTTGCTAGTTTAAGTGTATTTTATTTTTATAATAAAGTTCCTGCAAAAGTATTTCCAGGAGATATTCTAACATATTCTGTTGGTGCATTAATGGCAGGAATGGCTATTTTAGGGGACTTTGAGAGGATTGCTGTTTTTGTTTTTATTCCTTACATTCTTGAGACTGGATTAAAATTAAGAGGCGGATTAAGAAAACAGTCGTTTGCTAAACCTAATCCAGATGGAAGTTTAGAGATGCCTTATAAAAAAATCTATGGGCTAACTCATTTATCTTTATTTATATTAAAGAAATTTAAAAGAAAAGTCTATGAAAATGATGTGATTTATTTAATTTTCATATTCCAAATATTTATATGCTTAATTGCTTTGTTAATTGCAAATAGGTGGATATTTTCGATATAAAAAAGAAAATTTAGAAAATGAAAAAAAAGGAAATGTTAAGGTTTGTAATATTTTGTTTTGTTGGAGGCAGTAGTGCATTAGTTCATATGATTGTATTTAATATTTTTTTATTTATTTTAGCACTTAAAGGAAATTTTCAAGGCATAAGTTTTAATTTTATTGTTGCAACAATTATGGCTACCTCTGTTGCCATAATTTATAATTTTTCAATGAATAGGAACATTACATTTTCTGCAAAGGGGCATCCGATAAAAAAACAATTTCTGAAATTTTTAGTAGTTTATGGGATCTCAATAAGCATAAATTTTTTAGTTAGTTTTAGTATCATTAGGTTAATTGGAGAAACGACATTAAATTCAAATATAGCTACATTTTCTGGGATAATCGCAAGTATTCCCTTTAGTTATTTTGGTTCATTGTTATGGGCATTTAAGAAAAAAGAAGAACTAATTATTGTTTCTTAAGCTTCTATTATCTCAGAACTATTATCTACTTGTGCAGGATCATTTAAATCTTCTAAAAGATTATCTTGAATTAAATTTTCCATTGTTTGGGAATTCTCATTAGAAAATTCATAGACAATAACAAATGGTTGAGTTTGTTCTACGTCTGCAAAAATTATATGGACTGGGTTCATTTGTTTTTCATTAGGATAAGCATAGAGCCATTGATCTGGTTCTGCACTTCTCTCAAATGCTGAAACCATATAATATCTTGGATTTTTTTCAAGAATTAATGATTCTAATTCTGGCCTTGTTGCAGGAATATCAAATGCATCTCTTTCAGAATAATATCTTGTTTGCATAGCACTGGTGCTAAAGACTACATCTGAAGGATTGGAATTATCTCTAATCCATAATCCTGCATCCTTAATCTGAGCATAAGAATATAATTTTCCTTTGATTAACTCTTCTCCTTGTTTATGTTGAACATATGCAAAAGAACCTAAAATAATTACTAAAAATAATATTGCAAAAACCTTTGATTTTTTATTTTTTATGTAATAATAGCCTTTATTGATTAAAACTGCTGTAAGAATAAATAATGCAGGGAAGGAATTTAGGATATATCTGTTTTCGTTATGTGTTATTAGGATACTTACTAAGATTAATGGTACTAAGAATAATAATGCAAGATAGTAATCCCTCCTTAATTGTTTGTTTTTCTTTTTTAATAATATATCAAACCCTAAAAATGGTTTGTAAATCAAATAAGCAAGAGATGCAAAGATAATAACCATAGAGAAATACCACCACAGCCCGTTTGCAGGATTATAATTTACTCCAAATAAATATGAGGGGAATAAATAAATATAATTCATTAAAACTCTTGGGGCAGTGACTGTTAATGGCTCTGGTGTTGATTCTAGAATTGTATTTTGAGCACTCATGATTACAAATTCACCGTATTCCATATACCCCCAAAGAAGGTATGGGGATAAAACTAATAAGAAAATTAATCCTGCAATCCAGATCTCTTTTTTCTTGAATATTTTTAATTTTTCGGTTGTTAAAAGATAAATTAAAACTACAAACAATAATGCTGCAGTAGTTAATTTGAAGAGAGTACCAATACCAATAGTTATTGAAGCGATATAAAGTGCCTTATGAGAATTTGTTTTGAAATACCTATAAAAGAAAATTGCAGGAATTATAAAAAAGACTAAAGAGGGGATATCACTTAAGATCCTATAGGTGAAAAATAAATTTAAGTAAAAAATTGACATTAAGAATGATGCAATTAAACCTATTTTTTTGTTATAAATTTCTTTTCCTAAATAATACATTCCACTTACTGATGCAATTGAGAAAATTGTTAGTAATGCCCTTGGTAAAAACTCTGAATTATTAATTCTGAGGAATAATGAAGTAATCCATGCAAAAAGAATTTGTCTTACAGGGTCAAACCAGTATTCTTGTCCAAATGCCCATGCCCTTGCGATATTCATATATTCTGCTTCATCCCACCAGACGGGTTGAAATTGAGTTAAATTAAAATAAAAAATTCTTATAATTATGGCAAAAACCATTATGAAGAAAAATCCTTTATTGTAGGGATCTTTAAACCAGTTTTTTATTTTTTCAGTTCTTTTTTCCAATACTTGATCCCTATTATCCTCTGTTTCCATGATTATGATTAGAAGAAGGGGTTTTTATTTGTTATTGTAGTGTTTTATTGATTATGTTAGCCGCTATAGGTTTATTGAATCTTATACCCGATACCTAACTTTATCATACCATGCTTTAAAATCTAAGGGGAGGCTTCTATAAGTTGGTTTAAGAATTTTTTCTCGTATTGAGTCTGAAAATCCTACTAAAATTAATGTTGACTTTGTTAAAGTTGTGTTTTTTAAATTTCTTCTTATTTTTTCTTTTTTTAAGAGGTAGTTGATTAGAGTGTTGGGCATTAGTCCATATCGATTTTTAGTTGCTACTCCTCTCATTAGATTCAATATAAGATTAAGATACATGTTTTTCTTTTTTAATTTAATATGTGCTGCTCTGTCCCAATAATTAAGGTTTGCTGCAGAATCTTCTTCTTTTTTTATTATTCCTTCTTCTTTTGCCTTGCAATATAAAGGGGTAGATGTGAAAAAGACAAGATTGTTTACTGAAAGAAAATAGGGTTTAGGGAGTTTTTGTAGGAGATGAATCATATTGATTACATCTTCGGGTTTTTCATACGGATTAGTGGTTATTACATCATACATTATAGCTAACTTATCTTTGTATTTATTGATTATTTTTGCAGCATCTATAACTTGATTATCTGTTTGATTTCTATGATAAATGTCCTTATTTACTCTCTCAACTCCTTGAATCCCAATTATAATGTCTGTGCAACCTGCATCTACTAGTGCTTTAATTTTTTCATGAGTAACTGTGTGAGGATCTGCAAGACATTTAAATCTCATATTTACTTTTTCTTTATATTGTTTACAAAAATCCTTAATTTGTTCTGAACTTCTCATAGAAAAAGTATCATCCCTTATATCAAAATATTTTAATGATTTGAATTTATTTTTTAGATTGATTACTTCATTGATAATATAATCTGGAGAATGCCATCTTACAATTTTTTTTCTTTTTCCTTCATAAAGTTTGTTAAATAAATCATTACTGCAATAAGCACATCCATAAGGGCATCCTCTTCCTGTTAAAAAGAATATTTGCCCTCCTAAATCATATTCTGTAAATTTTCTTATTTTATTTTTATCTAAAATATAATGATCTTGAATATCATAATCCACTGGAGGTAAAGAATCTAAATCATCTATTAATAATCTTACAGGATTTTTAATTATTTTATTTGTTTTTTTATTTTTTATCCATAAATTGGATATTTTGTCTATTGGTTTGTTTTTTTCAATTGCTTCTGCTAATTCAATAATTGTTTCTTCTGCTTCACCTACACAGACTATGTTGCAATGATTGATACATTGTTCTGGTGAAATTGTTGCATGAATTCCCCCCCATACAATTGGTTTATTTGGAAGATATTTTTTTAATTGATTTAAAACTTGAATTGCTCTTGGAGCAGTAGATGCAAAAGAGTTTATCCCAATTAAGTCTGCGTCTTTTGAAAGATTCAGAATTTGTTTAAATATTTGTTTTGGATAGGATTTAGTATAATCTTCTGTAAATGCTAGAAAGATTATTTTTACTTCATGTCCTGCTTTTTTAAGCACCGAAGATATTGTTCTAATTCCTTGGTCTGAAGGATATGTGGCTGTTGAAATTAAAGTGATTCTCATAGGGTTATTATTCTATTTATATAAAATTAAGGGCAAAAATGGATTTTTAAGGATTGTTGGGGTGGGAGTTTATCGTTGTTTTAGATACTTCTTGTATTCCCTATCTAATGTTTCAGCAGTATTTTTCCATTTGAATTTTTGTGCTTTGATTTTGCCTTGTTTTTGGAATTTTTCTCTTAATTGTTTGTTTTCTATTAATTTGTTTAATTGATTTTTGAAATCATTGAGGTTGTAATCCTTGAATGTTAATCCTTCTTTTCCAACTACCCATGGCATTCCTCCTGCGTCACTTGTAAGAACTGCACATCCTTGTGACATTGCTTCTAATATTGATATACAAAAGGCCTCATAATGACTTGGGGAACAAAAGATATCTGCTCCAGCATAAGCTTCTAGTTTGTCTTCTTCAGAGATTTCTCCTGTGAAGACTATGTTCTGAATGTTGAGTTTTTTTGCTAATTGTTCTAAATGTGTTTGAAATCCTCCATCTTTGCCCATGATTATGAATTTTACGTTTGGAAAATGTTTAGCGGTTTTTACTAATTGATCTATTCCCTTACTTTGATGAATTCTTGAAACAGTTACAACTGCTAAATCATTTTTTTTAAGATTGTATTTTTTTCTAAACTTTTCTCCATTATATTCTTTGAAATAATAATCTGGTATGCAATTAGGTGTTAAGATGATGTCTTGTTTTTTTACTCCAAAACTTTCTACCCAAGGGGATTCTAACTCTGTTACAACACATGTTTTTGAAAAATGTTTGAAAATGTATTTTCCTACATATTTATCTAATAAATCTACAATTAATTGGGCCCATTTTGCTCTTTGTCCCTTGTAAACAGGCCAATGAGGGGTTATGAATACTGGTTTTTTTGTAAACCAAAATATAAAGTTAAATGGATGTCTGTACCCGTGTATATGAAATATATCTGCATTGGATTTGCTTATTGCTGGAAATAAACCTGGGAAGAATATCCCTGAAAAACTAAATTTAATCCAACTTCTAAATCTTTTTATTTTGATTCCATCAATTATTGCTCTTTTTTCAGAGATTCTTTTATCCCTGTCCATATCTGAAACATAAGCTTCGCAATCATATCCTAATTTTATTAGTTCCTTTGCAGTATTTTGAATATGTGTTTCAACGCCTCCTAAAGTGGGATAAAAAAAAGAAGTCACAAAACAAACCTTTGGTTTTTTCATGATTATTGTAACTCCAGGTAATTTAAAAAGATTTATATATCTCAGGTATAGTAAAATTCTATGAAAGATTATGGAAGATTAGAAAGAAGTGTTTTTGAGAAAGCCTTAGAGGATTTAAAAGAGAATGGATTTATGTTTTTAATTGTTAAAACAGGTAGATTTTTCAAGCATAAATTTCAAAAAAGATTTGCAAATAGCATTGTTGATAAATTAAAGAAAAAACCTGTAGAATTTTTTTATTTTGATGATAAAAAATTCCCTTATTTCCTTCACCCCTATAATCTTACATGGGATAATGAAAGAATTGTAGAGATTCCAATTCTTTTAGAATATTTGAAAAAGGTTAGTTTTGATAAGGTTCTTGAGGTTGGAGCGGTTTTGCCCCATTATGCTGATGTTAAATGGGATGTTTTAGATAAATTTGAACCTGGAGAGGGGATTCTAAACCAAGATATTGTTGATTTTAAACCTAAAAAAAGATATGATTTAATCATGAGTATTTCCACATTAGAGCATGTAGGATATGATGATGAATATAATCCTGAAAAGATTGTTAAAGCTATTAATCATTTGAAAAGTCTTTTAAGTTATAAGGGAAAATTTATTGCAACAATGCCTTTAGGCTATAACAAATATATGGATTCTTTAGTTTTTTCAAATAAGATAGGGGCAAAAAAAATGTTTTTCTTAAAAAGGGTTAATAGTGGGAATAAATGGAAAGAAGTTGGGCTAGAGAGTATAAGGGATATAAGGTATAATTCTCCCCATAATAATGCTAATGGGATTGTTGTTTGTTTTTTTGAGAAGTAGGGTGCAATAATGCTTATAAATAATTATTAGATGTTTAATAAATGGATGTGAAATATATTTTAAAGGAAGCTAGATATTATAAAAAAATAACCGGGCTTTCAAGAGCTATAAAGAAATTCTTATTTACTCAGACCTTTTTTTCTAATTTTGTAAATGGGAAAATCTATCAGAGATTTTATCAAAATGCCATTAATAAAAAATCTAAAAAAATAAAGCCGAGAATTCTTCAAATTGAGAATACCAATTTGTGCAATGCTAAATGTATCATGTGCCCCCATGTGGTTATGAAAAGAGAGAAAAAACTAATGAGTTTTGAAGATTTTAAGAAAATTGTGGATAATGTTTTGAATAGTTATGACATAAAAAGAATTACTATGAATGGATTTGGAGAACCTTTTGTGGATAAAGGGGTAATTGATAAAATTAAATATATTAATGAAAAATATCCTCATGTGAAGATTGATATTTACACCAATGCTTCAATCTTAACTCCGGATTTGAGTGAAAAACTATTAAAAGCTAAGGTTGATAGGATTACTTTTTCAATAAATGGGACTAAAAAGAATTATAAAAAAATAATGGGATTAGAGTATGATAATACTAAAAAAAATGTGTTATATTTTCATAAAAGAAGAAGAGAAATGAATCATCCTGTTTTAACTAATCTTTCTGTGATGATTTTAGATGAAAATAAAGATGATGTTCAAGAGTTTGTTAAATTCTGGGAACCTATCGCAGATTCTGTTCGTGCTTATGTTCCTTCAGATTGGGCAGGAGGAGTTAAGAACATAATTCAAATACCTCCATTTAAACATAACAAACGATGGCCTTGTTTTGTTTTATGGAGCAATATAACTGTGGATGTTAATGGGAATATGGTTATGTGTTGTAGGGATTATGAATCAAAAGTTTCTTTTGGAAATTTGCTTAAACAAGATATTAAAGAGATAAGAAACTCAGAGGATTTTAAGAAATTGTTGAGAAAACAATTAAAGTTTGATTTTAAGACTCCGGTTTGTGATTCTTGTGATAATATTTTAGAATCTAGTATTGATTGGGTTTGTTGATTATTAATTACTTATTTCTTGAATCTTCCCTTGTATTTCTTTGTTTTTTAGATTGCCTAATATGCCTTTGTAGATAAAATGATTTCCCTTTAGGGCATGAAATAATAATGCATAAGGATATCCAGTTGAAAAAAGCCTTTTATGATGTTTTAATGAGTATAATTTGTATAAAAATTTAAAATTAAAATAATATTTTAGATTATTGTAATCTATCTTATTTATTTTGGGTAACGATGTAATCTCTAATAATGGGAGGACTATGAATGTAGGTTCTTGTTTTAAAAAATCTACTTTTTTGTTTTGGAATAATTTTTTAAATATTTCTAAATTTTCTAAAAAATATTCCTTTGTTGTTGCTAATTGATTAATATCTATAAGGTTTATGAAATCTTTTTTGTTTTTTTCAAATGCTACATCTGTTTGAAAAAAAAGATACTTCCCAAGAGATTTATTGCTTACATAACAATTACAACAACTAATTTCTTTTTTTGATTTTTCTAAAGAATAGGCTTGTAAAAAGGATTTATATTTATAATTTTTAACTTTTCCTTTTTTGAAAGAGACATAATCTATGTTTTTTAATTTTTCAATTAATTTGTTTTTGGATAAATTAAGATGTTTTTTAGATAATTGGATTATTTTTTTGTTTAAGGTTGGAATTTTGTTTTTTGAGTTTATTTTTTCTATTTTTTTGAATAATTCTTTTAATTCTGATTCTAAATTATGTTTTTCATTAATTTTTTTGTAAGCGGATTTTGCAATTTGTTCTCTTTGTTTTTTGTTTTTAAGATAATAATTAACTTTTTTCAATAAATCATCTTTATCCTTAAACATTACAATTTCTTTATTTGGTTTAAAAATTTCTGAATATGTTTTAAAATATTCTAAAACCATGAATGAATTTGAAGCAGCTACCTCAAATACCCTTCCCTTAAAATGCGGTTCCCCCCTATAATTTCTTGTAAAACCGAGATTAATCCTGCTTTCATTAGTTATTTTTAATAATTCTTTGTTGTCTATTGCTCCCTTGTATATCTTCTTGAATTCTTGGTGATTTTCCCATCCCCTTCCAAAAAGAGAAATATTAATGTTGTTTTTTAATAAATGGTGGATTAGTTCTGCCCTATTATCTTTTGGAGCACCAATAAATGTTACATCATATTTTTTTGCTAAATTTGAAGATTCTATTTTTTTATTGTCTGTTCCAGTTGTAAATAAAACATTTGATACCCCCTCGTGATTATAATCCTTAGCAAATTGTTTTTGCCCAATTAAACAATAATCAAAAACTAATGCATAATATCTTGAAAAAGATTCGAATTGTATGTCATCATCTCCAAAAAAGTTGATAATTTTTGTTTTTGGTGATATTTCTTTTATTTTTAGTAGGGTTTCTATATCAAATTCATCCCTAAATAATATAAAAAAAATAAAATCTGGTTTTTCCTTTTTGATTAGTTTTAAGAAATTTTTATTCATTAATTCTTTCCCATGCAATAAATGTTGAACCCGATAATCAAAGCAAATAAATTCATCTGAAAGTCTTTTTAAAACTGGGACCCAATTTTGATAATGCCAATAATATTTGTTGGCATTTCCTGCGTAAATTATTTTTCTCTTAATAGTCATTTAATTGAAGATTAAATTAAACTTAAAAGTTTAGTGTGAAATTCAACATATATGTTCTAAGACATAGAAAACATTTAAAAGTCAGTTGAACTAAGAAAAAATATGAAAGATGTAGTTGAAAAGAGAAGTGAATGGGATGACAAGAGTAAATATAATTCTTTTAATTCTTACAAGGGATTAGCGTGGTATCAATCACATTATGTTCCAATTGCAAAATGGTTTAAAGGCGAGGATGGTGCAAAATTACCTCCTCCAATAGAACTTTCATTAGACCCGGGGCATTTATGTAACTTTGATTGTGGGCATTGTAATGCTCAAAGGTATTTAGTTATTAATCCTGAGGAGGTTCCAGAGGATAAAAAATTGATGACTCGTGAACATTTAAGGAATATTATGGATTTTATGGCTGAGTGGGGTGTAAAGGGAGTTTGTTTAGGTGGAGGAGGAGAACCATTAATGAATAAGGCTGTTTGGGACTTACCTTCATATATTAAAAGTAAAGGCATGGATTGTTCTTTTGCTACAAATGGTAGTTTAATTAATGAAGAAGTTGCTAGGGAAATGATGAATTGTAGATGGGTAGGGGTTTCATTAGATGCAGCTACAAGAGAAACTTTTGAAAAAATTCATGGAGTGGATTTATTTGATAGAGTTGTTGAGAATCTTAAAAGATTAGTTAGAATAAAAGAAGAGACAGGTTCTAAGGTAGATATTTCGTATAAATTTTTAATTACTCCTCAAAACTATCATGAAGTTTATGAGGCATGTAAATTGGCAAAACAAATTGGAGTAAGAGACTTTCATGCGCGTCCAGTAGATTTAGAAAGAAAAGATTTTGATCAAGCTATTGATTTAAACTATAATATGGAAGAAATACAAAAACTTTTTCAGAAATGCCATGAGTTAAATGATGGGGAGAATTTTAGAGTCTTTACAATTATGCATAAATATGATCCTCAATTTAGAGTTATGCATACCTTCAAAAATTGTAGTTCTTCAACTTTAATGTTTCAGTGTTGTTCGGATGGAAATGTTTATGTTTGTGCAGACCATAGAATTGAACCAAGATTCAAATTATGTAGTCATTCTCCTGATATTCAAGAAATAGCTAAATTTTGGGGGAGTAATGAGCATAGAGAATTGTTAAAATCTATTTGTGTTGATAAAGAATGTGGCAGGTGCACTTATGGAGAGTATGCTAGACAGATTGAAGAATTAGCTATGGGGAGTAATGAGGATGATCCTATGTGTTTAGGGTTTCCTTAAACCATCCAAATATTTATAAACTATTTTAAGGCTGTTTTATTATGACAAATATACTAGATCATACCTATGCATTAGTAAAACCTCAATATGATACATTAGACTGCTGGGTGCATTCATGGCCTCATGTTGAGAGAGTTAGTGATAATGCTAAATTAGTTGCTCAGAAAGAAGGTTTGGATTATATTTTGCCGGTTATTTCTGCCTATTGTCATGACCTAGGTAGAATTGAAGAAGAAGTGATGAAATCAAGGGGAGATTCAAATGTTCCACCTCATGCACTATTATCTATTGAACCTACTGCTGAGGTTTTAAGGACGATTGGCCTTTCAGGAAAGGATTTTGGGGAAGTAATTGAGGCAGTGACTGTTCATTCTTATAGGGTTTATGAAGGGGGCAATAATGTTGCAAAAGTTCTTCAAGATGCAGATAAAATGAATGGGTTTGGGCCTTATGGAATTTTAGGGGCGTTTAAGTATTTTGGAAATAAGGATTTGATTTCTCCAGAGGATATAGTTGAGAATAGAAATAATCCTGCTGTGCTTTGGGATTTTTGTGATAAAAGTTTAGATGAAGCAAGTCCAGAATGTTTAAAAGGGACCTTGAGAGGATTAGGTTTTGTTCTTGAATGGTATGATATGCTTCATACAGATTCTGCTAAAAGAATTATTACTCCAGAATATTATACTACAAAAGATTTTAGAAGAAAAGTGGGAAAGAAATTATTGGCGATTGAAAGTAAATAATTGATTGATTCTTTAGATTATATAAATCCTTAAATAGAGTTAAAAATAATTGATTTTAGTTAATGGGGAAGGGATTTGAAAAATGGAAAAAATAACAAAACAAGAGTTAATTGATTTTGAAGAAGAGATTAAAGAATGTTATTTGAATGCTCAAATAAAGGGGCCTGTGCATTTTTCAAAAGGTAATGAAGAACCTTTAATTGAAATATTTAAGGAAGTAAATGAGTGTGATTGGGTTTTCTCAACACATAGAAGCCATTATCATGCTTTACTTAAGGGGGTTGATAAGGAATTTGTTAGAAATGAAATTCTTGAAAATAGGAGTATTCATTTGAATAGTGTTAAAGATAAATTTTTTACCTCTGCCATTGTTGGGGGCGTATTGCCTATTGCAGTAGGTGTTGCAATGGGGATAAAAAGAAAGGGCGGACAAGAGCGAGTTTGGGTTTTTGTTGGTGATATGTGTTCTGAAATGGGAATTTTTCATGAGTGTGCTAAATATGCTAAAAAACAAGGATTGAAGATTAATTTTATTATAGAAGATAATGGGTTAAGTGTTGAAACTCCTACTCAAGAAGTTTGGGGTAATTGTGATTCAGATTCTGTTAATGTTATTAGATATAAATATGTTCGAGGATTTCCTCACCATGGCGTTGGGCAGTGGGTTAGTTTTTAAAATGAGATATGAAGATGTTGTTAATAAGATTGAAGAAGATTCTAATTCTAAATTAAATTATAAACAAGAAGTTATTAGGGCTATGGAAATGCTTGGTGAAGATGAAAGGGTTATTTTTATTGGGCAAACTGTGAAGTACAAAGGAAGTGCGATACTTGGAAGTTTGGGTGGAGTTCCGCAAGAGAAACGATTAGAGATGCCAATTATGGAAGATAGTCAAATGGGGATAAGTATTGGATTGAGTTTAGAGGGTTATATTCCTGTAAGTGTTTATCCAAGATTTGATTTTTTAATTTGTGCTATTAATCAATTGGTGAATCATTTAGATAAAACAAGAGAAATGTCAAATAATCAATTTAAGCCCAAGGTGATTATTCGAACTCAAATAGGGGGGACCTCACCATTATACCCTGGAGTGCAACATTGTTCTGATTATACTTCTGCTTTGAAAGAAATGTTAAAAGAAGTTAATGTGGTTAAATTAGAAAGAGCTGAAGATATTTTTCCGGCATATAAACAAGCCCTAGAAAGTGATAAATCGACATTATTTATTGAAGTGGGTGATTTGTATAATCAAGAAGTTAAGAAAGAAGACCTGTATCCTGGAAAAAATTAATCTTCTAAAATCTTCCTCTTTAATCTAAGTTTTGTCATTTCTTCAATATGTTCTCTTGCCTTTATTCCAAATCTTTTTTCAATCATATTTAGATAATCTGGATTTTTGAAGTATTCGTCAAAAGCATCATCCCTGAATTTTAATACTTGTTTTGGTGTTATGTGTTTTGTTGGAAGAGGAAGGAAATTATAGGCATGTTGAGAATAATCTTCCCAATTTTCTGGAAGCTGGGTTTGAGTTTCTATTGATTCTGTGTATAGTCTTGAACCAGGATAGGCTGTTGCACAATAAAAATTTCCAAATTCACAATTTAATTCTTTCGCTAAATCTAATGTTTTCTGCATACTTTCTAAAGTATCATCTGGAAGTCCAAAAATATAATTTCCAATAATATAAATTCCTGCATCTTGAATTTTTTTAACAACTTCCCTTATATCGCTTTCTTCAAATCTTCCTTTTGAAACTCCCTTTCTTACTTCCTCATCTCCTGATTCTATCCCTAATGCAAACCAATTAAATCCTGCTTTTTTTAAGATTGGTAAATGTTCTTCATTTACAGTATCTATTCTTGCATAAACCCAGATATTTACATCCCAGTTATTTTCAATAATTCCATTTGCAATTGTCATAAAATGCTCTGGTTTTAAAACAAAAAGTTCATCTATAAATTTTATATTTTTTACATTGTATTTGTTTACTAAAATCTCCAATTGTTTTAATGTCCATTCAGGACTCCAAGTTCTATAAGATGATTTCCCAAAGGGGGCATTAATGCAACAAAAAGAACAATTAAATGGGCATCCCAGACTTGTTGAAATTGATGCGTAATTTTTTCTTGATTCTAAATCATGAAGTGCATGCCAATTATGGGCTTTGTATTTATCCATTGGAAGCAAATCCCAAGCAACATCCCCTAATTCTAAGTCTAGATCTTTTACTATTTCTGGCGGAAGGTTATTTTTTATTTGGTTTTCTTCCTCATACCATAAACCTTGAACCTCATTTAGGGGCTTGTTTTCTAGAAGTTGTTGAATTGTGTAAAATCCCTCTCCTTGAGCTATATAATCTGCCTTTGTTTCTTCTAATGTTCTTTTAGGTAATGATGTCGGATGTATTCCTGTTAAAATTATTTTTTGATTGGGATTTAATTCTTTAATTTTTTCACAAAGTTTGGTTACAGAATTCATTAATTGAGTTGATGCAGAAGGTTGTTGCCCATAAACTACAATATTAATTAATTTAGGGAGTAGTTTGATTGATTTTTCTGCTGTTTCTTGAATATCAATATTTTCTGCATTTGCATCCAAAATATCTACTTTAAAATTTTTATTTCTTAAAAATCCTGCTGTTAATGCTGCCCAAAAAGGTGTTTCAATAGCAGAGAAATCCTTACTTAAATCCTGGTAAATTTTTTTTCTCATTGAACCTGGATTAATTAATAAGCAATCTAATTGGTCTAAATCTCTTTTATCTTCCATAATCATAAAGAGATTGCCTTGTTTTTAAATATTATTGGGTTTTTGCATAGCATATAAATATTTTTAAATGGATTACATGTCCTTAAAATATGGAAAAAATTATTGCGATAACTGAATCAGAATATGAGGAATTAAAAAAAATGAAAAAGGCGAAAGAAGCTTATGATGAGGTTTTTGAAACATTCTCACAAAATTTTAAAAAAATGTTAGGTGATGAAGAATGAAAATAGCGCTTTTATATCCTTTATGGACTGAGGAGTATGGGAAGATATCTCATTTTGCAAAAAAGGCGGGAAAATGGCCTCCATTAAATCTTGCATATCTTGCTGCAATAGCTGAAAAGCAAGGACATGAAGTAATTATTATTGATGGAGAGGCAGAAGGATTATCTATTGAAGAAATAGTTAAACAAACCAAAGAATTTAATCCAGATATTATTGGATGTACTGGAACAACTCCCTTTTACCATATCGTTGTTGAGATGGCTAATGCTTTAAAAAAAGAATTAAATGTTCCAATTGTTATTGGAGGCCCACATATAACTGTCTTAAAGGGAGAGGTTTTTGAAGATTGTTTTGATTATGCATTTATTGGAGAGGGAGATAATTCTTGGCCTGAATTTTTAGAAAAATATGAAAAAAAGGAAGATGTTACAAAAATTAGAGGGATGATGCATCGGGATAATGGAGAAATAAAATTTACTGGGCAAGCATTTCCTATTCATGACATGGATTCTGTTCCGTCTCCTGCAAGACATTTGTTAAAGGCAGATAAATACAATTTAGGGACTTCAAAAGGTATGCAAAAGTTTACAACTATCATGACGGTTAGAGGATGCCCATTTAAATGTATTTTTTGTAGTACAAAGGTTTTTGGAAATGATACTCGTATGAAAAATCCTGAATTAGTTATTGAGGAAATGAAAGAATGCATTGAAAAACAAGGGGTTGAACATTTTATGTTTTTGGATGATACTCTTACTATGAATCGAGAACATATGATGAAGATATGCGAATTAATGATCAAAGAAAATTTGGGAGTTACATTTGAAGGAAGTACTCGTGCTAATTTAATTGATGAGGAACTTATTAAAATAATGGTTGACGCGGGTTTGATAAGGCTTTCATTTGGATTAGAATCTGTTGATGAAACTATAAGAACAACAATGAAGAAAATGGTCCCATTAGAGAGTTATATTACTGCAAATAAATTAACCAATAAATATGATATAGAGACATTAAATTCTTGTATGATTGGGTTGCCTGGGGAAACTAGAGAAACTGTTAAGAAAACTTTAAAGTTTTTGAGGGAATCAAAAGACATTAAACAAGCCAATATAAGTATCGCAGTGCCTTATCCTGGAACTGAATTGTTTGAAATGGCTAAAAAAGGCGAGAACGGTTTAAAGCTTGAAACAGAGGATTTTTCAAACTACCGGAGATATAATGCCGCTGTTATGACTGTAGGAGATTTATCTCCTGAAGATTTAGTTGAAATACAAAATGAGGCTTTTGCAAGCATTTATTTAGCACCTTGGAGATGGAAACCTATGATAAATAAATCTGGAAAAGTTGGCGCATTATTAACTTTTAATAGATTAGTTAAAGCATTGAAGAAAGGAGATACTGAATTTATAACCAATAGTCAATTAGGTGTTGTGGAAAAGAATTAATAATTAAATGATTTTGATTTATTCTTAATTAGGTTTTATCTGATAAGTATCTTTTTGTTATTCTTATAAAATTATGAGGGTGTAATTTCTTTATGAATTTTTCTTTGATAAATGGTATGAAATCTCCATTTTCTGCATAAAAACGAGAGATTAAACCTGATTTAAAACTCCACCACAATAATTTGGATTTTGAATGTTCTGCTGTGTATAATGGTGGAAGTCCTTCTGCTAACCAGTAATCATCTGTCATCATTCCTTTTTCTTTTGCAACCTCATAAACCCTAGTTCCCGGATAAACTATAAGAATCGCTGGACTGATTACTTTTTTTAGTTTTTTTGCAAGAGCTATAGATTCATTCACACTTTCTTTATTTTCTCCAGGAAGTCCAACAATCATTAAACATGCTGTTTCAAGTTTGTATTTCTTACAGATCTCAAATGCATTTATTATTTGTTCTACTTTTACCCTTTTCCCCATGCCATCTAACATTCTTTGAGAACCACTTTCTACACCAAAAATAACCTCATAGCAACCTGCTTTTTTCATCCAGCTTATTAATTCTTCATTAATCGAAGAAGCTCTTCCTAAACAATTCCATTTTATCTTAATGTTTTCTTTTAACATCATTTTACATAAATCAATTATTCTTTTATTATTGCATACAAACTCATCATCTAAGAAATGGATTTCTTCTAAATAAGGGAATTTTTTAATTAGATATTTAATTTCTTCAAAAACATTTTCTGCACTTCTTTGGATTAGGCATACTCCCAAAAATGCTGAGCTAGGACAAAAAGAACATGAAAATGGGCATCCCCTTGAAGTCATCATATACGCAGTCTTATGTTTCTTAATAGTTTTCTCAAAAAATTCATGTTTAGGGAATGGAAGTGAATCTAAATCCCTTATTCTTTCTCTTGGCTCTGTTTTTATTATTTCATATTTGTGCTTAAATGCAATCCCTTTAATTTTTTTAAAATACTCAAGAGATTTTTCTTTTTTTATTGCTTCAATAAGTTCAATAAAAGTTATCTCTCCCTCACCAATAACTGCATAGTCTACAGGATATTTATCTAAAACTTGTTCATGAAGGAAACTTGTATGAACTCCTCCTGCAATAATCTTTGTTTCAGGGCTTGCTTCCTTTACTACCTTAAGTAACTTAAGTGCTGAAATTCGACTATTTGAAAGAATGCTTATTCCAAAAAAATCTGGTTTTTCTTTTTTAATTTTTTCAAATACTCTCGGTTTAACTTCTTCCCATTGAGTATTAGTTAAATTAAGTAAATCTACTTCATGATTATTTTTTTCTAAAACCGATCCTAAATATGCTAATCCCATTGGATACAATGTATCTTCTTCATCTTGCCATAAATCCCATGGGGCCATTGCTAATGTTATTTTCATTTTTTTTGTTTATGTGTCTTTTTTAAAATACTTTTTAAATTTTTATTTTTTAATGAATGTAAAATCATTATGTCATTCCTGTCTAATGCCCCTGTTATTAGGATTAAAAAGGAATAAAGAAGAAGGAACAATATTCCTTGTAATGCTGTATTGATTAAACTTGGTTGAACTAACTGTTTAACATAATAAACTAATAAAAATGAAGGTATAGAAATTAAAAGTATAGTTAACATTTTTCTTCTTACAGGAATTATTGAAACATAGTATTTTGCTTGAAGAACTGAAATTATACTCCAGAAAATATAGGTAGCCATGGTTGCAAATGCGGCCCCATTTATCCCATAGGCTGGAACTAAGATCAAATTTAAAATTAAATTAATTATTGCTGCTAGGATTAGATTAAAAAGAACTGCCTTTGATTTCCCTGCCATAGATAATAATTTTTCAGATACATTAAACACTGAGAAAAAAAACATACCAATTGCTAAATAGATTAAAGCAAATTTAGCAGGAATATATTCTGGACCAAATAATAAATTTATTAAGAATTCTGGAAATAAAATCATTAATAATGTTAATGGGAGATTTAGAATAAAAATCCATTTGCCTATTTGTTTACTTAAATCTTTTATTAATTTTGTATCTTTTTTTGCAAATTCTTTTGTAATTAATGGAAAAAATAATTGAATGAATAATATTGGGGCTATACCTATTAATGAGGCTATTGGAACTGCAGAATTGTAAATACCCACATTATAAACTCCCTCACTACCTGTAAATGCTCCAATAATAAATGAATCAATACCATAAAAAATAAACATAATCATTCCTAAAAACATCATTGGCCATGAATAGGCTAATAAATCTTTAGTTATTTTTGATTTTGTTTTTTTGTCTAAATTAGGAATTTTAAAAATATCTGCAGTTTTATAGGAACAGACTATTAGTGACAAAATTAAAACGCCTATAAAACTTAAATTGTAGGAGAGAATTATTGACATGGATTTAAAACCGGAGAAGAATAGTATTCCTAAAAGGGTTACTTTTATGAATGGTTGAAAAATATTGATAATAAACGAATTCCACCCTATTTCTTCATAGGCCCTTGTTAAAAGAGAAAATAAATTTGTGATAGTTACTAATGGTATGAATATCCCAAACCATTTAAGAAATATAGTTAGGTTTGAATTATTAAAAATATTTGTTGATACTGGTTCTGCAAATAAAAATAACACTAATCCTATTATTATTGAAGTAATTATTGAGATAAATAATGAAAATCTAAAAATATATTGTGATTTTCCTTTTTCTTTTTCTCCCCTATAAAATGAGATATATCTTAATAATCCTTCTGGGAGCCCTAATGATGCTAATGCAATAAACAATGTAGAAATCATTAATGCTAATGAGAATAGCCCATATACTTCAGGACCTAATTCTCTTGCGATAATAATCCTGTAAACATAAGTCATAATCTTTGAAAAAATAAGTCCTATTAAAACTATAAAAGAGGATTTAGCCACGATTCTTAATGAATTATTTAATTTTTTTTGTTCTGTTTTTTCTTTTTGCATTTTTATATTATCCGAAGATGGTTTAAATAGATTATGAGGATTTTTTTAGAATTTCTACATTGCTCTGACCAATATCTTCAAATTCTTTTATAATTGTGAATTTGGAATATGCGCAATTAAGATTTTTTTTGCCCAAATATTTTTTTTGATGTCCAGTGAATATAATGTAGTCCACATTATCTAAGAAATTGCAAAAATCATCCATTGGATCAATACTCTCTACATTGGGTTGGAGAGTAGTCCAACGATAAGGATTTTGATATCCTCCTAAAAATGGATATAGGTCAAAAACAGAATAAACTAAACTTCCTCTGGGAATCTCTTTTTTCATAAAAGATTGTATTTGTTCTTGTTCTATTTTTTCATCATTTAAGTGTTCTCTTGCTATTTCTTCTAAACTAACCATAAAAATAGATAAAAGAGAAATTATTAGTAAAATTCTAATGATTTTTAGAGAATTATCTTTGTATTTTGAATAATAGATCATTGAGAGAGGTATTAAGACTACTGCTAATTGCATAAGGTGAGTTCCAAAAAGTTCCCTATTTATTGCAAAGAATAGAATCATTATTATGGAGTAGATCATAAATAATCTTGTGATTTTGTGGATAATTTTTGGCTCTTTTTTTATTTCGTTCTCTGATTCTGTTCTTTTGGGTTTTGCCAGTATTAGAACAAATAAAAATCCGAAATAGAATGCTAGCATTCTAATGAATTTTCCAAGAACAATAATTCTAGAATGTCTTGTTTCAAATAATAGATTGAAAATTATCATATCTTCTAAAAATTTCCATTGAGTATAATAAAAAAAGTATGTCAATAAGGGGAGGCTAAATATAAGAATTCCGGAGATAATGATGAGGTTATTTTTAATTAATTTACGAAATGAATTTTCTCTTTTGAAATTTAAGTATAACTCGTTAAAAAATATTGCTAGAAAAAAGAAAAATCCTGTTTGTTTAAACCATAATGAAATTGCTATTAAAAAACCTGCCAAGAATAAATAATTAGATTTATTTTTTTCTAAAAATTTAATGTATGCAAGAAACCCTAATAATCCAAAAAAAGCACAAGGGTATTCTGAATTATAGATGGTCCCATAAAAAGCTACTGATAAGACTAAATAAATTGCAGAACTTATTATTGCATTTTCTAATCCTAAATATTTTCTTGAAATAAAAAATAAAGTTATTAAAATCAATAAATCCCAAAAAAAACCAGCTAGATGAATTGAGCTCCAATTTAATTCAGAAAAAATTGAGACAAAACTTAAAAAATAAACTGAGAGTGGGCCATGATTATTAAAAAGATTTCCAGTGTGTAAAACATTTCCCTTGGTTATTTCTAATGCCCTTACTGCAAAAAATGGCTCATTGTTTAATAAGGGGAAATTAAAAATCAAAAAGACCTTTAATATTAAACAAGAGATTATTAAGATAAAGGAAAATAATAGTAAGAATTTCCTTGTATTTACTCTAATTTTCATATATTTCAGTATCCTGGGCAGTTTATAAAGATTATATTGACAGTTAATATCTATTTTTTAGACAATATATAATGAATAGGGATAATCTTTAAATAGAATATTTAAGGGAGAATAATATGCAAAAGGGAGTTTAAAATATGAAGGCTGTTATTTTATGTGGTGGTAAGGGAACTAGATTAGCTGGTGAAACAGAGTTTAAACCTAAACCTCTTGTGGAAATTGGGGGTAGGCCTATATTATGGCATATTATGAAAATTTATTCTTCTCAGGGTATTAAGGATTTTATTCTATGTTTAGGTTATAAGGGGCATATGATTAAAGATTATTTCCTTAAATTAGAAGAAAGAAATAATGATTTTGTGTTAGACTTAAGAAAAAATAAAATATATCATTTAACAGATAATGAGGGATTAGATGTTAGGATAACTTTTGTTGATACTGGACAAGAAGTTATGACTGGTGCAAGAATTGCAAGAATACAAAAGTATATTGGAAATGATGAAGATTTTTTTATGACTTATGGGGATGGGGTTTCAGATATTGACTTAAGAAAATTATATTCTTTTCATAAAAGGAAAGGAAAAGTTGCAACACTCACTGCAGTTCATCCAGTATATAAATATGGGCTAGTTGAAATTGAAGATGATTTAATTAAAAAATTTGATGAAAAACCTAATATGAAAGATTTAATCAATGGGGGATTTATGGTTTTTAATCAAAGAATATTTAGTTATCTTTCTACAGAACCTAATTGCATACTTGAACAAGAGCCCATGAAAAAACTTGCAGAAGATAATGAATTAGGAGGGTATGTTCATACTAGTTTTTGGAAATCTATGGATACTCAAAAAGATGTTGATGAATTAAATGAAATTCATGAACAAGGAGCTCCATGGGAGGTCTGGAAAGGGAAGGAATCTCTTATAGATGGGGGAGATAGTGCATTTTCAGAAGAACAATTAAGTGTTTGTCATAGTGATAATGTAGGTAATTTAATTTCTCAAGAAATGGAAAAGAATCTAAATTCTAATTTAGATAGTACTTTAGGTGATAACTTAAATCGAGGATCACAAAATGAATAGAGAATTCTGGGAAAATAAAAATGTTTTAGTTACTGGTGCGGGAGGATTTAAAGGCTCGCATTTGGTTGAAGTATTGAGTAAAACCAATGCAAATATTGTGGCATTATTAAGAGACTTTGATCCTCAAAGTTATTTTGAATATAGAAATTTAGGAAAAAAATGTTCTGTTGCTATAGGTGATTTAAAAGATACTAGGAAGATTATGGACATTCTTACAAAATATGAAATAGATGTTATCTTTCATTTAGGTGCGCAACCCTTAGTTACTATTGCTCTTCAAAATCCAATTGAGACTCTTGAATCAAACATAATGGGAACTGTGAATTTATTAGAGGCTGCACGGGTTTATAGAAAAATTGAATGCATGGTTATGGTTTCAAGTGATAAGGCTTATGGGCCTAGTAAAAATGTTCCTTATAAGGAAAATGAGCGATTACATGGAAAAGCACCATATGATGTTTCAAAATCTTGTGCGGATTTGATTTCACAAATGTATGCTGGAGTTTATAATATTCCAGTAACAATTGGAAGATGTGCTAATGTTTTTGGGCCTGGAGATTTAAATATGAATAGGATTATCCCAGGAGTTATTGAATCTGCAATTAAAGATAGAGATTTGGAAATAAGAAGTGATGGTAAAATGATTAGAGAGTATATTTATGTAAAAGATTGTATTGAAGGGTATATTCTTTTAGCCGAAAACATACATAAAACAAAAGGGCAAGCATTTAATCTTGCAAGTGATAATATTATGAATGTTTTAGAAGTTGTTAAAAGAGTTTCTCAGGCAATTAATGTTCCAGTTAAAACTAAAATATTAAACAAAGCTAAAGCAGAAATTCCTGAACAACATTTAGATGCTTCTAAAATAAAATCTCTTTTAGGTTGGAGTGCTAAGGTTAGTTTTGAAGATGCGATTAAAGAAAGTTATGATTGGTATTTAGAGGTTTTAAAGTAGGGTTAGAAATAGTGTATAGAGGTTTTCTAGTTAATTTTATAAAGATTAGATTGAATTATTTAATATGGAAAAGATTAAATTTTGGATTATAGGAATAATTTTACTTATTTTCGCTGGAATTTACAAATACCTTGATTTTCCTTATTTTAATATCGTTGGAGGAATTGTAGCAACCTTAATAGCCATCTTAGTTGTTTATTCAACAATAAATAAAACTAAATGATCAAAGGATTATTTATTGTTTTAGTTTTCTGATTATATTAAAGAGATTATATCCAAGGAATGTTAAAAGGTTTAAAGTAGTTACAGGATATATATTTTTCATCCATATAATCTATTAAAAGCTAAAAAAGATGATTTAATTATGAAAAAGATATCTGAAGGAGCTAAAAAATTAAGTGGGCAACCAATGTTTCATATACTTGCAAGAGCTAAAGAACTTGAAAGTCAAGGAAGAAGTATTCTTCATTTTGAATTAGGAGATCCTGATTTTGAAACTCCAAAAAACATTTCTGAGGCAGCATATGACTCTTTGATTCGTGGAGAAACCCATTATACTACTTCTAAGGGTTTAATGGAATTTAGAGTTGCAGCAGTGGATGCTACTGAAAATTCAAGAAAATTTAGGCCTGATTTAAACCAGGTTTTAGTTTGTCCAGGAGCTAATTCTGCTATTTTTTATACTGTGGGTTGTACAATAGAACCGGGAGATGAAGTAATTGTTCCAGAACCTTGTTTTCCAACTTATATTTCTGCGATTGATTTTTTTGGCGGAAAAGCAGTAAGTGTCCCATTAAAAGAAGAAAATGAATTTAGACTAAATCCTGAAGATGTTGAAAAAGCTATGAGTGATAAAACTAGATTAATAATTATGAATTCACCGAATAATCCTACTGGCTCTGTTATGAAAGAAGAAGAAATGAAAAGAATTTATGATATTGCTGAAAAACATGATGTTTATTTATTAAGTGATGAAATTTATGCTAGAATGATTTATCAAGATGCAGATACTAAATTTCATTCTCCTTGTGTTTATGATAAATGTAAAGATAGAGTAATTGTTGCAAATGGATTTAGTAAATCCTATGCTATGACTGGATGGAGATTAGGAATTGTGATTGGGCCAGAGGAATTAATTGAGAGGATGAATTTATTATTGGAAACTAATGTTAGTTGTGTTGCGCCATTTATTCAAAAAGCAGGAGTAGAGGCATTAAAGGGAAGTCAAGAAGAAATTGAGAATATGATGAAAGAGTATAGAGAAAGACGAGATATTATTCATAATGGGTTAAATAGTTTACCGGGTATAACTTGTTTAAAACCTAGGGGAGCTTTTTATGCATTTTGTAATGTAAAAGATACAGGATTTACTGGAAAGGAATTTGCAGATATGATGTTAGAAAAAGCAGGAGTTGCTTGTGCTCCTGGGAGTATGTTTGGAAAAAATTATGGAGATTATGTAAGATTTTGTTATGCTTCTTCAAAGGCAGATATTTTAGAAGGTATTGAAAGAATGAGAAAGATTTTAGCAGGGTTTCATTCTAACACAGATATTCTTAAAAAACCTCGGAATTTAAAACAAACTATGAAACTATCAGATTATTTATTAGAATTTCTTGAAAAACAAGGAATTGGGCATGCTTTTTTAGTAACTGGGGGGGCTGTAATGAATATAATTAATTCTTTTGATGAAAATAAAAATATAAAATATATTTGTACAACTCAAGAACAAGGTGCTGCAATTGCTGCAGAGGCTTATTCAAGAGTTACTAAAAATTTGGGAGTTGCTATGGCGACTAGTGGCCCTGGAGCAACTAATTTAATTACTGGAATGGGGTGTGCTTATTTTGATTCTATTCCTACAATTTACATAACTGGGCAAGTAAATACTAATGAATCCTCAGAAGAAGATGGGCCTAGGCAAGTTGGTTTTCAAGAAACAGATATTGTTAGTATTGTAAAACCAATTACAAAATTTGCAGTTAAAGTAGATAATCCTGAAGATATTAGATATTATTTAGAAAAAGCTGTTTATATGGCTAAATCTGGAAGGCCTGGACCTGTTTTAATAGATATTCCAATGAATGTTCAAAGAACTCAAATAGATGTTGAAAATTTGAGGGGTTATGTTCCTGAAAAAAAGGAAGTTGATTCTAATCTATTAAATGAAAAAATTAATGAGGCAATTGAATTAATAAATAAGGCTAAAAGACCCATTATTATTTTGGGTGCAGGAGTTAAATTAGCAAATGCTGAAAAAAGAATTAGAGAGTTAGTTGAAAAATTGAGTATTCCTGTTGCTCCAAGTTGGGGTGCAATAGATATTTTGCCTCATAATCACCCATTATTTGTTGAAGGGTTTGGTGTTTCTATGAATCGAGCTGGAAATTTTGCAGTTCAAAATTCGGATTTAATTTTAACTATTGGTTCAAGATTAGATACTCGACAAACAGGAGGTAAGAGGAGTAGTTTTGCTAGAGGTGCTAAAAAAATATTAGTTGATATTGATGCAAAAGAACTATACAAAGGAAGAGGATTAATAATTGATGTAGATATTAATAATGATATTAATGATTTTTTAGATGGAATAATCCCTCGATTAGGGGAAATAGCTGTTCAAGATTTAAATGAGTGGAAGAATAAAATTAAATTATGGAAAGAAAAATATCCAATTGTACTCCCAGAATATTTAGAAGAAAAAGAAAAAGTTAACCCTTATGTTTTTATGACTATTCTTTCTAATGAATCTAAAGAAGGAGATATAATAATTACAGATGCCGGAGGTAATTTAACTTGGACTATGCAGGGATTTAAAGTTAAAGAGGGGCAACAGTTATTTTCTGCTTTTGGAAATTCACCCATGGCCTATTCATTACCTGCTGCAATTGGTGCTTGTTTTGCTAATAATAAGAAACAGGTTATCTGTATAATCGGAGATGGTGGTTTGAAGATGAATATTAATGAATTAGAGACTATTGAAAGACATAAACTTCCAATAAAAATATTTTTGATAAATAATCATGAGTATGGGATAATAAAGCAATTTCAAGATGTTTGGTTAGATTCTAAATATAATGCTACATGTTATGATGGAGGTTTGGGAGATCCGGATTTATTGGGTATTGGAAGAGCGTATGGACTTAAGACAGAACAAATAAACAATCATTCAGAGTTATTAAAAATTAGGGATATTTTAAATTCTGAAGAACCTATCTTATGCAGTGTTGAATTAAAACATGGGCAATATATTTCTCCTAAATTAGAATTTGGAAGGCCTATTGAAGATCCTTCTCCTAGATTGTCAAGAGAAGAATTTAGGGAAAATATGATTGTAAAACCTCTTGAGGAAGATGAAGCATAAGGTTCTTATAACTGGTGCAAATAGTTTTATTGGTTCTAACCTAACTCGAAAACTAGTCCAGGAAGGATTTGAAGTTCATTGTTTAGTTCGTGAAAATTCCGATAAATGGAGGTTAGAAGGTTTGAATATTAAATTTTGGATTGGTGATTTAAGAGAAAGAGAAAGTATTTTTGAAATTGTAAAAAAAATTAATCCAGATATAATTTTTCATTTAGCTACTGCTGGAATCTATGCAGGTGTTGAAGGAAATGAAAAAGATATTTTAGATATTAATTTTTTTGGAAGCAAAAATTTAATTGATGCTTGTGATGAAATAGATTATAGATGTTTTGTTAATACTGGAAGTTCGTCAGAGTATGGAATAAAAAATAGACCAATGAATGAGGATGATGTTTGTTCTCCTATGAATGTTTATGGGATAAGTAAAAATATGGCCTGTAAATATGGGCAGATGATTGCTAAAACAAAAAATAAACCAATTGTCTCTTTTAGAATATTTTCACCTTATGGAGCTTATGATCATAAAGATAGATTAATGAGTTATGCATTAGTAAATGCACTTAAAGAGGAAGATATTGTTTTGAATAATCCTTATGGAGTTAGAGATTATATTTTTATTAAAGATGTTGTTGAACTTTATTTAAGAGCTATTGATAATGCTGAAAAAGCTAAAGGGGAGATATTTAATGTGGGTTCTGGGAATCAGGAGTTTATTTTAAATGTGGTTGAAGAAATTATAAGAATCTCTAATTCTTCAAGTAGAATTATTTTTGGAGAATACAAACCTCGAAGTTATGATAATAAAATTTGGGTTGCAGATATGAATAAAACAAAAGAGTTTTTTAATTGGAAACCTAAAAAAAATTTAAAGCAAGGTTTAAAAGAAAGTATTGAGTGGTTTAAAAATAATTTAGAGAGGTATTCAAATGAAACATCCTGAAGTGTCTATAACAATTCCGATATATAATGAAGAAAGGGGTATTGAAAAAACAGTTAGAAATTTAGTTAATGAATTTGAAAAACATGAAGTAGATTATCAATTAGTTCTAGTTAATCATGGTTCTTGGGATAAAACAGATGAAGTTTTGAATAAATTAGGAAATGAGAATCAAAGATTAAAAGTTGTTAATCTTCCTAAAAATCTTGGTTATGGGGGAGGAATAATGTATGGTTTTGATAAGTCTGATGGAGAATATATTGGATTTACATGTGCAGATGAAGAAGTTTCTGCTCAAGATGTTTATAAGGTTTATGAAAAATTAAAAATAAATAATTTTGATGTTTCAAAATCAAGAAGGATGCAAAGAAAAGATGGATTGTTTAGAAAATTTACCTCATTTGTTTTTAACTCGTTGATAAGGATTAGGTTTAATTTAAATTTAAAAGATGTTAATGGATACCCTATTTTTATGAAAAGGGAATTATTTCCTGCTGTTAGAACTAAAGAACTTGCTTATTTATTTAATTTAGATTTTTTAAAAAAAATGAGTGAAAAAAAATATAAAATTGTTGAAGTTCCAATCATTCATAGAGAAAGGGAAGTTGGAAAAAGTTATATGAAAATGCCTAGAATAATTAATATGGCGCTTGGTTTTTTTAAATATGGGCTGGATTTTAGGAATTAGGGGTAAGAAATTGAAAATATTAAATTTTTATTCCAAATCCTCTCAAAGCTTGTTCTAATTCGTGCAAATTGTTTGCAGTTCTAAAATTGGGATTAGAAATTAAAGTATCATCGTTATGCCCTTCTACTGAACGAATTGATTCTGCATGATCTAAATAAGGTGTGAAGAATATTCCTTTCCAGTTAAAATGATCCATCCCTGGTTTTAGATAACTTACTTTGTCTTCCACAAGGATTACATTATCACAACCTAATTCTTTTGCTTTTTCATTTGCTTTTCTATACATTGGGAGATTAGGTTTAACTCCTCCAGAATCATAGGAACATATTACTGGTGCTTGAGGGTTAAATGTTTGAAACATTTTTAGATAGGTTTTTGATAAATATTCAAATGCAAATTGATTTATATTAGAAAAAATTCCCACCATTGCATTTCCTTGAAAATAAGTTCTTTGTTTTAATTCAATTGTTTCAGGTATTTCTGTTCCCCATCCTTTTTTTACAAAATTTTCTAAATCTACTCTTGACATTTCAGGGTTGCCTAACATTTGTTTAAGTTGTTGCTGATAATCTTCATCAGAAATATCCCCATTTAAAACTCCAAACTCTAACTTACTCCTATCATATTGTTGTTTGAATTCATTAGGAGTTGTGCCTGTTAATTCTGCACCTTTTTCATATAATCCTGTATAATTTAATTCTAAAAGAACTCCTCCAACATCCCATAAAACAAGTGATTTTTTAGTTGACATTTTTTATTCGATTAGTTTATATCTTCCTTCTAAATATTCTTCTGCATTTCTTGCTCCTTCTGGAAAACTTTGTTGAGCAAAATGAGCTAACATGTTGATTGCACATTGAGGAAGGATGGTTCCATGATTTTCAGGAGATGTATTTGAAAGGGGCAATTGTGCATTTGCATAATCAAATCCATTATGTTTTATTTTTTCTAAAACATATTTAGGATTATTTGGATAAAATTCAAGTCTCCTATGCTCTCCCTTATCTTCTGCAGATTCTTTCCATCTTTTTATTATTTCATTGAGTGTTAAATCTTTTTTAGACATGATAGTTTCAGCTCTAAAAACTGCATAAGTTCTTTTTTGTTCAGACGCATGGTCTTCTGTCATTGCAACTAATCCTGAATTAACTGTTGTTTTCCATTCATCCCTTGATAAAGCTAATTCTTCTATAAACTCTGCATCTATAGATTCATATAATGGATTTTGTCCTGAGTGAGGTTCTACAGAACCTGCAGGAATATTCATAATAGTGTCTGCAAAATTATGGCCTGCCCTTAATCCTGAAATAAGATAATTATCTTTTGTGACTAAAATTCCTACAACAGACATTGAATCCAATTTTAAATCAGGATAAACTTGGTTTCCATTTTCATCCCTCACACTAGATAGAAAACTTAAATAGGCGTGAGAAACTTTTCCCCTTAAATCTAAATGATTATTCTCTTTATCAAATTCATAACCTACTAACCCGAATTGAGGTGAATTCCAATCCGGCCTTAGTATGTGTTCTGAATGACTAGCTACCTCCCCTGCATCTAAGTTTGGAGCTAAATGTGCTAAAAGTTCTTGATAGGCTTTTTGCCAAGCAGAATCTGATTTAATAGCCGAACCTAATTCCCCCTCTCTTACTTCTTTTGGAAGAGTTAGTAATTTTTGTCCTGTTAATCCTAACCTATCTATTTTTTGATCGATAACGTCTTGTATATCTTGGATAATTCCATTAGTTTTTCTAACTGATTTTAATCCTGTTTCAAAGATAGTAGTTATGTCTTCTTCCTTTATTAGAGGATTAAAAATATGATTTATTCTTGACCACGGATGTTTTGGTGTTTCCATTAAAATTATTTATTTGAATTGATTTAAAAGTATATTCACTACCCAACCTATATGACAGATTATATATTCTAGAGTATCATAAACATTTAAATTTGAAAGAAGTTAAATTTAAAATAAGATTTAAAATGGACAAGAATGAATCTAAATTAATGGATGAAATAATGGATAAATTTAATGAAATTAATGAATTGCGTAAAGAAGATGAATTGCGTAAAGAGATTCTTGAAAGGGTTGGAGAAATTCATGATTTGAGGGAAAAACGTAAAAAGTTTATTGCTGGAAAAGATAGGGTTCATTATGCTGGAAGAGTTTATGATGAAAATGAAATGAAAGCCTTAGTGGATAGTTCTCTTGATTTTTGGTTAACATTAGGTGTGAAAGGAAAGAAGTTTGAAGAAAAACTTGCAGAATTATTAGGAGTTAGGAAATCAATTGTTTGTAATTCAGGGAGTTCTGCTAATTTATTAGCTATAAGTGCTTTGAAATCTCATTTATTAGATGATCCGTTAAAAGATGGAGATGAAGTAATAACTGTTGCTAGTACTTTTCCAACGACGCTTGCCCCCATATTGCAGAATAATTTAATTCCAGTTTTTGTAGATGTTGAATTAGGGAGTTACAATATAGATGTTAATGAAATTGAAAGAGCTATTTCTCCCAAAACTAGGGCAATATTTTTTGCACATACATTAGGAAATCCTGCAGATATTGTAAGAATAATGGAGATTGCAAAAAGGCATAATCTTTATGTTATTGAAGATAGTTGTGATGCATTAGATTCTAAATATGATGGAAAAATGATTGGAAGTTTTGGAGACATTTCCACATATAGCTTTTATGCTGCTCACCATATGACTATGGGGGAGGGTGGTGCAGTTGCAACAGATAATTTAAGAATTGCAAGAGCTCTTCGTTCATTTAGAGATTGGGGGAGAGATTGTTATTGTGAAACAGGAGAGAAAGACCCCTTAGGTGCCTGTAAAAATAGATTTAAACATAAGTTCAAAAATTTGCCGGATGGATATGACCACAAATATGTTTTTAGCCA
This sequence comes from archaeon, assembly GCA_018653485.1. Lineage (GTDB taxonomy): Archaea > Nanobdellota > Nanobdellia > Pacearchaeales > GW2011-AR1 > ARS1285. The sequence goes on along the minus strand of JABHZE010000002.1, from coordinate 35,604 downwards.
TATTGGATATAATCTGAAACCATTAGATATTCAGTGTGCAATGGGATTAGAACAATTAAAAAAACTTCCAGAATTTTCAAGAAAAAGAAAAGAAAATTTTAATATATTGTATCGTGTATTGAATAAGTATCAGGATAAAATAATTTTGCCTAAATGGTTAGAAGAGGCAGATGTTTCATGGTTTGCATTTCCAATAACGATTAAAGAAAATGCAGGATTTTCAAGAAATGAGATTATTGAATTTTTAGAGGAGAAGGGTATTGAAACTAGGATGATTTTTGGAGGAAATATCTTAAGGCAACCTGGTTTTGAAAATATTCAAAAAAGAGTTGTTGGAGATTTGAGAAATACTGATATTATTTTACATAATAGTTTCTTTGTTGGTGTTTTCCCAGGGATTACTTCTGAAAAGATGAATTATATGATTAAATGTTTTGAAGAATTTTTTGAAAAAATTAATTAAAATTTAACTACTTGAATTTATATTTCTTCTCCCTCATAAATAGGGGGAGAAAAATTAAATTCTCATTGAGGCCATAAAACCCAAGAAAATTCTACTTCGCAGAATATTTCAGGGTTGTAATAAACTTATAAAGTTTATATACAATAAAAAAATTTAACGAGATATACTTTGTTTAAATTAAATCAAAATCTTTTTTCCCTTTATTTCTTAAATAAAGATGTGTTTGAGAGAATTTGTAAATTATAGGTTCCTTAAGAATGATTAATTCTATCCAATCTAAAACCATATGAAATGAAATTCCAATTAAACTAAATGCTAATAGAGGGTATTTTAGAGAGATAATGTAGAGCACTATCCAAAATTCTAATCCGTGAAAAACTATTAATGGGATTTTATAATTTTGTTTTTCTTTATGAGATAAATGAATCCATTTTTCTCTTTTTTGTTTAAACCAGGTAATTGCGTTTTTTAGATTAGGGTCTTTTTTATTGATAATAAACCAAAGATAATGATCAAAATCAATTAAAAATGTTGAAAGAAAAATTAGGGTAGTTTGTAGTATGGTTGTATCAAAAATGTAATAAAAAATAATGGTGAATACTAATCCTAATATTATGTGTTTTTTTGGTAGCATCTCTTTTTTTATTCTTTAACTATTAATTTAACAATCTCTGAGAATGCAGGACGAGTTATAAATACTCCTACTGAAATTCCAATGATAGTTGTTATTGCAAATCCTTTTAATAACCCTGCTCCTGCCCAGATAAGTGGAAGAAGTGCGAATAGGGTTGTTATGTAAGTTCCTAAAATAATAAATAATGCTCTCTTGATTCTTTCCCTTAAAGAACTTGCCTTTGATTGAGATTCATCTAAGATAATAATTTGAGAATCTACCCCTGTCCCAATTGCAGCGATTATTCCAGCAATTGCTGGAAGATCTAAATTTCTACCTGCTATTGCAGAAACTCCTAAAATAATTAATACCTCTGAGAAGCTAGTTAAAAGTACTGCTAATGAAAGTTTAAAATTTCTGTATCTTAAAAGAACAATAAATCCTACTGCTAAAATTGCAGCTAATCCTGCAATTAAAATAGTATTAATAAATTCTTTTCCAAGTAATGGTGAGATTGTATCTATTTTTTCTATTTGTAATTTAAATGGTAAACTTCCTGTAATTAAAACTGTTTGAAGTTGGTTCATGTTTCTTGTAGCATCGTCATAAGCTTCTTCTCTTGTTGCCCCTGTTCCTGAACCTGAAATTGAAATTTGGGTTGTTTCACTTCCCTTTAGGTCTTTTCCAATATAAAGTGAATCTGTTAATTGGTCGTCTAAATATAAATCTAATTTTTGTTCTAAATATTGAGGGTCTGAAGCATCTAATCCTAATTTAGAAGTAATTTCTGCATGCCTTTTTGCTGCGTCCTCACTTAATGAAATCGCAAATCTAAATTGACAGAGTTCTGCTCCATTATAAGGATTACATGAATATATTCCTGATTGGTCTCCTGTTCTTGCAACATAAGTAACATCCTTATCTCCTCCTGAGAAAACAGTTTCATTTCCTATTTTTGCTTCAAATTTTCCTTGTTTTGCTATTAAATTCTCTAATTCTTTTGGAGTTGAACCAGCAATCTCAACAAGCATAAAATGATTTCCAGATAAATCTGTAACAGGCCTTACTTGAACATCCTTTAATCCATAAACATTAAGTCTTTCTGAAGTTATTGCTAATAAATCATTTAATTCTGCTTGTGTTAATGGTTTTTCCGCAGAAATTAAAGCTCTTGCTCCCCCTGATAAATCTAATCCTGTTTTTATTCTTGTTCTTGATACATCTTTAACTGAAATATCTGGTGCTTGGTTATCAAAAAGAATGTATTCATTTGATGAAGTAGTAATTATTAATTTTACTTTTTCATCTGAAGGAAATTTTGAATTTATAATATCCCTATAATCTCCTGTGTTAATTATTGGGTTTCCATCAATTGCAGTGATAATTTCTCCTGGCTTTAATCCTTGTTCAAATGCTGTTGAATTTGAAGCAACAGATGCGATTTCAACACCGTTAGTGAAATCTAATGGAATAATTGCTAATAGTGAGCCGATTATGCATAAAATTAATAACCAAATTTTCCAGTTTAATTTAACCATGTTTTTTCTCCAAATACCATTTTAATATTGATGAGTTTGTAGTCCAAGTGTTTAATATATCAAATCCTAATCCAATTAATAATATTGTGAAGATTTGCCTAAGAACTTCTGAGAAAGTTTGAGTAATAAATAATGTAACACTTAATGCTATAATTGAAGTAATAGTCATAGTCATACCTGTTTTAAATGCGCCCCATATTTTTTTGTTGATATTGTCTCTTCTTTTTAATAGTCTTGTTGTAAGCATAATGTCTGAATCTACAGAGTAACCAATTAACATTAATAATGCGATTATTCCTGCACTTGAAACCCTCATTCCTAAAATATTAACCATTGCAAGAGTCATAACAATATCTGCAAATGCAGATAAAACTACTGCGAAACTAGGAACTAATGTTCTAAAAATTATAAACACAACTATTGCCATCATTATAAAAGAAAGTAAAATTGCAAATTGTAATTGTTTGTAAAATGAGTCACCTAATGTTGAACCTGTTGATTCTATAGAAGAATTTGTTTCATCTAAGGAGTATCCTAAAAATTCTTCAAGTAATGGTTTGATTATTGATGCATCTTCTTGTGATTCTATAACTACTGCCTTTTGTTTACCTGTTCTAAAATCTGAAAGTTCCCTTACTGAAAAATCAGATAACTTTCCTGTTAAAACATTCTCAAGTTGATTTAGATTAATTTTTGATTCTGAAAACAATGTAATTGAAGTTCCTCCTGTTAGAGAAACATCTTTTTTAATAAAATCATTATTTTCTTGGTAAAAGTAGCCTAGGTAACCTAGGGAGAGAATAAGAAGTATTAATGGAATTAAAAGTAAGAGTTTGTAATTTTTATCATACCACTTTGCAAAGCTTTTTTCTTTTCCTTCAATTATTTCGTTTAAAGTTTCTTCTGTCATTTTTGTTGTAATATATAATTTCTAAGAAAAGTTGTGTTTTTAAAGGTTGTTAGAGGAGAGAATGATTGTTTTAATCAAGAAAATGCGCCGCCTATCCGACCTGCCCATTTTGTAGCTTATTGTAGGTTGGGATTAAAATGCGCCGGCCGGGACTCGAACCCGGGCCAATTGCTTGGAAGGCAATGATTCTACCACTAAACCACCAGCGCATATTTTTAGTAGTTTTGATAGTTTTTTAAATGTTTTGGGTTCTATGGTGCTCTTTTCTATGGCAATTTGCGCATAAAACTTGACATTTATTTATTTCTCTTTTAATTCTTTCAATTGAATATCCTCCACGAACTAAATAAGGAATTTGATCTTCCTTGTCTTCTTTATTTTTATGATGAAAGTCTAATGTTGCTATATGATTTTCGCTACACTTTTCACACTTTAAATTTTTTTTATAATCTTTATACCATTTTTTAATTTCTTTTTTCCTTCGATAAATATGAGCCCTCTCACTATCTTTATTATTCTTATACCATCTTCTTCTACATTCTCTTCTTTTTTCTGGGTCTTTGTAAGGCATAAATAAAATGGGTTTCCAACTTATATAAATATTTGTAATCCCTGTAAAATTAAAACGCCCAAGGCAATCAGAGAATTTCTAATTCTCTGATTCTTAAACTCTTTTTTTGATATCGAGTTTAAGATGACTCGAACAAGTCCTGTTTATTAAACGCCCAAGGCAGGACTCGAACCTGCAACCCCGTCCTTAGGAGGGACGTATTCTATCCAGTTGAACTACCTGGGCATCTAAAAATGAATGGGCAGATAGTTTAAAAAAGCTATGCATTAGGTTATTTTAATGATAATAAAAATATTAGGTGTTTTGGATATTATAATAGGAATTTGTTTTTGGGTATTTGGGATTTTGGGGGTGGGAATTCAAGAATTGATTTTAATCATGGGACTAGTTTTATTGGTAAAGGGAATTATTTTTATTTATGGATTAAGTGTGATAAGTTTTTTAGATATTGGGGTTGGATTAATAATATTATCTTCTACAAGTGTGGAGATGCCTAATCTTGTTGTAATATTGGTAAGTTTATTTTTATTACAAAAAGGGATTTTTAGTTTATGTGGATGAATTTAAAAAATAAAATATGCAGAGGGTAGTGCTCCCAATTCCACTTTCCACCCTGAATACCTTTTGAAACCCCTAAAAGTTAAATTGCTCGTCGAACCTTTAGGTTCAAATTCCTACCTATTATCTGAACTATTTTGCCTTTGGCAAAATAAAATATGCAGAGGGTAGGAGTCGAACCTACGAAGGCACTAAGCCACAAGATCTTGAGTCTTGCCCATTTGACCACTCTGGAACCTCTGCATGCTAAAAATGGTAATAATTAGAGGTATAAAAAGCTTTATAAAGTGTCTTTTTTAGGTATTATTGAGACGACCATAATAGTCTGGTCACACCTGATACCATTCCGAACTCAGAAGTTAAGCAGGCTATGTTGTTTGTATTAGTTTCCGTGAGGAAGTGAAGCTTACGAGTTGTCTCATCTTAATATTAATAAAAACTAAAATATCTAAAACAAAAATGATAATACCTGTTCGATGTGTAAGTTGTGGAAAGCCAATTGGGCACCTTTGGGAAGAATTCAAAGATAGAACTGAAAATAATGGTGAAGATGGTAACAAAGTTTTTGATGAATTAGGTATTGAGAGATATTGTTGCAAGTCAGTATTCTTAGGGCAAGTTGATAATTTAGAATTAATTAATAAGTTCAAAAAATCTTAAGGATTTTTGAATGTGGTTTTAATCACTTCATCTTATATCTACTTATATTATTACAATTTTTACACTTAATTATTTTATGTGGTTTTTTTATTCTAATCTTTTGGTTATCTGTTGTAAAGAATGTTAAGCATTTTTTGCAGAATTTTTTTCTATAGGGTTTAATTGAGATTTTTTTATTCATTGCTAATCTTTTGATTTTTTTGATTTGTTTGGGTGTTGGATTGGATGAAAATGTTTGTTTTATTATTTGTTCTGCTTCTTGTTTTGATGTTTTTGGTTTGTTCATAAATTAATTAAAGTAGGAATGTATTTAAGAGTTATTGAAAATAAAATAATATTAATAATATGGCTAAATCACTTCCAAAACTAAAATCAAAAGTTGTATTGGCTCCAATGCATGATATTACTAATGTTGCATTTAGATTAATGTGTAAGAAATATGGGGCAGGATTAGTTAGTACGGGATTGTTAAGTGCTAATGCCTTGTCTAGAGGAAATAAAGCTGTTGTTAAGTTAGTTCTTATGGATAAAAGTGAAAGGCCTATTGTTGGGCAAATTTTTGGACAGAATACTGAGAATCTGGTTAAGGCTGGAAAGTTTTTGGAAAATGAAGGTTTTGATATAATTAATCTTAATTTTGGATGTCCTAGTTCAAAGATTATAAAACAAGGTTGTGGTAGTGCTTTGCTTAGAAGAAAAAATAAAATTGCAGAAATTGTTAAGGCAGTTAGTGAAAGTGTTAAGAAACCTGTCTCTGTTAAAATTAGGATAGGGATTGATAGGAAAGTTAATGGTGTTGAGATTGCTAAAATTTGTGAGGAAAATGGTGCTGATTTAATTATTGTTCATGCTAGAACTCTTGAACAAGGATATGCTGGAAAAGCTGATTGGAGTGTGATTAAAGAAGTGAAAGATGCTGTTAAAATTCCTGTTATTGGGAATGGGGATGTTGTTGATGGTGAAAGTTGTAAGCAAATGTTTGAGGAAACTGGGTGTGATTATGTTATGATTGGAAGAGCTGCTATTGGAAATCCTTTTATCTTTAAGCAAGTTAATGCTTTTCTTAAAAATGGTCAAATTGTTGAACAAACTAAAGAGGAAAAGATTGCAGATTATTTTGAATATATTGAATTAACAAGAAAATTTGGAATTTTTTCTGTTGTTGATGCTAAAATGAGGGCTCAAGAATTTACAAAAGGTTTGGAAGGAAGTAATAAGTTGAGAAGGAAATTAAATAGTGTTAAAAGTTGGGAAGAGATTGAAAAACTTATGAAAGAAGTTTAATACATATTTTGTGAAATATATTTTAAATTGTTTAGTGTATTTTTAAATGGTTTTATTCTAACTAGATTGAGGTGAATGCCTCAGATTTTTCTGAGAAAACATATTATAGATAAAATGAAAAAATTCATAGAGGAATTTTAGCCTCTTTAAATTTACAAGGAAATTTAAACATGAAAAAAATAATATTAAGTTTGATTATTGGAATGATTCTTCTAATTAGTTTAAATTTAAGTTCTGCATTAATTATAGATTCTGTTTTAATGACTCCTAATGAAATTGCACCTGGAGAAACTTCTAGTGTAATTATTGGAATTGAAAATAATGGAGAAATAGATTTAGAAGATGTTAGTGTAAGTCTTAATTTACTAAATGCGCCTTTTGCACCTTATGACTCTTCAACGGATTATAATATTGATGAAATTGAAGAAGGGGATGAGGAAACAGCTAGATTTGAAATAATTGCTCTTAATGATGCTGAATCTGGGATTTATAAAATTCCAGTAGAAATTAGTTATATGAATAATGAAGTGCCTGTTATTAAAAATTCTTTAATTAGTGTAACAGTTAATTCAAAACCTGTTATGGGGGTTCATGTTGAAAATAGTTTATTTTTGAAGGGTAGTGAGAAAGAAATCTTAGTTGAAGTTACTAATAAAGGTTTAAGTGATGCAAGATTTTTAGAAGTAGCCATAGAAGACTCAAATCAATTTAGTGTTAGGTTCAAGAAGTTCTTATATTGGAGATATAGATAGTGATGATTTTGATTCTGTTAAATTTAAAATTCGATTTAATAATGATGCTAGGGATAGGGTGAATATTCCTGTAACTATTATCTATAAGGATAGTGTTAATAAAAATTATATAGAAGGATTTGAGATTCTAGTTGATGTTTATGATAGGGATGAGGCAATTAAATTAGGATTAATTCAGAAAAATAATTTTGGATTATATTTTGGAATTATAGTTGGTTTAATTATTGTTTATTTTGGTTATAAGAAATTTAGAAAGTGGAAAAATGCTAAAAAATCATAGATGTGATTAGGAATTAAAATGTTAAAGGATTTCTTTGTATTGGGTTTGAATAATTTGAAAAGGAGAAAGTTACGTAGTTGGTTAACTATGATTGGGATTTTTATTGGTATTGCTGCTGTTGTTTCATTAATGAGTTTAGGACAAGGATTACAAGATTATATTACAGATGAATTTGAAAAATTAGGAAGTGATAAAATAATTATTCAACCTAAGGGTATGGGGCCTCCTGGAAGTGCGGGTGGTTCATTAATTTTAACAAGCAAAGATTTAAAGGTTATTGAAAATGTACGAGGTGTTGAATGGGCTGTCGGGTTTTTAATAAAACAAGGACAGGCAAGGGTTGGAGATGAAAGTGGAATTGGTTTTGCATCAGGTTTAACTCCTGAAGATAGAAGATCATTAAATGAAATCCAAGGGTGGGGGATTATTGATGGAAGAGATTTAAAAAAAGGTGATAAATTCAAGGTTGTTGTTGGATATAATCATATTTATGGAGATATTTGGGATAAACCTGTTAGGATTGGGAGCAATATTGAAATTGAAGGTTATGACTTTAAAATTGTGGGTGTAATGGGAAAGATTGGGAACCCTATTGATGATGGCTTACTTCATGTAGATAAAGATATTTTAAAAGAAGTGTTAGGCGTGGAAGATGAAGAAAGTCAAATAATGGTTAAAACTTCTCCTAGTTTTGATACTGAGGAAGTTGCAGAAACAATTGAAAGAAAATTAAGGAAATCAAGAGGGGAAAAAGAAAAACAAGAAACATTTAATGTTCAAACCTCTGAACAATTATTAAATACTTTTCAAAATATTTTTGCAGTTGTTCAAGGAGTTTTAGTAGGGATTGCAGCTATTTCATTATTAGTTGGAGGTATTGGGATTATGAATACTATGTATACTTCTGTTGTAGAAAGAACTAAAGAGATTGGAACTATGAAAGCAATTGGTGCTAAGAATTCTCATGTTTTAATGTTATTTTTAATAGAGTCAGGTTTATTGGGGTTAGTTGGAGGATTAATTGGAGTAGGGATTGGAATTGGACTTGCTAAAGGTGCTGAGTATATTGCTGGAATTTATATTGGAACCCCATTATTACAAGCAAGTATGAGCCCAGTTATTATTATTGGTGCATTAATATTTTCATTTGTTATTGGAACATTATCAGGAGTTTTACCTGCATTACAGGCTTCAAGATTAAAACCTGTTGATGCTTTGAGGTATGAGTAGAGCTTTTCTTTTAAAAAAGAAAACTTCGGAAAAGAAAAATAGTAAATACCTTCGGAAAGAAATAAATACTAGGATAAATAAAATATAATATGGTAGAAAGAAAAAAGAAAACAAATAATGAAATCATTCGATTAAAGAATGTTGCAAAATGGTATAAGGCAGGGGATGAGATTGTTAAAGCAGTGGATGGTGTTGATATTGTAATTAATAAGGGAGATTTTGTTGCAATTGTTGGGCCTAGTGGAAGTGGAAAGTCAACTGCTATGAATCTTGTTGGGGCATTAGATATTGCAACAAAAGGGGATATTTTTTTAGATAATATTAATATTGAAAAACTACATGAATCTGATTTAGCTCAAATTAGGGGTAGAAAAATTGGTTTTGTTTTTCAAACTTTTAATTTAATTCCTACATTAACTGCATTGGAAAATGTAACCTTACCTATGATTTTCCAAAGAGTTCCTTATGAAGAAAGAGTTGCAAGAGCTAAGGAATTACTAACAAAGGTAGGATTAGACCATAGATTGACTCACTTACCTAATATGTTATCGGGTGGTGAAAGACAGAGAGTTGCTGTTGCTCGTGCACTTGCAAATGATCCTGAAGTTATTTTGGCTGATGAACCTACAGGGAATTTAGATACTAAGAGAGGTGAAGAAGTTGCTCAGATGTTTAATAAATTAAGTGATGAGGGGAAAACAATTATTTTAGTAACTCATGATATGTATGTTGCAAAACATGCTGATAGAATTTATAAGTTAAAGGATGGAAAGATTGAGAATAAGAGTGGTAGGAAGTGAATTGATTCTGGGAGTCTATTTCAATTAAAAATATAAACTCTCTTTTAGGTATTATATTATTAAAAGAAAAAGGTAAATATGATACAAGACTATTTTAGGTTGGGGTTTAATAATCTTAGACGGAGAAAGCTTAGAAGTTGGTTAACTATGATTGGTATCTTTATTGGTATTGCAGCTGTTGTTTCTCTGATAAGTTTGGGACAAGGATTACAAACTGCTGTGACTGCTCAATTTGCAACACTTTCTACAGACAAATTAACTATTCAAAATGCTGGGACTGGGATGGGGCCTCCTGGAAGTACTGCTGTTGAAAAATTAAATGATGATGATTTAAAATTAATTGAAAATACTGTGGGGGTTGAGTTAGTTATTCCACGGTTGTTAAGAATGGTTAAATTAGAATATAATAATGCTGCTAAATTTACCTTTGCTACCAGTGTTCTTGAAGATAAAGAAAAAGCTGATTTAGGTTATGATGCTTTGGCTATTAAAACTAAAGAAGGTAGATTGATTTATTCTGGTGATTCTGGAAAAGTGGTTTTAGGACAAGACCTTGTTAAGAAATCAGTTTTTGATAAAGAGGTTAAGGTTGGAAAAACAATTAAGATTCAAGGGCAGGAATTTGAAGTTGCAGGAATTTTAAAGAAAAGTGGGAATTTCCAAGTAAACGGGATTGTTTTATTGATGGAAGAAGATTTGAAAAATATACTTGAAATTGGTGATGAATGGGATTTAATTGTTGCGCAAGTTGAAGAACCTAAAGAAATAAAAGAAGTTGCAGAAAAAATTAAAAGAAATCTTAGAAGGGATAGGGACTTAGGTGAAGATGATGATGATGATTTTTCTGTTGAAACTCCTTTAGAAGCAGTTGGTGCTGTTACAGATATTATTAATTCTGTGAATATTGTTGTGGTTGGAATTGCATTGATTTCTTTGATTGTTGGAGGAATTGGAATTGCTAATACTATGTATACTTCTGTAATAGAAAGGAAAAAAGAGATTGGAACTATGAAGGCGATTGGTGCTAAGAATTCTGATGTTTTGAGTATATTTTTAATAGAATCTGGTTTATTAGGGTTGGTTGGAGGGATTATAGGTGTTTTAATTGGGGTGGGTTTATCATTTGGCGCTGCTTCTGCTGCAAATAGTGCATTAGGGATAAGGATAATAAGTGTAGAAGTGAATTTTTTATTAATTATTTCGGCAATACTTTTTTCATTTTTAATTGGAATTTTTGCAGGTTTAATTCCAAGTGTTCAAGCAAGTAAATTAAGGCCTGTTGATGCTTTGAGAGGGTAAACTTTTCAGAAAAGTTTAAACAAAAGGAGATACATACAAAAAATGCACGATTATTTAAGATTAGCTTATAGGAGTTTGAAAGAAAGAAAGATTAGGAGTTTGTTAACTATATTGGGAATTTTCTTAGCTATTATTACCATTTTTGTTTTATTGAGTTTGTCATTGGGATTAAAAGATTTTGTTGATGATCAATTTGAAATGTTAGGTGGTGATAAGTTTTTTATACAACCAAAGGGTTCTGCAACAGGTTTTGGAGGGGAGGGGGCTGTTGAATTAACTTTAGATGATTATGAGGTTGTTAAAAAAATTCAAGGGGTTGATAAGGTAACTTATTTTGTTCTTGGAAATGGTAAAATCGAATTTAATGAAAAAACAAGATATTATTTTGTTCTTGGATTACCTGAAGATGAGAAAGAGGCTCAATTAGTTTTTGAAGCTTCTGGAATTGAAATTGAAGATGGAAGATGGTTAAAGGGAAGTGATAATAACAAAATCCTTATGGGTTATAATTATGGGTATAGGAAATTAATGGGTAAAAAAATAAAGCCTGGAGATAATATAGAAATAAATGGTGTTGAATTTGAAGTTGCAGGAATTGTGAGTGAGGTTGGAAATCCTGGAGATGATCAACAAGTGTATATTAATCTTAATGATTTTAGGGAATTATTTAATAGTGGAGATAGGGTGGATATGCTTTGGATTGAGATTAAAGAAGGAGAAGATATGGCAGAAGTTTCTGGAAGAGTTAAAAAGAAATTAATGAGTTTTAGAGATGTTGATGAAAAAACAATAGATTTCTCAATCTTAACCCCTGATGAAATTATGGAAACTTTTGGAAATATATTTAATATTTTGATTGCATTTCTTTTAGGTATTGGTGCTATTTCTATGATTGTTGGAGGGATTGGGATTGCTAATACTATGTATACCTCTGTTTTAGAAAGAAAGAAAGAGATTGGAACTATGAAGGCTGTTGGTGCTAGAAATGAAGATATACTTACTATATTTGTTATTGAGTCTGGTATATTGGGGTTGGTTGGAGGGGGAGCAGGAGTTATTGTGGGGATTGGAATTGCTAAGGGAATTGAGTATGGTGCAAAGGTTGTATTTGGAGTAGATATGTTAAGGGCTTCTATGAATCCTTGGATTATTATTGGTTCATTAGCTTTTGCTTTTGTTGTGGGAGTTCTTTCTGGGTTTTTACCTTCTTATCAGGCAAGTAAATTAAAGCCTGTTGATGCTTTACGCTACGAGTAAAAACAAAAGCATTTTTAAAGGAGGACATATTATTACAAATATAAAAAAGAGAATGAAAGGAAAAATATTTTTACTTATTATGACTGGAATTTTTATTATAGCTTTTGCTGGAAATGTTTCAGCTGTAGATGGTTTGGATTTTGGGCATGTTATGAGAATTGAAAGTATTTCTGTTGAACCAGATCAAGTAGGTGTTGGTGGAGAAGGAGTATTAAAATTAAAATTAAAAAATCTTGGAAATTATTATGTGAGTGATGTAAGAGTTCGAGTTGATTTACCTCCTGAAATTGCTTTTATTAATGATATTTCAAGAAAAAAAATTCCAAGAATTGAAGCAGGAGCAAGTGCTGAAGTTGAATATAATATAATGATTTTACCTGATGCTTCTGAAGGAATTGTTAATTCTAATGTTACAATAGATTATCTTAGTCATATTAAGAGTAGTGATTCTGTAACTGATTTTGGAACTGCTCAACAAGATGTTGATGAGTTTGGAATAATTATAAAGAACATTCCTAAAATTTTTGCACAGGTTGATAGTACTGGGGTGTATAAGGGAAAGAATCTTGGAGAAGTAAGTATAAAATTTATTAATAATGATTTAGGAGATGTTAAATTTTTAACAGTTGAATTAATGGAGAGTGAAGATTATAAAATTATTTCTGCAAATAGAGAATATGTAGGTGATTTAGATTCAGATGATTTTGATTCTGTAGATTTTAAAATTAATTTAAAAAGTAAGGCAAAAGAAGTTAATCTTCCATTAAAAATTAGTTATAAAGATTCAATGAATATTGATTATGTTGAAGAGATAAATGTTCCATTAGAGATGATGAGTGCAAAGGAGTTAGGAATGAGTTCTGGGAATACAACGAATATAGTAATTGTTGTTGTGATTGTGGTTGGAGTAGGTTATTGGTATTATAGAAGAAGGAAAAAGAAGAAGGCTAAGAAAAATTTCTAATTAGTTCTAATAGGTTTGAACTCTTCGCTGTGTTTAAATACTACCTTATTTTATGTTTTTTATGAATGACAAATTTATATTAGTGGGATTGAATGATGAAAGGTCAAAACAAATTGCAGAAGTATTGAAAAATAAAACTTGCAAAAAAATAATTGGTCATTTAGGGGATGTTAAAGAAGCTAGTGAGAAAGATATTTCTGATGCTTGTGATATCCCAATGAATACAGTAGGTTATAATATCAAAAATTTGATTAAAGCAGGATTAGTTGAAAAAACTAAAAACTTTTTTTGGAGTGTTAAAGGAAAGAAAATTAAAATGTATAAATTAGCAAGAAAACATATTGTTATTTCTCCATCTAAAAAACCTAATCTTACTATGTTAAAAGGAATACTTCCAGTAATTTTAGTTGCTCTTGTTGCATTATTAGTTGTGATAAATTTTGGGGCATTGTATCCTGATGATTCTGATGAGCCTGGATTTTCTAGATTTGAATCTGGAGAAGATTTGGTAAATGCATTTGAGAATTTGGGAGAAAGGTTTGAAAAAGGGAGTGGTGGAGTAATGATTATGGAGGCTAATGCAGATAGTGCTGGTTCTTTAACTGCTTCAGATGATTATTCTGAAACTAATATTCAGGTCCAAGGTGTTGATGAAGCAGATATAATAAAAACAGATGGAGAGTATATTTATGCTATTGCTGATGGAAAATTAATAATTATCAAAGCTTATCCTTCAGAAAGAGCTGAAATCTTGAGTGAAATTGAATTAAATGAATTTAGGGGAAGTGAAATTTTTATTGAAGATAATAGATTAATAGTATTTGGAAGTTTTTATGAGGAAATTGATAAAGTGCCTTTTGTAGAAAATGAAGTAGTTGAGGAAGATTATTATCCTAGATCTACTCAATTAACTAGTGTTAGACTATATGATGTTTCAGATAAGGAAAATCCAGAATTATTAAAGGAAGTTGATTTTGAAGGGAATTATGTTACTTCAAGAAAAATAAATTCAGATGTTTATTTTGTTGTAAATTCTTATCCAAATTATTATGATAAATCTCCTGCTTGTGAAGAAATAATCCCTATGTATAGAGAAGATAATGGAAATCCAGAACCTATGGTTGCATGTACTGAGGTAGGTTATATTGAACCGATTCAAGCTCAGGGTTTTATTACTATTGCGTCTATTTCAATAAGTGATGAAAATAAAGAAGTTGAGAAGGAAGTTATTGTTGGAAGTGGGCAAAATGTTTATGCTTCTTTGGAAAATTTGTATATTGCGCAAACAAACTGGCCTTCATATAGCAGGGTAGGGATTCTTGCTGGAGATGTTGATCAAACTCAGAAAACAGTTATAACTAAATTTAGTTTAGATAATGGTGAAATTGAATTTGCAGGAAGTGGGGAAGTTAAAGGGCATATCTTAAATCAATTTTCAATGGATGAATATGAAGGTAATTTTAGAATCGCTACAACTATTGGAGAAGTTTGGAATAGTGAAGAGAAATCTACAAATAATGTTTATGTGTTAAATGAGGAGTTAAATGTTGTTGGAGAGTTGGAAGAATTAGCTCCTGGTGAAAAAATTTATTCGGTTAGATTTATGGGCGGAAGAGGATATGTTGTAACTTTCAAAAAAGTTGATCCATTATTTGTTATTGATTTAAGTAATGCAGAGAATCCTAATGTTTTAGGAAAATTAAAAATTCCTGGTTATTCAGATTACTTGCATCCTTATGATGAGAATCATTTAATTGGGATTGGAAAAGATACTGTTGAGGCAGAAAGTGAAACTAGGGATTTTGCATGGTATCAAGGAATTAAAATGGCTATCTTTGATGTAAGTGATGTTGAAAATCCAATTGAAATGCATAAAGTTATTATTGGAGACAGGGGAACTGATTCTGAAGCATTACGAAATCATAAGGCATTTTTATTTGATAGAGAAAAAGAATTATTAGTTCTTCCAATAACTCTTGCAGAAATTAAAGGAGAGCCTGCTCAAGATAATCAACATGGAGAATACACTTTCCAAGGGGCCTATGTATATGATATTAATTTAGAAGATGGATTTGAATTAAGAGATAGAATAACTCATCATGAAGATGATGAGGTTTTTAAGAAAAGTGGATATTATCTTGGAGGAGAGTTAGGAATTAAAAGAAGTTTGTATATTGGAGATGTCCTTTATACTCTTTCAGATACAAAACTTCAATTAAATGAATTAGATAGTTTAGAAAAAATAAAAGAATTTATTTTTTAAAAAATTTTAATTGAAGAATTTTACATATAAGTTTATAAAGTAAATTGAATAATTATTTTTATTATTAAAAAAGAGTGTAAACATATAAATTTTAAAATGAAAAAATGCATTTATTGTAAAGTTGAAGTCTCAGACGATAGTGTGATAGATTTTTGTGAAAGATGCGGTAGGGGAGTTTTTGGAGATAATATGTTTAAGGCGATTGTTCAAAATATGGAAGAAGCTCAACAAAGGGGCGATTTGAATCAGGGTGGGAGTTAGGTTTTAATTATTAAATTACTTAGCATAAAATTATTTTCTAGTCACTTCAAGAGTATCATAATCAATTGTAGAAGTTTTAAATGGGTGCAATAAGGATTCTTTAGCGATTGTATACATCACCCCGAGATACTGGAGAGGAGTTATTGGGTTTCTCCCTACTTCATCCCTGCAATCAATACTATCTGTTAATCTCATAAAAAGACTAAAATTCTAGTATTTTTAAATGTTATCCAAACCTTTAAAAACCCTGTATTTCTATGAATTTTAGAGTGAAGATAAATTAGTGGATAGCAACTCTTGTTATCTTAAATGCTACAAGCACTAATGAATAATACTTATTCTTAGTTGCTAAATAATAAAATGCTAAAAAGAAAATCAATGAAAACTCATGGAAAGATAAGTCTTAGTAATTACTTTCAAGAGTTTAAAGAAGGTGAAAGAGTTGCAGTGATTAGAGAATTAGCTGTTCAACCTAAGTTTCCAAGACAATTACAAGGAAGATCTGGGGTTGTGAGTGGTAAGAGAGGAGATTCATACATAGTAAAAATAAATGATTTGAACAAGGAAAAAACTTATATAATCCACCCTGTTCATTTGAAGAAGTTAAAGTAGGACTATAAAATGATACATGATAGAACACCTTTAAATTTGAATGAAGTAAAAGAAATTGTAGACAATGTTCCAGAAAGTGATAAGAAAGAACAAATTGAAATTTATTTGAAAAAGTTTATGAAAACTAAACCTGAACAAGCTAAAAAGATTAAAGAAGATTTAGAAGCATTAGACTTATTAAAACTTAAGAGAGAACATGTTGTTAAAATAATTGATTTACTTCCAGCAGATGCTTCAGATTTGAATAAAATATTTACAGATATAAGTTTGAATGAGGATGAAACAAATAAAATACTGGGGATTGTTAAAAATTCCAAATAAGAAAAATGACAGAAAAAGAAGAACATGCAATTGTCTTAGATTACCTACCTTATGGTTATCCATTAGAAAAGAAAATGATGCCAATAGCTCAAGCTATAGGTGTTAAAAATTTCACATTATTACAGTTAATACCAAGGCGAGGTGTAAAATTAGATGTAAATGAAAAAGTTTACATTGGGGAAGGCAAGAGAGATAAGATCTATTATATTCTTGGAAGGCTTCCAGAAGATAAAATTACTGAAACAACAAGAAATCAGTTAAATGAATTTATTCAAAATCAAATTGAAGAAGATGAAACAAAATTCGTTGATTTCTTTAACAAAGCAGAAGCAATAAATACTCGGTTACACCAGTTTGAATTGCTTCCAGGTTTTGGTAAGAAACATACTGAGGCGATATTAGAAGAAAGAAACAAATCCTTATTTGAATCTTTGGATGATTTAAAGAAAAGAGTTTCAAACTTGCCTGATCCTAAAAAGGCTATTGAAAAAAGAATAATTGAGGAGATCACAGGTAAAGAAAAATATGTATTATTCATAAATTAAAATGGTAGAAGAAAAAACACAAGAAATAAAGAAACCAGAGAAAAACTATTATTCAATAGTTAGAATTATGCAAACTGATATTCCAGGGCATAAAACAATCTTAGTTGGTTTAACTTATATTAAGGGGATTTCATGGAGTATTTCAAATGCTGTTTGTCATCTTTTGAAAATAGATCCTTCTAAAAGAGTCTCAGAATTTAGTGAAAAGGAAATTGAAGAACTTACAGAATTAATTAAAAATTTATCTGGGAAAATTCCTAATTTTTTATTAAACAGGCAAAAAGATTTTGAAACAGGAGAAGACAATCATTTGATTACTGCTTCATTAGATATGAAGAAAGAATTTGATATTAGAAGGTTAAAGAAAATTAGATCTTATAGAGGATTAAGACATGCGTTTGGACATCCAACTAGAGGTCAAAGAACAAAGAGTAATTTTAGAAGTAAAGGTAAAAAGAAAGCGGTGGGAGTAAAAACTAGAAAGGGGCCAGGTAAATAATAAAATGCTAAGAAAAAGAAAAAAATATTCAAGACCGAGAAAACCTTTTGATAAGCCAAGAATAGAGGAAGAAAATGTTCTTAGGGAAAGATATGGTTTAAAAAATAAAAAGGAAATTTGGAAAGCAGATGCAGCTATTGGAAGATTAAGAAATCTTGCAAAAGAATTAATTACTGCAAGTGAAGAAGAAAAACAAGCTTTTGTGGATAGATTAAATAAAAAGGGATTTAATGTTGAAAATATTGCTGGAGTTTTATCATTGGATAAAGAAGACTGGTTAAAAAGAAGATTACAAACAATTGTATTTGCTAATGGTTTAACAAGCACTCCAAAACAAGCAAGACAATTAATTGCACATAAGCATGTTTCAGTTGGTAGTCAAGTTGTTAATATTCCATCGTATATGGTTTCATTAGAAGAAGAACCAGATATTAAATTAAAGATTACATTAAAAGTTCAAACACCTAAAAAATCAAAGGCAGAAGAAATAATTGAAGATATTGTTGAAGATGGTGAGGGAAGTTCTGAATCAGAAGATTCAGAAGGCGTGAAAAATGTTGAAGATTTGAAAAATGTTGAAGATTCTGAAGTAATGGCAAGTGAAGAAGGAGTTTCAGAACAAGGTTCTGAAGATTCAAATATAGCTGATGAATCAGTTAATGCTGAAGAAAAGAAAGAAGAACCTAGTGAAGATAAACCAAAGGAAGATAAAAAATAAAAATGGAAAAATTAAAAATTTTAGTATCTTCAAATTTTAATAAAAGGAGAAAAATTTGAACATGGTTGAAGAAAAAACACAAATTGAAGAAATTGAAGAAGCTCAAAAGAAAAAAGCTGAGAGCATTTCTAAGTCTGCGGATTTAGAAGATTCTAAGAATGCTTCTGAAGATTCGAAAAGTGCTTCAGAAGATAAAGGTATTTCAGAATCTAAAGGAGATGTTAAGGAAGAAATAAACAAAGGAGATTCTGAATCAAAAGAGGCTCCAAAAAAGAAAAGAGAAGATAGAATTGCAATTCTAAATATTTATACTACATTTAATAATACTATTATGAACCTTACTGATTTGTCTGGTGCAACAATAGCCAAGTTTAGAGGGGGACAATCCACTAAACAAGATAGATTAAAGGCTAATCCTACAATTGCTATGTTTATGGCTCAGAAGATTTCTGAGACTGCTAGAGATAATGGAATAACAGGGTTTTATGTTAAGATCAGGGCGTCAACAGGGCAAAATAATCCTGGACCAGGAGCTCATGCAGCTATTAAATCACTTACAAGATCAGGTTTTAAAATTTTAAGTATAATGGATACTACAAAGATTGCTAGAGGCGGACCTAAAAAGAAAGGTGGTAGAAGAGGAAGAAGGGTTTAAATTAATGATTAAATAAATTTAAAAACCCTAAAAATCGCTATTATAAGATGATAACAATAAAAGATTACAATAAAGAAGGCAGAAAATTAGAATTAGTTACAGATATGAGTTCTAGTTTAGCAAATGCTATAAGAAGAAGTTTACTGGAGATTCCTGTAATGGCTATTGATGAAGTTGAGATTTTTAAAAATGATTCTGCATTATATGATGAGATTGTAGCTCATAGAATGGGTTTAATTCCAATTAAAACTGAAAAAACTAGTAAGGAAATTAAGTTTAAATTAAAAGAAAAAGGACCTAAAACTGTTTATTCAGATGAATTAAGTCCTTCAATAGATACTGGATTTAAATTACCAATCACAATTTTAGATAAAGGGCAAGAAATAGAAATTGTTGCAGAAGCTAAGCTTGGAAAAGGTATTGACCATATAAAGCATTCACCTGGGTTTATGATTTTTAAACATAATGTTGATGAAGAATTACTAGATTACCTTTATATTGATGAAGAAGGAAAAGTAACTTATAATGAAGAAGAGATGAATACTCATAATCTTTCAGAAGATAAAAAGAAGGAAATTATGAAAGTTAAGGATGTTAAAGAATTAATTATTGAAATGGAATCTTGGGGACAATTAGAAGTTAAAGATATTTTTGTGAAGGCAATTGATGCTTTAGATGATAATTTGAAAGAGTTGGATAAGGCTGTTAAGTAGATTGGTTTGATTTCTTAGGGGATAAGTTTATAATTGTTTGATTTAATAATTTATTATACTGCGGGGATGCCGGAGTGGTCAAACGGGACACGTTAAGGTCGTGTTGGCTTAGTGCCTACATGGGTTCGAATCCTGTTCCCCGCATGTTTAGATTCTCACCCTACAACTCTCTTTTTGATACCGAGTTGTATGTCCAGAGAATTTGGAGAATTCTCTGGCTGTTCGGTTCTTACGAACGCTCACATGTTCGAATCCTGTTCCCTGTATTTTTTGAGACTATAACAACATTTATAAACACAAATTATCTTTCAAAATTAACAATCTGCGAGTGTTTAAAGAATTAAAAATTCTTTAACTATTTAATTCCTGATCACAAGGAATTAAACATAATCGCGTTAGCAGAAGTTAATTAAAAATTACTTCTACTAAACTAATAACTTGATTGAGAATAACAAAATGATAAGCAAAACACAAATTGATAAAAGAATAAAGAATAAGAGAAATCCTATTGTAGTTAAAACTATTGTTCTTGCTAAGAAAAATGGATTACTTGATTTAGCTAAGAAATTATCTGCTCCTGGAAGCAAATATACTAAAATTAATTTAGATGGTTTGAATTCTGTTGAAGGGGACAAGATAATGGTTATTGGGAAAGTATTAGGTGAAGGAGATATTGAAAGAAAAATTAAAATAAGTGCTATTGGATTTTCAGAATCTGCTAAGGAAAAACTTAAGAAAGCTGGTTGTGAGATTAAAACAATTGAAGATGAGATTAATAAGAATAAAAAATTAGAAGGGGTTAAGGTAATTTAGGTAAAATACTATGGAAAATAAAAAAATAATTATTGATGCAAAAAATGGAAGTTTTGGAAGAATTGCTAGTTTTGCTGCTAAAAATGCTTTAGAAGGAAATGAAGTAGTTATTGTGAATTCTGAAAAGGCGATTATTACTGGAAGTAAAAAAAATGTAATTGAAAAATATAGTATTTTAAGAGATAAGGGTGGACATTCTCAAAAAGGGCCTAAAGTTATTAGATTGCCACATAGGGTTTTAAAGAGAGGAATAAGAGGAATGTTGCCTGATCATAGAAAAGGGATTGGAAAGCAAGCATTTTTGAAAATAAAATGTTATGATGGAATTCCAAAAGAATTTAAAGATGGAAAAATGGAAAAGATGGAAAGTATTAAACATGATAAATTTATAACATTAAAGGAGTTAACTGAAAAAATATAATCCTATGGCAATTGAAAAAAATCTAACTGTTTCAGGAAAAAGAAAAACTGCAATAGCTAAAGCTACAATTAAAACTGGAAAAGGAAAAATAACTGTTAATAAAATTCCTTATGAACATTTAGATATGTTTAAGAGACTTACAATAAAAGAACCAATTGAATTGACTAAAAAAACCTTGGGGAATTTTGATTTTGATATTGCGGTGAATATTAAAGGTGGTGGATCTGAAGGACAAATTCAAGCAGGAAGATTAGCTATAGCTAAGGCATTAGTTGAATTTACAAAATCTAAAGAATTAAAACAAGCATTTATCAGTTATGATAAAAATTTATTAGTTGCAGATACAAGAAGAAAAGAACCTAACAAACCTGGTGATAGTAAGGCTAGAAGAAAAAGACAGAAGTCGTTTAGATAGTTTTAATCAAAGCTTTTTCAGAAACCTTTATAATCTTTAATTAATTTTATATATAAAGAGTGTGAAAAATGGTTATTGGAGAAATTGCAAATTACTTTCAGTCTATGGTGGATAGTATTCCTGCTGAATATAAAACATTAGTTACGCTTTCAGTTTATACTATCTTTATTGTTATCTATGCACTTTTTATTTACAAGTTCTATAAGTTTTTAGCAAATAAGGAAATAATTGTATTAAACTTAAAGCAATATAATTATTCTAATTTTCCTGTTTTAGAAAAGTTTTTTGCAGTTAGTTTGTATACTCTTGAATACTTGATTATTTTGCCGTTCTTAGTGTTATTTTGGTTTACAGTATTATCTTTGTTTTTATTATTATTATCTAAACAAGATGCTTATCAAATTCTTTTAATTTCTGCAGCAATAATAGCTTCAACAAGAATAACTGCATACATTAGTGAAGATTTATCAAAAGATATTGCAAAGATTCTTCCATTCACTGTATTAGCAATGTTTGTTTTAGGAGAAGATTTTTTTAATTTAGATAGTTTAGTTGGAAAGATTATTGAAATACCTGGTTTGTTTTCAAACATAATCTTATTTGTTATATTTATCTTCGCGATTGAATTTATATTAAGAGGAATTTCATCAGGAAGTGAATTTTTTACCTCTAGTCGAGAGCTTTCTGAAGCTAGTAAAGAAAAATAAGAAGACTTAGTTTATTTTTGCATCTAAAACTCTACTATCAGGACTTAAAAGATATACTCTATCTGTTTTTGATCTTAATCCTCTGTAGATTTTTTGAAGAAGCTCTCTATTTGCCTTATCCATATAAAATGACATAAAATGCGCAGGATAAGTTTTTTTAAGAATCTTCCAGAAAATTGATGAGATATTAGGGTAAGGAAATCTTGTTATTACAATGCTATTGCAAATATCTCCTGGAAAATCTACTCCTCTGGTGCATTTTGTAGTGAATAATCTTGTAGTTTTTTTATTTCTAAAATCTCTAACTCTTTTTCCCATTGGGTCTATTGCTTGTTGATGCATTAATTCAGCTTTTGTTGGCAAATTAGTTATGTTGAACTTTATTTTCTCTTGTTCTGTTGGAAGATCTGCAAAACTTGTTAAATGTATTAAAGTAGGAGGTTTTGCAGAGGCTATGGATTTTGAAAATGCTAAGAGGTATTTCTCTCTAGTAACCGATTGGTTTTGAAAATTAGAATATTTACAATTCATTTCATATCCATGTTTGCATTTTATTAAATCTCCTTGAGATTCTATTTCTGCCTCGATTACTTTAAATTTCTCTAATCCAAAAATATTTTTTAAAACATACTCTGAATGAATTGTTCCAGACATCATCACAATAACTTTATTTTTGTCTATTAATTCTTTTAATTTTTTTGCTAGATTTGTAGTTACTAATTGAATGGTGATATCATTATCTCTTTTTTCAACTGAAAAATAAGTTTCATTTAATAAATTTGAGAAATTTCTTGCAACCTCATCTAAATGAAACAAATAATTATCTTCATCTATTTCAATTTCATTTAATAAATCTGGATTTTCTAAAATTGTTTCTAGAAGCTCTCTAACTAAGGTATCTTTTATTTCAAATATCTCTGAATTTGGTTCATTGTATTTTTTCTTTAAGGTATTCGTTATATCGGATAACTTTTTTAGAATCTCTGTATTAGTATTATGGTTGGAAAATAAGAATGAAAGTGCAAAAGTTAGACGATTGAGATTTAAAATTTCTTGGTTTGCAAAACTATCTAAGAAATCATCACATTCATCGATAATTTCTAGTTCTGTCTCTGGTTTTCTGTCCATTAATGTTTCTAATTTATATTTTTGGCTATTAAAAATTATTACATCTGATTCTGCATAGGCAGAGTATTGGTCATAAAAACCACAACCAGGTTTTCTTTGATAAATTGTAAATTTTTTATTATTGAGACCTTTATATTTTATTTTATTTGCCTCATTAAATTTTTTAATATCTATCTCTTGAGGGAGAATAGGTGAAAAATATGGGCAAATAGGGGCTATACTTAATCTTTTAACTTCTGAGATAGATGAAAAATTAGTTACTTTTGCATCTGGATTTTTTCTAATATAATCTTTAATTATGTTTAGATTTTTTTCTTTTATATCTATTTTACATGGAAGAAATTTATTGTCACAAGAATCATCATTATCTTGTTTAGGTTTAACTCCTGCAAAAATATCACTTAGTTTTGCATTTGTTTCTTTTTTTGAAAGTAAGAAGTTTTGATTTATCCCCTGCCCTTCTTTAAGAAACCTGCATTTGAAATTTTTTCTTCCTAGAATTGAGGATATTTTTAATTTTTTGTCTTTATTTAAAACATATTTTTTGTTAGAATAATCTTTCAGATATTGTTCTTGTAATGATTTAATTGGAACAACAATAGATGTTTTTCCAAAATATTTTGCAAGATTTAATGCTATAGCTGACTTGCCTGTTCCACACATACCTTGAATGAAAATTATTTTATTTCCTTGTTCAATTGCATTAATTACTTCTTGAACTATATCTTTTTGAGATTTCCCATTAGAAAAAACTAAAGGTTCAAGTTTCTTTTCATTTTCATATAAGCTCCACATTTTAGAATATTAGGCTCTTAAAATAATTTTTGTTGAGATTTGTAAGGACTATTATTTTTTGGGAAATTATTTTGATTGTTGTTGGTTTCTGATGTTGATTGGTTTTGATCTAAGGAATTTGAGTTTTCTTCAGGATTGTTGGATTCTTCTTTTAATGTAGGGCAATAACTTCTAAACTCGCACCATTTGCATAAAATTGAGGATAAGGGAGGGAATTCTGTTGCAGATTCTACCTTATCTATTAATTGCATTATTTCTTGCCTTAAAGTTTCTAATTGCTCCACTGTTCTTTCTGAACTTACTGTTTTGTTAAAATCTAAATAATGCCATACTAATTTTACATCATTTACTTGAGGATATAATTTTCTTATTCCAATAGCATATAATGCTAATTGCCTATCCTGGTCTAATTCTTCTTGAGATTTTAATGTTGCAGAGGTTTTATAATCATGAACTTCAAAAATATTTGTATCTTGATGATGGATTAGCCTATCTATAAATCCGATTATTTTATATTTTCCATCTAAATCTAAACTCATTATTAATTTTTTTTCTGTTTCAATAGTATTGTCTTTAAATGGGGAATATTTCATGAAATAGTCTATTAAAAATTTTATTCCTTTATTAAAATAAAATTCTTCATTAAATTCTTCCTTAACTATTTTTATTTCTGGAGAATAATCTCCTCTCCATAATTTTGCATAATATTCTATTAAATCATCTAATTCAAAGGTTCTTTCTTTTGAATGTGTGTAAACCCATTCTAATGTTGAGTGGACTGCATTTCCTAGAAATCCTTCTATAGTTGTTTTAATGTCTGGTTTTAGTTTATCGATGTATCTACATTTGTATTTGAAAGGACATTGTTCAAATGAGGACAATCTTGAATGAGAGTATAATACCATTTTTTCACCTTTTTGTAATAGATAAAAAAGAAATTGTTTTAAAAGTATTTCTATGCTAATTGGGTTATACATGCATATGTAATGTATCTTCTGAAGTTCTGCTTCTATAATTTCCAGTTAAATAAATCATTGCTGATTGAGGCATTGGTAAAAAGAATTTCATTGCACTTGAAAGTCCGTTTCTTTCAACAGAACATTTTGGATTATCTATCTGATTAAACGGGTCTCCTAATATAACAATTTTTGAGCCAATACCTACTCTTTCAATTACTGCTTTAAGTTCTTTTAATTCTAAATTTTGTGCTTCATCAACAACCAATAATGTATTTGGAAATGATTCCCCCCTAAAATAACCAATAGGTAGAATATCTATTGCTTCGTCATCTGAAGGAAGGGCAAAATCCAAATTTTTTGTTGGAAATTGTTGTCTTGTTTTCCCAAAATCATTTCCATTTTTTGGAATAGCCATGCTTTTGAAAGGATAACTTTTTCCCCAATCTAATGTTTTGTGTGCTCTTTTGTAAGATCTTAAGTTGGGTTCTATTTTTTTCCACATATCTCCTGGAAGAAATCCAATATTTCCCTTACTCCCTCCAATAAGATCTCCTCCTGCCTTTAATAAAGAAACTTGATCATAAAGTGAATTTCTATTTCCCTTAACTCCTCTTCTTTTATTTATTTCCCCTCTATAATCCATTATTTGATTTATTATGGCTGCATAAGTAATTAGAGTTTTACCAGAACCTTGGGATCCTGAAATAAATGCAATTTCTACATCTGGATTTAAAAGAATGTGCTGCATTGCAAGATATTGTTCCATGTCTTGAGGTTTTATACCATGTATGCCATTTCTAAAACGTTGATCTCCCACTCTTAATTCTTTTGAATATTCATGTTGTCCTAATAAGGTTACTCTCTCATTTTCTACATCTATTATTTTTCCTTTTGAGTTTCTTGTTAAATCTCCTCTGATTCTTGCATATTCATAACCGTTATTTCCTTCAAATCTTAAAAATTGATTCATAAATAAATCTTCTCCTAAAATTTCTTCAGCTTCTTCTAAGGTGATAGGCCCATTCTGAACTATAAGTCTTTCATATAATTCTCCATTTCCATTGATTAATCCCTTATGTGGTGCTTCTGTTGCAATTAAAAAACCAGGTTTTTCTACCTTAACTGCATCTCCTTCAAAATCTAGATGTTGTTTAACATCCCTAGTTATTACCTTTAATCCGTTATTTATTTGAAATCTTTCTTTTACTCTTTTTTCTAATCCTGATGTTAGGAAATCAGGGTCATCAATATAAGCTACATCTAATCCTTCCCCCATATCATAAACTACCATTCCATCTCCCGCCTCTAATTTGGTTCCTCCTGAAATTAAATATG
Organism: archaeon; assembly: GCA_018653485.1. Classification (GTDB taxonomy): domain Archaea; phylum Nanobdellota; class Nanobdellia; order Pacearchaeales; family GW2011-AR1; genus ARS1285. The sequence continues at coordinate 9,265 of JABHZE010000002.1, read as the reverse complement.
AAAATGCTTTTTTTGCTAAAGCACTTTCTTCTGAATGTAATGCTTGATTACGAATTTGAGATGTTAGAATAACTAAATTTTTTGCACGGGTTTTTTCTGTTTCGGATTCTTCTTCATTTCCTGATCTTTCAAGATCTGCATAAACTCCTATTCCCCCTTCTGAATAAACATCTGCTAAAGGAATATATGCCTTATGATAATTTGTTTTGGGATTATTTTCTTGCATCACCTATACCTCTTTTGGTTTTATCTTCTTTCTCCTTTACTTCTTGTGAAATTATAAAGTATTTGGGAATAATCTCCTGTTAATTGTTTTCTTCTTTTTCTAGGGCCTATTTCTTTAACTGCAGAAATAAGATCTATACCAGACATTCTTAATCTTTCTTCGCAAGAACCATTACGAATATTTAAAAGATTAATTAATCCTAAATAAATTAAACTATCTGAAAAAGGTTGTGAGGTATCAAAATCTCTTTCTAAAGAAGATTCTAGTTTTTTTCTTAAATCTGCAATTAATCTTGCTCCTTCTCCTTGTTCAAAGGGGATTTGAAGAATTTCATTAAATCCGTCATAAACTCTCCTAACTTCTTGAAAACTTTTTTCTTCATCTGACTGAAGGGTATACCTAAAATCCCTTAGTGCTTCTGCTACTGTATATCCTGCAATGATTCCTGCCTCATTAATATCAATAGAATTTGCTTCTAAATTTCTTAAAAAATAATATAATTGTTTTTTGGATGGTTTGTTACTAATCCCTCTTTTCCTTTGATTTGCCATATAAACTCTTAGGTGAAATAATTTATAAAGACTATATCAATGTAAAGGATATTTTGTGAATCTTTATATAGGGGTTCGCACAATTAAATATATGGAAAGAGAGGAATTTTTAAGAAAACTTGAAACAGAAATTAAAATAGGTAAATTGTCTCCATATACTTTGAGAAATTATATTGAATTCAATAGATTGTTATTAGATTTTTCTGGAAAAAATCCTGAAGAAATTGAATCAGATGATGTGAAATATTTTTTAGCTGAGAAAATGTCTGAAAGAGCTTCTAGTTCTGTGATATTATTTTTAGCTTCTGTTAAATTTGCTTATATTAGTATTTTTGGAAAAGATCCTACTGCGGGTATTAAAAGGCCTAAAGCTGATAAAAAAATTCCAGTTGTTTTAACAAAACAAGAAGTTATTAATTTAATTGAGGCTTCTCAAACTTTGAAAAGTAAATTAATTATGCAAATGTTATATTCTTCTGGTTTGCGTGTTTCTGAAGTTGTTAATATTAAACCTGTTGATTTAGATTTTTCTGAAAATATGGGGTGGGTTAGAGAAGGAAAAGGAAAGAAAGATAGAATGTTTATATTATCTAAAAAACTTTCTAAAAATTTGGATAAATTTATTAAAAGAAATTCAGATTGGACTTATTTGTTTTCAAAAGAAATGCCTTTAACTACTAGAAATATTCAAAAGATAGTTCAAAAAGCTACTCAAAATGCAGGTATAGAAAAATCAGTTCATCCTCATACTCTTCGTCATTCATTTGCAACTCATTTATTAGATGCAGGAGTTGATTTGAGGAAGATACAGTTCCTTTTGGGTCATAGCAGTATTGCTACGACACAAATATATACTCATATAAGTCAAGAGCAAGTTAAAGGGATTAAGAATCCGTTAGATAATTTGTGAAAAAAGATAAGAGTTAAACTATTTTGATTTGTTCTCCCTCATAAATAGGAGGAGAAAAATAAAAATTACTGATTATTGAAATGCATTAAGGTATTGAAATCCAGCATAGAAATGTTTTTATATCTTGATATTTTGTTTGGATTATGACAGAAAAAAATCAGGTTTACAAATGTGAAGTTTGTGGAAATATAGTTGAAGTCTTACATACTGGAAATGGGACTTTAGTTTGTTGTGGACAAGATATGAAACTTCAAGAAGAAAAAACACAAGATCCTGAAAAAGGTGAAAAACATGTTCCAATTATTGAAAAAACAGAAAAAGGATTTTTAGTTAAAGTTGGAAGTGTAGAACATCCAATGGAAGAAGAGCATTATATTGAGTTTATTGAATTAATTGTTGATGGAATTGTTTATAAGAAATTTTTAAAACTCGGAGATAAACCTGAGGCAGAGTTTTGTGTTGAAGGAGATAAAGTTGTTGCTAGAGAGTATTGTAATCTTCATGGTTTGTGGAGGAATGAATGAAACAAACACTAAAAAACTTAACTAAAGCATTTATTGGAGAATCACAAGCTAGAAACAGATATACTTTTTATGCTAAGGTTGCTAAGAAAGAAGGTTATGAACAAATAGCTGAAATATTTTTAATTACTGCTGATCAAGAAAAGGTTCATGCTAAGAGATTATTTGAACATATTCAGGAATTGAAAAAAGAGTTTGCTGAAGATGAACAAGGAGAGATTGAAGTAGATGCTAGTTGTCCTACTGTTTATGAAAGTAATGTTGAAAATTTAAAGGCGGCTATTGATGGGGAGCATTATGAATATAGTGAGATGTATCCTGAGTTTGCAGATGTTGCTGAGAAAGAAGGTTATCCTGAAATTGCATTGAGGCTTAGGTCTATTGCAAAGGCTGAAGAACATCATGCAGAGAGATATAAGAAGTTATTGGAACAATTGGAAAAGGGTAGTTTGTTTAAGAAATCTGAAGAAGTTTGGTGGATATGTAGGGAGTGTGGTTATGCTTATTTTGGTAAAGAAGCTCCTGAGAAATGTCCTTCTTGTGATCATCCAAAGGCATATTATCAAGTTAAGTGTGAAGAGTTTTAAAATGAATTTTTAATTAGATAAAAAATAAAAAGAAAAAAATTAAATTTTGACAATATATTTGCCAGTGCCTTTCCTTGCGTTTATTCTTCGGGTCCAGTTAGCCCTTGGGTATCTCTCTAGTAATCCCTTAACAATCTTCCATTGTCTCTCTAATCCAAGGTTAACTCCTCCAACTAGAACAAACGATAGTTCTATTATCATTTTGGAATTATTAACCTCCTTATTGATAATAAGTGAGTTTTCTTTAAATAGAAATATCTTTAGGGATATAATTGATAGGGAATAATTTGGTTTATAAACAAATGCGCTGAAAAGTGGTTACATAGAGGTTTAATTTTAAAGTGATGAAGATTTATTTTTTCTTTTGTTTTAATCTATTGTATTTTGCTTTCCAATCTGTGGGTTTTTTAGATTTTTTTGTTAGTTTCTTTTTTGCTTTGAATTCTGACTTAACGATAACAAAACCTGAAATAACAAAAATAATTGCTACAAGTAATAAGATTAATGCGCAATTTGAATTTTCTGCACCTGTGCAAACACCTGCACTACATAATGTATCACAAATAAATCTATCAAAAATTGCCCAAAAAATTCCTAGGCTTTTTAGTCCAAATCCTAATCCTCTTGTTATTAATTTTAATTGCATTTTCTCTTTTTTATTATTAGTTTCTTAGTATATTTAAAATTTATGAGAACATTGTAGAAATAAATAATCCAATGTTGTGAGTGATGATCAATACAATTAGGGTTATAAAAATGTGTTCTGAAATTATTTTTATAGGTTTTGTCTTATTTTCCTTTGCAATGTAAAAACTAAAAAGAGAAATTAAGAAAATTCCCAAAATTAAACTTATATAAATTGCAATAGTTAATGTAAAAACCATAACTGGAATTAGAAAGGTTAATGCTATTATTAATTTTGAGAAAAATGTTGAAATTGTTGAAGCCCAGATTTCTTTATTAGTAGTGTCTTTTTGAGATTCTTCTGAGACGTGAATTCCTAATGCATCTGAAAAGGCATCTGCAATTGCTATTGTTAGAATTCCTGCTATAATTATCATTTTTGAATGAGTTCCTGCATTTAATCCAATGATTAAACCTAGGGTTGTTATAACTCCTGAAGTTAATCCAAATCCCACTCCTTTTTTTATGGCTAATTTCATATTTGAAGAAGTGTATTTGGCTATATAAATATTTCATAAAAAACCCAAAAAGCTTGTAAGAACAAGCTTTTTATAGGGAAATTCATTGGTTAGATTATGAAATCTGGACTTGTTTTAAAGATAAGTTTGACCCTTTTTTTAGTCTTACTTTTAGGTGGAATTTTCTTAATATATGAGGCTAGTTTAAAAAAAATACCTCTTGAAACCCTTAAAGAAGTAGATGGTTATGTAAAAAATCAAGACACTTATTTGAACAATAATGGGCAAAATATTGAGATTGTTGAGTCTATTAAAACTAATAAAAATAGTTGGGATATTTTAGTTAATTTTGAAGTAGATTCAAGAGTTTTTGATGATGAAAAGAATAATGTTGAGACAAAGATTAAGATTAGAGATTTAAAACTTGTTGGAAGTGAAGATATTGTTAAGGAGGGATTGGTTATTTCTGCTAGTGAATGTGAAAAGATTGGGCGGGTTTTTAATGCTGTTTTAAATAAAAAATGTAATGAGAATGAGATAAATTATGGTGAAATTTATGAGATGATTTCTCCTGCAATTTGTTGTGTTTCAAAGTAGTTTTTAAAGAATTATATACTCAATCACTTAAATTATTTAAAAGTAGAATTTCTTTCTATAATAGGTTAGAGGTGAATATGGAAAAAAGATTAAGATGGAATTTAAAGAGAAATCCTAGGGATGCTATGAACTATTATTATCTTGGAAAGGAATTAATGAATAAACCTTTGAAAGATATTGATTCTGTTTCAGAAATAGAGAGTTTATTTAAGAAATCTATTGAATTAGCCCCTCATTTATGGGCTCCAAAGATTTTATTGGGAGAATTGTTATATAAATTTAGTAGGTATAAGGAAGCTGAGAATTATTTTAGAGGTTCATTAAAAGCTGTTCCAGATAGTGGTTCTGTTAAAGAATACCTTACTAAATGTATTTCAAATGAATCAGAACCTAGTGGTAAATTTCATGAGCATTCAAAAAGAGATTCATTATATTTATTTGAGAATAATGTTAGAGAGTTTATCAGATTTTTATTAGAAGCTAATTATGGGGGGGATTGGTGGAGAAAAGGAGTGCCTCCAAAAATAAGGGCTAGTTGTGCTGGAAGAAGAGAAGAAGCATTAGATGAAGAAAAACATGCAGATTTATTATTATTTGCAGATTTTTATAATTATAAATCAATTATAGAGTCTAATAAAAAGATTTTTGCATCTTATATTGATATCAAAGAGTGGGGCAAGAAATTAAATTCTTTAGAGCCTATTCGAAATGCTATTGCTCACAATCGTCCATTAACAAATGCCCCTTCAAGAGTTAGAGAGTATAATCAAACTTTTCAAAAAGTAATGGAGAAGATTCGGGGGCGGGCGTGATTTCTATAAAACAAAAGGTTTTTAAGTAATTGAAAGTGATGAAAAGACATGGGAAATGAATATCAGGGTAAGAAAGATATCAATGTATTAGCTTTAGTTAAAGGTAATGAGAGATATGTTTTTTTATATGATGATAAAAATAGGGCTGATGCATTAAGAACCCTTGGAAGATTTGCTAGTGATCCTGAATTATCTTTTTCATGGTATGATGCCGCTGTTTTAAGTCAGAAGATTAGGAAAGAAGCTAGAAAGAGTGAAGAGAGGGATAGAAATGGTAATGGAAGAGATAAAAAATTAACAGATATTGTGAAGAGGAGATTTACATTGCCTTCTCCAGATGATAATTTTGAGATAGATGATTTTATATAAAGAGCCTTTTTCTTTGACAAAGAAAAACCCTCAGGAAAAAGAAAATTATAATAATTCTAAAAAATAGTTAAAAAATTCTCTTTTGTTTATAATTTTAAAATAAAAAAAATAAAAATAAATCTGTTAATTGTTTCTTAATCTAGAGTGAATTTAAAATTCTCTCTTTTTCTTAAAACAATCGCTACAGAAAACATCTTTTCCTTCTGTTGGTTTGAATGGTACTTCACATTCATTTCCACAGTCAGAACAAGTTGCTTTGTGCATTTCTCTTGGTCTGCTATCTCTGTTATCAAATCTTCGGTTGTTATTACCTCCGAAGCTTCTTTGTGGTCTGTTTTTTCTAAAACAGTCTCTACATCTAACAGGTTTTCCTTCTGTTGGTTTGAATGGTACTTCACATTCATTTCCACAGTCAGAACAAGTTGCTTTGTGCATTTCTCTTTGTTCAAAATCGTCCATTTTTGGCTTATTGCCTCCTTCTAACTTATTACTTAGAAATCAGATTTTACTTGTATTCCTAATCAAAAAATAGGGGAAAATGGGTATAAAAAGTTATTGGTGGGGTAAAAGTATTTCTAATTCTGGAAATAGTTTAGAATTAGAAGATTTGAAAATAGCTGAAGATTCGAAGAATGCTGATGAAACCTCAGTTAAGAATCGTGTTTGAGTATGAAGATTTAAATAATAATAAAAATTGAGTGTTTTATGGCTGTAAATGATAGTTATAGTGCTTGGAATTTTGGAAGGTTTGAGTATTTTCCAGATACTGTATTGGAATTCTGTATTGAAGATGTTGAAGGAAATTCAAGGAAGGTATGTGAAAGATTAGACACTAGATATGACAGATGGGAGAGGGAGTATGTTAATCTCTATAAAAGAAAAAAGAAGGGAAGTTAGATTTATATATTCTGAAAAATTTAATTATTTATGGTAATTCCTTGGATTATGATTGCAATTTTAGTGTTATTAATTGTATTTGGGATTATATTTGCAGTTCTTGTTAAGAAAAATAAAGGAAAGCATGAAACTGATTATTACTCGTTTTTTGTAATGGGAATTATTTGGTTGCCTTTTGGGCTTGTTATACGGCTTTTTGATTCAGATAGTTATATTGGGAATATGTTTATAGTATTGGGGTTGGCTTATACTATTATTGGTTTGGTTAATCGAAAAAAGTGGAAAAAGCAAAAAATAACTCCTGAAAAGAAAAAGTTGATGTGGATTGCAATTATTGCAGGATTAGTGATTTTGGCATTGGGAGTTGGAGTTTATTTATTTCAGAGTGGATTTTTTGGTTAGAGTTGGAGATTAAAAAAATATAATTATTACTGATATTTGTTAATCTCCATTTCTAATCTTCTTATTAGCTTAAAACTATTTGCCCATCTTGCATAAGTTTTCCATCCTTGAAAGATTTCTAATAATTTTTCTTTTGAAATCTCTTCTTTTTTGTATTTTTTAATAATTACAAAAATATTCTTAATATTTCTTTTTCTTAACCTCTTATGATGATAAAAAATCTTAAAACCTACAAAATCTACTCCTTTTGAAAGAGAGATTATTTTTGATTTGTCTGGATGAAGTTCAAGTTTTAATTGATTATTTAAGAAATGAATAATTCTAAGTTTCAAAATTTTTAATTGTTCTTTTGAGTTATGCAAAAGAACAAAATCATCAACATATCTAAGATAATATTTTACCTTTAATTTATGTTTAATAAAATAATCTAATTCATTGAGATAAAGGTTAGCAAAGAATTGAGAAGTTAAATTTCCAAGAGGCATTCCTTTTATATAATTTTTAATTTTGAGTTGGTTATTTTCTATTTTTTGGTTACTTAATATTTTTTTAATTAATTGGATGGTTTTATTATCTTTTATTTTTCTTTGAAGGATTTTAATTAAGAGGTTATTATTTATTTCTTGGAAATAATGTTTTATATCTGCCTTTAAACAATATCCCTTTATTTGATTGTTATTAAACCATCCTTTTATTTTTCCATTTTTTGATATTTTTCTTAAAAATTTCTCAAATCTTTTTATTGCAAATAAATTTCCCTTTCCAATTCTATTTGCACATGAATCATAAATAAAAAGTTTATCAAAAATAGGTTCAATAATATTAATTAGAGCATGATGAACAATTCTATCTCTAAAATCTGATTTACTTATTTTTCTTGTTTTTGGGTCTCTTAAAATAAATGTTTTAAGGAGTTTAGGTTTGTAAGTTTGATTTTTTAATTCATTGTGGAGAATTTTTATATTATAGGCTAAATTTTCTTCAAATTCTTTGACATAAAGTTTTTTAGTCTTACCTTTTCTTGCTCTTTTATAAGCAAGAATTAAATTTTTCATGTTGTAAATTTTAGGGTAAATATTTTTGTAAGTTTTCATTGATTAAAATCCTAGTTAACTAAGCCATTCTGCCATTAGAGTTAGAGTTGGAAAGATTCTCGTTGTTCGAGTTCAAGTCCAAATTCCTGTTAAGATAAAGCCTAGACAAGCCAATGGTTATAGCTAATTAATTAAAAGTAAATCACCACCACTTCAAGATTCAGAACTAGCCTACTAATTGTTGTGGTTGAATTTTATGATTTGTTTTAAAACAAATACTATTAATTAGCTTGTGGCCTAGTTAAAGACTAGGAATTTAAAAAAGAAGTTATTTAATTTAAAGATTATTGTGGTGGAGTTCATCCTTCCAGAATTCTGTTAATTTCTTCCCTTAATCTTTGTGATCCTTTTTCATGTTCTCTTTGTTGTTTTTCAAATTCTTCTCTTTTTGATGAAAATGACTCTAAAAAATTTGAGTTCGCGCCTTCAGTTCCTTCGGCGCTCACAACGACCACCCTGCCATTAGAGTTAGAGTAGGAAAGATTCTCGTCGCCCGAGCCCAAGTCCAAATCCCCGTCAAGATAAAGCCTAGACAAGCCTTGGTTTCTTGTATAGAAAGTTCTTGTTCCATTTTTATCAAAAATAGGTAATCCTAACTCATCTACATTTGTAAATCTTTTTCCATTGTTTTTATGAGCTAATCTTTCATCAGAAATTGCTTGAAAATCTGCTCTTGGAACTATTTCTATTCCATATCCTTGTTGAGGAGTTTCTGAAGGTTGGACATCAAATCCTGAAATCATTACTGGAAGTTCTAGTTTTCCATTTGTTTGTTCTATTTGTTTTGTTAATTGATTTATTAAATGGTTGTTTGGCTCATAAGAATCTTTTGTTGTTCTTAATACTAAAATTGGGGCATCTGTATAATGCTTGTCTTCAACTCTTTGCATTACTTCTGGTCTGCTTAAATCTCTTAAGTTAGTTGTTCTTAATCCTAATGGTCTTACAAGGGTGTCAATTCTTGCTGATAAAAATGGTGTTGAACCAATAATTGTTTTTGTTTCTGGGTTGTATTGTATGTCTCCTAATCTTGTTATGTATCCTCCTAATTGTTGGTAGAGTTCTTGTGCATCTTCTCCTTGTGGGAATGTTGTTTGGATTTGGGGAGTGTTCCATTCAAATCTTCCTTCAAGTGTTTGTGATTCTTTTGGTTGAGT
>JABHZE010000001.1 GCA_018653485.1 archaeon | reverse complement strand
TTTTACTTATTTAGTTAATAATATACTGACAGAAAGCCTTATATAGTTCATTCGTATGATATCATACGTATGATAAATAAAGAAATCCTTAAGCAAATAGGGTTAACAGACTATGAAGTGGAAGTTTATCTAGCTCTGCTTACTCACGGACAAATATCTGCTTATGAGTTAGCTGAAAAAGCAGGACTTTACAGGCAAGTTACTTATGATACTCTTAAAAGATTAGAGGAGAAAGGATATGTTAATAGTGTTAAAGAAGGTAAAACAAAGCTGTTTAAGGCAATTAATCCTAATTTAATCCTAGAAATTTTAAATGAAAAAACTCAGAATTTTAAGCAAATACTTCCAGAACTTTCTTTGATAAATAAGGCTTCTAAACAACCATTAATGGTTGAAACATATAAAGGAAAGAATGTTTTGAGAATTGCCTTAAGAGATATAATCAATGAGTTAAAAGAATCTAAAAATAGGGAAGTTTTATGCACTGCTGTTGATGAGTCTGTTCCTTTTTCAAGTCAAGAAACAATTGTTGACCAATATGAAAGAGATATGATTCATTATAAGATAAAAGAGAAAGTGATTATTAAAGAGGGAGCAAAGGGTATTTTTAAGAAAGGAACTTCAAAATATAAGAAAGTTCCAAGTAAATTTTATAATGAAAATCCTATTCAAATTTATGGAGATAATGTTCAAATGATTGTATGGGGGAATCCTGATTATTTAGTTATTATGAGGAATAAGGGTGTTGCAGATTCTTATAGAAAGCAGTTTGAATTAATGTGGAGTGTTGCGAAAGGGTAGTTTGATTTTAGTAATTGGGGGTGGAAAACTTTTTTTCGTAGTAGTTAGACAATCTCTCCTAGTGGGGGTGGGTGGTCGGGGGTTTAAGGCTCATCTGTGATTGCGATGAACTATAGATTATATCTAATTAATTAGATATAATCTCCTTATAGGGTATGTTATATCTATCTTCACTCCTTTTAAGTTTGGACTTAGTTTTATAAAATAAAGAATATTAATATTATAACATTCGTATGGAAAGAAAAACTGGTTCGGGAATTGAAAATTAGAAATTTTTCTAATAAAACTATTAATAGTTATACTTATGCTGTGGGAAAGTTTTTTTGTTTTGCTAATAATCGTGTTTTTAATTCTGAACTTGTAAAAGATTATTCTAATTATTTATTGAATTTTAAGAAAAAAAGCCCTTCAAGTGTTTGTTTACAAATATCTGCGATTAAATTCTTTTTTTTAGTTATTTTGAATAAAAGGATAGAGGTTCCATATCCAAAAAAGAATAAAAAAATTCCTGAGATACTTAATATTATTGAAATTAAAAAAATGATAGATTCTACTGAGAATATTAAACATAAATTAATTATTAAATTGTTATATGGGTGTGGATTGAGAATTTCGGAGATTGTTAATTTGAGACATTCTGATTTAGATTTTTTAGATGGTTTAATTCATATTAGATTAGCAAAAGGAAATAAAGATAGATTTGTTAAAATTCCTGAATCTATTAAAAGAGATTTAGAAGATTATATTGTTTTGAATAAAGGATTTAGTGTTTATTTATTTAGTTCTCAAAGAGGTAAAAAATTTGCAATTCAAACAATTCAGGCAGTTATTAAACAAGCTAGTAAAAAAGCAGAAATTAAAAAAAGGGTTTATCCTCATTTACTTAGACATTCTTTTGCAACTCATTTACTTGAAAATGGTGTTGATTTGAGAATTATTCAGAAGCTTTTGGGACATAGTGATATAAAGACAACTCAAATATATTTGCAGATTTCTCAAGCATCTGTTAAGAATGTGAGAAGTCCGTTGGATTGTTTGTGAATAAACTAATGGTAAAGTTTATAATAATATTTTGGTTTTAATTAATATGGTTGGAAATCTATTTACAAAAGAAAGGATTCCGGATAAACTTCCTAAGGAATTAGAGGTTTTTGTTAAGGAGTTAAGGAAATCTAAAACTAAAAAAGAATGTATAAAGAAGGCTTATATTTTTCTTTTAGATAGATATAGGGGGCAGAGAGTTTATACTTATTTGAAATTTTTTAACTTGTTTATTTCTGATGTGGATAAAATATGGGCTAAAAAAGGTTTTTTGCATTGCAATGTTTTGAATTATTTAATGAGAATATTATTAATCAAAAGTGGATTATTTAATGAAAAAGATATTAAATTAAAATGGACTTTAGTTTGGTATGTTTCGCCTCATCAATATTTGGAAATTAAGATAAATCCAAATGAGATTATTAATGTAGATTTATGGGCAAATGCTTATGGGGTCTGTTTTGGTGATTATGCGCATGGGTTTCATTAATGTTCTAATTTTAATGAGATAAAAGGTGGGTAAAGCTTTAAAAACCCTTATTCTATGAATTTATTATAGACTCTTAAAAAACTGATCTCTATGAAGAAATGCTCTGGAGAGGGTGTCAGATTTCTTAAGATTTATGTTATAATATGAAAGGAAAAATAATTCAATTTAGGAGAGGATTAAAAAGAATCCATGAAAAGCATTATATCTTAGATGTAGGTGCAACTACACGAGAAGAAGCTAGTAAATTAGTTGGAAAAGAAGTTAGTTGGAGAAGTCCTGCAGGTAAAATAATCAAAGGTAAAATAAGTTCTGCTCATGGTAATAAGGGAATGGTTAGAAGTATTTTTGAAAATGGATTACCTGGACAAGCAAGAAATGAATCTGTGGAGATTAAATAATTTTAAGAAACAATGGTAGCAAAAAAATTAAAAATTTTAGTACTCCCATTTTATATGGAGGGTACTCAATAAAATGGTAGCAAAAAGAAAAGCATCAGCATATTCGAAACGAAAACCAATAACTAATACTAGACGAAGTAAGAAACAACATTTGAGTTATATTAAAACAATTCCTCCTCAAAAAATTGTTAAATTTAATATGGGTGATTACAAAGGTTTTGAAGCTGGAAAATATAAGATTAAAGTTATACTTTCAACTGCAGAGAATATTCAAATTAGAGATTTTGCATTAGAAGCAATAAGACAATCAATTCATAAAGATATGACTAAGTTATTAACACAAAAAGCTTATTTTTTTAGATGTAATGTTTATCCTCATAATATTTTAAGAAATAATAGGATTTTTAGTGGTGGTAGTAAGGGTGAAAGAGTTCAGACTGGAATGAAAAAATCATTTGGAAGTCCTGAAGGGAGAGCTGCTACTTTGAAAAGAGGAAAACCTATTTTTACACTTTATTTTAATGGTGAAGAACATTTACCTATTGTTAAGAAATTTTTTAAGAAAGTTACTCCTAAATTAGCTTGTAAAGCTAAAGTTAATGTTGAATTTTTGAAGTAATTAGGATTATTCTATAAACATAAGTTATTTAAAAGATAATATCTTTTATATATTAATTAAGTCCATGGGGGTTGCAAAATCCCCATGCTATCCATTTATATTCTAAAATGAAAAAAATTGTGATTTATATTGATGGAAGTAATTTTTATTTTTCAATAAAAAATAAATTTAATAAGAAGATAAACATTAAGAGATTCTGTGAGAAAATTGCTGAAAATAATGACTTAATTAAAATTAATTATTATATTGCTCCTTTAACTCAAAAAACGCATCCAACTCAATATTTAGAACAACAAAAATTTCTTGAGGAACTTAAGAAAATTGATAAATTTAATATCATCTTTGGTAGATTGGAAAAAAGGAGAAGGGATGGAGATATATTTTATGTTGAAAAAGCAAGTGATGTTAATCTTGCATTAGATTTGGCTCTTGATGCTGAAAAAGGAATTTATGATGAAGCTTATTTGGTATCGAATGACGGGGATTTTTCAGGAGCGGTTAATGCAGCAAAAGATTTTAATAAAATTGTAGTATATGTAGCTATAGGTAATAGAAAAGCTATCTCATATTTTTTAAAGAAAGTTGCGTCAAGAACTTTTTATATTACTAATAACTTTATTGAAGATTGCACATTATAAATTTCTATCTAATTTTGATGATTATTCTATATTATTCTAACCCCATAAAGTTTATATAATAATTTTAATATTCTCTCATAGGTGTAAAAGAGATGTTAAATTTAATTGAAGATGCTAAGAAAACTCAGAGTATGGCAGAGGGTTCTAACCATGATGATAACTTGGGTGATTTTGGTGCAGAAGATTTAGTAAATGGTAAGGAGATAGAATCTGATAAAGGAGATGATAATGATTCAAAACAATATCATGATAAGTATATTCGTTGGTTTTCTGAATTAAATAATCAAGATATAGCTACTGTTGGTGGAAAGGGGGCGAGTTTAGGTGAAATGTTTAATAATAAATTTCCAGTTCCACCTGGATTTGTTGTGACTGCTCAGTCATTTGAGTTTTTTTTAAAAAAAGGTGGATTAAGAGAAAAAATAAAAAATATTGTTGAGGGCATTGATTTAGAAAATACTGCTGAATTAAATAAAGCTGTTAAAGAAATTAGAGGGTTGATTGAAAGTCAGGAAATGCCTAAAGAATTAGAGGATGAAATACTTGAATCATATCATATTTTAGGTTCTGAAAAAATAGATGAAAAAGGAGTTTCTTCAGATGCATTAACTATTTTAAAAAATTCACAAGAACCTATTTTTGTTTCTGTTAGAAGTTCTGCAACTACTGAAGATTTAGTAGATGCAAGTTTTGCAGGACAACAAGAAAGTTTTCTTAATATTAAAGGAGATAGAAGAATTATTGAACATGTTAAAAAATGTTTTTCATCATTATATACTGCTCGGGCAATTTATTATAGAAATAGAAAGGGGTTTAAAGAAGGAGAAGCATTGCTTGCGGTTGTTATTCAAAAGATGGTTGATTCTGCAAAGTCAGGAGTTGTATTTTCAAGAGACCCTGTAACTTTAAGTGAAGATGTTGCTATGGAGGCTGTTTTTGGATTAGGAGAAGGGATTGTTAGTGGTAAAATAAAGCCAGATCATTATGTGGCTACAAGAGATTTAAAAGTTAAAAGTGTTAAAGTTGCTGATAAAAAAATTGCAGTAGTTAGAACTTCTAGTGGGAATAATGAAATTGCTAGATTAAATCCTGAAAGAAGTAAAAGTCAGGTTTTGACTAATGGTGAAATTCTTGAAGTTGCAGATTATGCTGTTAAACTTGAGGATCATTATAAAAAACCTCAAGATATTGAATTTGCAATTGAAAATAGGAAAGTGTATATTCTTCAATCAAGGCCTGTTACAACTTTGAAAGAAAAAAAGGAAGAAGACGAATTTGAAATTTCTGGAACTGCAATATTAGAGGGACAGAGTGCTAGTCCTGGTGTTGGTGCTGGGAGTGTTAGGATTATTAAATCAATGGATGATTTAGATAAAATCAAGAAAGGAGATGTTTTAGTTACAGAGATGACTAATCCTGATATGGTTGTTGCTATGCAGAAATCTGTTGCAATTGTAACCAATGAAGGTGGAATGACTTCGCATGCTGCAATTGTTAGTAGGGAGATGGGTATTCCTGCAATTGTTGGAACAGAGACTGCAACTAGTGTTTTAAAAGATGGAATGAAAATTACTGTTGATGGAAGTAGTGGTAAGGTTTATGAGGGAGAAGTTGCTAAAACTGAAAAGGTAGAAATTTTGCCTGTAATTAAAACTGATAAAATTAGTTTAAAAGTTATTGTAGATTTACCTGATTTTGCTGAAAGAGCTGCATTAAGTAAAATTGAGAAAGTTGGGTTAACAAGAATGGAAGGAATTATTGCAAGTTCTGGAAAACACCCTCTTGCCTTTAAGAAAGAAGATAAACTAGAGGAATATAGTGAGTTGTTAAAAAAAGGTATTGAAAAAATTGCTAATTATTTTGAATCTGTTTGGATAAGGTCTAGTGATATTAGAACAGATGAGTATGGCTCATTAGAGGGGGCTCCTGAAAGAGAAATTAATCCAATGTTAGGATTTCATGGAATAAGATTTAGTTTAAAACATCCGGAGATTTTTAGAGCTGAATTAGAGGCTATTAAAATGGTTGCTGAAAAAAATCCTTCTAAAAAATTTGGGATAATGTTTCCTCAAATAATTTCTATTGAAGAAGTTAGAGAAGCTAAAAAACATTTTAATGAAATTAAAACAGATAATATGGAATTTGGGGTTATGATTGAGACTCCTGCATCTGTTCAGATTATTGATGATATTTGTGAAGAAGGTGTTAATTTTATTTCATTTGGAACAAATGATTTAACTCAATTTACATTAGGTGTTGATAGAGGTAATGAAGATGTTCAGTATTTGTATAATGAATTACATCCTGCTATTTTTTCTCAAATAGAGAAAGTTATTGATAGTTGTAATAAACATAATGTTGAGACAAGTATTTGTGGACAAGCTGGAAGTAAAAAAGAAATGGTTGAGTTTTTGGTTAAGAAAGGTATTAAGAGTATTAGTGTAAATGCAGATGCTGGTTATGAAATTTCTAAGTTGATTAAAGAGATGGAGAGTAGTATTCCAGAAGAAAGGGGTTCAGAACAAGGTTCTGAAGGCGTGAGTAATGCTGAGGAAACCTCAGTTATTGAGACTTTGCCCACCCAAGAAGTTGAAGAAGAGAGTTTAGAATCAGAAAATAATGAAGAAGTTCGAGTAGGAGGAGAAATAGGTTCAAATAATTTAGAGGTTAGTGTTCCAGAACAAAGTTCTGAAGGTGATGTTGAAGAACCTGTTATTGAAAAACCAATTGGATTAATGAATGATAAAAGAGGAGAAGTGTTTGTTAATAATGAAGATTCAGAAAATGATTTAGAATTAAAAGATTCTGTAGATGTTGAAGCAACTTTAGTTAATGAAGAAGTTGGGGATATGAGTGATGCTGAAGATGATGCTGAAGAGATATTAGAGGATGTTGTGGAAGAAGAAAAAGAAGAAGTTAATGAACCTGAAACTAGGGTGGAGGATGAAGGTATTTCAGAATATAGTGATTTAGAACCTAGTTCTGAAAGTGGCACTGGTTCTGAAAATTCAAATTTTGCTGAGGAAAGAGAGAGTATTTCTGAACAAAGTTCTGAAGGTAGGGATGATGCTGATGATTCATCATCAGTTATAGAAGAAGAGAAAGAAGAACCTAAAAAAGGTAGGAATTATTGGAAAAATAAAAAAAGACGTGAGAGAAAAAGAAAATGGAAAGAGAGAATGGAAAGAGAAAAGGAGGAAGGTATTTCTGATTCTGATAAACAATTAGTCAATGAAGATTCAAATTTTTTAAATAAAGATAAGATTCAAATATCTGCAGAAAGGGAAGGTGTTGATGCTTCTGAATATAAGGAGCATATTGGTGCTATTGCTCCAATGGATAATTTAGATAGGATTGAAGGTAAGGCAGAGGAATTGGATGAAATTGTTGAGGAAAAGAAAATAGATGTTGATGAAGAAATGGATAAAATTGATGATAGGACTAAAGTTGAAACTATTCTTGGAGAAGATGTTGATGAGAGGATAAGTTCTGATGAAGGCATAAGTTCTGATAAATCAGAATTGGGGGGAGATGCTGATTCTAGAGAATCAGTTATAAAAGGAGAACATGCAAATAATATTATTCATGAAATTAAAGAAATACAAAATGAAATGGAGAAAAAAGGTGAAAAATCTTATGCAGACCAGGGATTGTTAGAAGGAGAAGAAAAGAAAGAAAGTCCTGAGTTACCTACAATGGAATCAACATCTGCTGAGTTGGATAATTTTGAGAGTAGAGAGGAGAGTATTCCGGATTCAGGGGAATCAAGAGATTCAAATTTTGCTGATGAATCAGTTAGTGAAGGTGAATCATTAGATTCTGAAGGTTCGGATAAAGGTTCAGAATCATTAGATTCTGAAGGTGGTGCTGAAGAAGTTGATATGGGAGTTTATAATCCTGATAATCCTGAAGAAGAAAAAAAGAGTGAATATAATTATTTTGATGATGATTATTGATATTGATAGTTTTTTAAAGGAATTTTCTTTATGTATTCTATGATCTTTGAAACAATCCTTTCCCTGTTTGGAAATTATGGGTATTTGTTAGCCTTATTGGGCGGGTTTTTTGGAGGAGAAGAAACTATTACTGTTCTGACATTTTTAGCTGTTGCTGGAAAAATAAAACTTTGGGATGTTATAATTTTTGGTTTTATTGGAATGTTTTTATGTGATCATATGTTCTTTTTTATTGGTAGATTGAGATTAATGAAAAAACTCTTTAAATTTAGAAAATTTACAAATCATTATCATAAATTAGATAGACTTATTAGAAAAGCAAGTATGGAAAGTGTTTTTTTGACTGTTTTGTATACTAAATTTATTTATGGCATCAGTATTATTACCTTAGTTTATTTAGGATTTAAAGGAACAAAATTAAGAACATTTACGATTAGTTCTTTTATTGCAAATATTATTGGAATGACTATTATAGTTACTTTAGCGTATTTCTTTGGAGGGATGTTTTTTTTATTTTTAAAAACATTTAGAAATTTACAATTAAGTATATTTTTAATAATTGTATTATTTGTATTATTTTTAATTCTTAAAAAATGGATAAGCGAACGATTTCTAAAACCAAAAGTAGAATAATTAATGGAAAAAGGAAAAAAACTTTTTTATTGTTTCATGGGTATAGCGGAGGCCCAGATGATTTTAGTTTATTGCCTGAATTATTAAATAAAGAATTTAATGTTAAAGTAGTTGTCCCGTTATTAAAAGGGCATGGGACAGTAGTTTCTGATATGTATAATTATAGTCATAAAGATTATATTGTTCAAGCAGAGAAAGAATTGAAAAAAGAACTTGAAAATGGAAACTCTGTTATTTTAGGAGGTTTTAGTTTTGGAGGGCAATTAGCATTGTATTTGGCTGGAAAATATCCTATTGAAAAAGTTTTTGTTATTTCAACACCTTATAAACTTTCTTTTGGACTTTCTTCAAGAGTATTAACTAATGTTGCAAAATTAAAAAAGAAATGGAAAAAGAAATTAAATCCTGTTGAAAAGAAATTAAGAGAAAAAGCATTTTATTATGATTTTATTCCTGGACGTTCATTGGAAATAGTTAATAATCTTAATAAACTTCTTAAAAAGCATTTACCTAAAATAACCTGCCCAGTTATTGCAATAAATGCGAAATCTGATACGTTAATTCCTAAAAATTCTGGAAATAAATTATTGAAAAAGATTAATTCTACTGATAGTGAATCATTTATTATTAGTTATTCTTCTCATAATATATTTTTTCATCCTAAAAATAAACTTATGTTTGATAAAGTTATTGAATTTTTGAAAAAATGATAAAGAAAAAGAAAATATTAATTTTGTATGAAGAAATTGGATTAGGGCATAAAAATGTTGCTGAAATTATTTCAAAGGAGCTTAAGAAAAATTCTAACTTAATTATCAAATCTACAAGTATTATTGAAAAAGAATATTTTTTTATAAAAAATATTGTTGAAAAAATTTATTTAATTCTTTATAATAATTTTCCGTTTTTATGGACTTATTTACATCAAGGCAAATCTAATTCAGGATTAAATAAATGGGTGATTAATATTGTTAGAAAGTTGGTTAAGAGTAAGTTTGAAGAAGTTATTGATGAATTTAAACCTGATTTAATAATCTCTAGTTATGCATTTAGTGCAGGAATTGTTTCTTTGATTAAAAAAGAAGGATTAAAAACAAAATCTTTTGGAGTTGTAACTGATTTTTATATGCATGATTATTGGATTTATAATAATATTGATAAATATCTTGTTGTTTCTAAAGATTCTGTTAATGAAAGATATAGAAAAAAATTGGGGGATAAGGTTATTGTTACTGGAATTCCTGTTGATGATAAATTTTTAAAAAAATCTAATAAAAATAAGATTTTGAAAAAATTAAAATTAGATAAAAAGAAACCAATTGTTTTAATTGTTGGAGGAAGCGGAGGCCTAGGGAATATTAATAAGATTGTTAATTCTCTTGAAAGTATTGATAAAGATTTTCAGATGATTGTAGTAACTGGGAAAAATAAGAAATTGCATAATCAATTGAGTTCTCAGGATTTTTCAAAAAATGTAAAAATTTTTGGTTTTGTTGATAATCTTGATGAATTAATGAGTATTTCAGAGATTTTAGTTGGAAAGCCGGGAGGAAGTGTGAGTGCAGAAGCAATTGCTAAAAGAATACCTATTATTTATTGGGGAATTTTATCTGGTCAAGAAAAGGCAAATGCATTGTTTTTAAATAATAATAAAATTGGGTATTATACTAAAAGTAGAGAGAAATTTGAGGAGTTGATATCTGATATTATTGATAATCCTTTGAAAATTAAGAATTATAAGAAAAATATAGAAAAAGTCTCTATGGATAATGCTTTGAAGAAGATTATAAGGGTTGTTGAGAATAATTTGGGTTAATAATGTATATTGTTACTTCTACTAAGTTAATACAAATAGTAAGATTTATATAGTAGTTTTACATGTAAATAGTAAGAGGATTGAGAGTTCTCTTAGGAAATAAACTTTTAAAAAAGTTTAAACAAAATATAAAAAATATAAAAATCAATAAAATGGTTAAAACAAATGCATATGATGAAATGAGAAAAGATTTTGCTAAAGTTAATTTTTATGATAAAATTGTTCAAACTGTTCAACAAGGAGGACATTTTCAAGAATTACCTCAAATAGCTAGTCAGGCTGTTGCTGATTCTGCCTTAAGTGATGATGACAAAAAAGATTTAATTGCAAGAATAAATTCTCCAGATAATCAAGGTAATAATTATATTATGTTTCCGGCTGTTGCAATGGGTCTTGAGTCTGCTAAAAAAGAATTTGCAGGGCATAAAGATAACTTGGAGGGTATTGTTAAAAGTGCTCCTGATGATAGAATTGCAAGAGCTTTAGAATATGTTCAACCTCCAAAAGATTATGATGGAAGTTATAAGGCACTTGCTGAATTACATGCGGATGTTAATAATGTTACACAAATATTAGGTGCTTTGAATAGTGATAAAGTTGCGCCTGAACAAAAAAAGCAAATTCTTGAAGGTGTAATGAAAGAAGTTGCTGCTCAATATCAAGAAGCTTACAAAGATAATCCTGAATTATTAAGTCTTATAATTGAATTTTTGAAACATGATGATCAATTAGCTGTTATGAAATATCAAAGAGGGGCTAAAGATAAAATGGAAAATTTTGAAAAAGCTTTTAAAGAAAAAGGTAGAGATTATATGGTTGAATTAGTTGGAGAAGATAATGCTCTTGGATTTTATGAATTATTATTAAAACCTGATTATGAAGATCAAGCAAGTACTGCTGCTTAAATTATTTCATTAATTAGTTTTAAACAAATTTTAAAGAATCTATCTGCTTTCTCTTGATATATGTCAATAGTTTTTCCATCTAAATCTGTAACATCTCCGTGAACTATTTTTCTATGAAGTTGGTAAACATTATTTAGGTCTGTGACATAATTTAATTTTAAAAGTTTTTTGTCTACAAAATGTTGTTTTAATAGTAATGCTACATGTTCTGGTGATGGGGGCATTACATTAATTGACATTAATAATGCTTGAGCTGTCTCAAGCATTGCCCAATAACAACCTTCTATTGAACTTATTTCTGCTAATTTACTTCGAGTAATATGCATTGGAACTCTGTTAAGCATTGTGTACATTGCCTCAGGTGTTACTCTTATTTTTCCTTCTTGTAATAATATTTTTAAGGGTTCAAAAAATCCTCCAAAATCGATTATTGAATCTCCATATCTGATTATATTTACAACTGTTGGGTCTCCTCTAACTAAATCTTCCCACCAAGTTGATAATTTAACAGTGTTAATATGTAAATCTTTTTTGTAAGGATTTGATTTAATTATTTTTGCTAAATTTTCTCTATACCATAAAATTAATTTTTGGTCAAATTTTATTGTTGCATCATCAATAATAAGAATTATGTCTATATCTGATCCTGTTTTTTTAGTGCCTTTCATAGAAGAACCAAACAAAACAATTGATTTAATTAATCTGTCAAATTTCTTATAAACTTTTTCTGCAAAATCTGTTGCAATTTCTCTATCTGTTTTTATTTTAAGAGTAGGATATTTTTTAGAATCTGCTTTAGAAGGTTTTTTAGATTCCCCTTTCTTTTCAGTTGTTTTTTCTATCACCATCTTTTTATTATTAGTAATCGTGTGTTTTTAAGTTTGTTGTTTGAATTTATTATTGATTAGGAGTATTGGTATTCACTAATCAATTTCATTGATTAGGAGTGCCAGCAAATCTGCTTTGCTGTCCTGGCATTTCTCCACCTAATTCTAATGGAAGTGCTTGAAATCCTGCACCATACATTGAATGATGAACAGCTGGATTTACTGCGCCATGTCCTGAATAATATCCTGGGACACCTCCTACTTGACTCCAATAAGGTGATTGACCCATTGCATAAATTGGAGAATCCATTCCTTCAATTGAAGCTCTAAAAGGACTTCCTCCACCTCTTTCTGCAAAATGTTGCCACCAGTTTCCTGCTTCAATAATTTTCTTTCCTTCAAAACCTTTTTCTCCTAGCTTGCCCATTATTTCTTTAAATGGAACATTACCCATTCCCATTGGAAGTTCGGTATGGTCTAAACCAAAATTATCTGAAAGATGAACATGTTTTACATAAGGCGCTATTATTTCAGTTTCTTTAATAACATCTTTTTCTGAATAACCTTTTTTTCTAATCATGTTAATATGTCCTACATCCCAAGTAGCTCCAACCATTTTTTCTGCTTGTTTTTTTGCTTGTCCTTTAGATAGATTTAATTTTTTATCATTTGCAAGATTTTCTGCAAGTTTTTTTCTTGTTTCTTTTACTAAACTCTTTAAATCTTCTGCTCTGCTTAAACCTCCTCCTGCAGGGGGGTTTTCAATATTAATTACTGGAGCTTTTTCTCCATATTTTTTATATCCTGAATGTGCAACATTACTAAAAGTTTCTGCTGTTTTGTCTACAACAAATTCTTTTAATGGTTTAAATGTTTGAGGAGTTGCATCTAATTCATTTAATGTTTTAAGTCCTTTTTCAACAACTTCTCCTAATGCCTGGGTTCTTGTTAAATCATTTTCAATTTTTTCATCAACATTGTTTTCAGCATATTCTGCAAATTCTCTTAATTTTTTTCTATCTGCTGAACCTGCTTCTGTTCCTGTCCAGGCTTTATCAAATAAACCTTTAAGGTTTCTATAAGAATCTCTTAAATAAATCTGTCCGTGATTTAATTCTGTTTCAGCCATTTTAAGAGCACTTTTCAGTTCTTCATCTTCTTCTCTTAATTTAGAATAATCTACTCCACTTGCAAGTTGATTAAGAACTTTTTCTGGAATTTGTTTTTTTAAATGATCCAAAACTCTATTTCCTTCTGTGGCATACCTATTTACTCCTGATAATTGTTCTGTCCATTGGTCATTATTTAATTTATTTATTGCATTTTGTCCTACAAATTTTTCTTTTTTTTCTGGTTCAAATTTTCCTTTTTCTGGAAAATAAGTTTTTTCAGGAGGTAATGAACCTAATCTTCCTGTTTCTGGATCAATTACAAAAAAACCTGTTAATTCTTCTTCACCATCTCTTGTTTTTATATGAGGTTCCATATCTGGAAGTTGTGCTGTTGAATGAACTGTTACTGAAATATTTCCATTTTTATCTAATCTATTTGCCCTTAATGCTGCAGATTCTAATTGTCTTTCAGCACCTAATCTTTGTTCTTCATCAAATCCTCTTCCACCTTGTAATGAAACTCCTGATGCTTCAACTAAAGGGCCATGGAATGAGGCTGAACTACCCATTGCTTTCATTACTCTTCTCATTTCATCTATATGTTCTTCTGGAACTGATTCCCATACATCTCCTGATATTCCTTGAACTTCAATATGTTTTAAACCTGAATTAGCTTTGTGATTTATTTCACTTAATTGATTGGCTGTTCTTGGGTCAACAGACATACCTAATTCACTTATTGGTACTTGTTGTTCTGTAGAATTATAATAACTAGGAATAAGAAAATTGTCTGCCCCATTATAAATAGATTCTGTACTAGCCATGTTGATTGTCTTTTATAGTCTTTAAAGGTTATTTTAATTTATATAGTTTTTGTGGGGCGATTTAACAACACCAAAATTTAAAAAGAAAATAATCTTGGTATAATTGATATAACGATAGTTTATCAATATTGAAAATGGGTGAAATTGAAAATTTAATTGCAGAGGTAAGTCCTTATTATCGTGGAAAAGATGGAGCACCGTCTTCTGAACATCAGATTGTTTATGATTCTGCGTCTGAGGGATTAGAGCCTGTGTATTTTTGGATATTAGATTTTATGAATAATATGTTTGGAGGTAGTGTGGAAAAAATAATTGATAATTTTGCATCTTCTCCTGGAAGTGGACATTTTTCTGAATTAGGACAAAAAATGAGTCAAATGCAACAAGAAGCTTCTAGAGTTTTAGCAACTGTTAATACTATCTTGAAGGGAGTTTTAAATTTAATTTATGATTTAAAAGAATTTAAAATAAGATTAGCTCAATATGAGGATGCTAATTCAAAAGATAAATCTACTGCTGAAGCAGGTTTATTAGCATTAAAACAAATTTGGATGGATAAGGTTGATATTCAAAGAGGACAAGGAAGTATTAATGCAATGGCTTCTGGGAATTTACAATTTGTAACTTTAAGAGATGCATTTATGATTGCAAAAAGTCCAAAGGATGTAGATAAAATGGATTTTAATGAAAGAGTTAAAAGAATATTAAAACCACGTATACAAGAATTTTTTGAATGGAGAAAAAGAAGTGAACAAGAATTGAAAAAAAGATTTGAAATTGAAAAGACTTATCTTAAGAGTCAAGTTGAAGCTTTGAGATTAAATTCAAGATGGGCAAAACCTTATCTTAAGGCTGCCGAACAATTATCTGCAAGTGAGAAACTTGGAAGTAATCCTGCATTAGTTACTGTATTTAATACAATTATGTTAGAGTTAAGTATTATGGGGAAGGGTGTTGTTAAAGTTGAACCTTCGATTATTAGTAAGGATTTACCTGCAGATTTTAAGAAAATTCAGAAAAAAATGAGGCCTTATTATTCTGTGGTAATTGTTGATTTTAAATTTAGAGGGATTCCTAGTAAGGCTGGACAACATTATGTTTTTGGTGGGAGAGTAGAGGCTAATTTTAAATCATATGCATTAAATGAAGATGAGTTAACTTTATTTAAGGAAAAATTAGATGATTCTGATTTAAATTCTGCATTAAAATTAGTTCAAGGAATGACAGATGATTCATTAGGGCAAATACAATTAGATATTGATGAGTTTTTAGGTGAAGAAAAGAAAGAGAAAGAAAAAGATGTTAATCCTTTTTCAGCTTTGTTTAGTGGTTTTAAACTTCCTATAAAATCTAAAAAAGATAAGGATAAAGAGAAAAAGGAGAAGTTATTAAAAAAAGGTGCTAAGAAAGATAGCTATCCTGAGAAATTTTTAAGAAGTCTTGCAGAAGCAGGTGCTATTAATAATTGTTTTACTGTTTATGATATTTACAAGAAAGGGCATGGGATGGCTTCATTCCCTTTTACAAAAGATGCTGTGGCTAGTGCCCCTAAAACTCCTGCAGAGGATTTTTTTGGGTTTTAGTTGAGGGGAAATGCTAATAAATTATTACTTATAAAAAAATGGAAGAAGATGTAATTGAGGAAATTGAAGAAGGTTTAGAAGAAGATAATGGAATAAGTTCTGAGGAATCAGAATTGGTGGAAAATGCTGATGATGAAGGTATTTCAGAACCGAGTTCTGAAGGCACGGAAGATGCCTTAGAAAATATGATTGAGAATAGAGGGAGTTATCCTAGAAGAGTGAGTTCTGTTTCAAATGTTTCCTTAGAACAAAGTGAGAATGTTCCTGTTGCTCAACAAGGAGAGGTTAGTTCTCCTAGTGCTTCAAATGTTGCTAATAGAGATGATGTTGATTATGCTTCTGCTGAAAGTTATGTTCCTCGTCCTCAACCTGCTAGTGCTCCTGTTTTAAAATCTGATTTTTCTTCTACGCCTCAACAATTTAATCGCGGAATGGTTGGAGGTAATGAGGGTGTTGGAGGATTTAAATCTCCTTATCCTGAAGCAAATATAGAGGATGAGAAATATGAATCTGTAAAAGGCGCAGGTAGTGATAAAAGAAGAAGATTGTAAGTTATTTTTTCTTAATCATATCCATCATTGATTTTCTTTCAAACTTAATTATTTCGCCTGTTTCTGAATCCATTAAAATGTGAAGAATAATTAAGTTTTCTAACATACAAGTAAGATTCCAGACTTGTTTGTCTTCATGGTTTTGTAAGACTGCGATAATTTTATGGAATTTCGCAGAAATTCCGTGATCTAATGCTTGTGTTCCTGTAAGTCCTTTTAATTCATCTACTTCTATTTTTACTTCTGGTTTAATTGATTTTAATTGAGGGTGATTTCCTTCATCAATTAATTTATCTTCTTTTTGTAAAATTTCATTATTGTCTTTTATATCAAATGTAAATATTTTATCTTCTGTTTTATAATCTAAAGAATTTCTTTCTTCATCTGTCACAAAATCTCTTATGAAAAATCCAACACATAATTCTGCATCAGGATATTGTTTTTTAAAATTCTGAAATGCATTTGATGATTCAATAATTTCATGGGTTTCTTTAAAGTTCATGTTTTAGAAGAAGATTTTAAATTTATAAATATTGTTGTTGAGTTTTATTTCATTTCTTCAACTTCTTTTGTAATCATTTCAATAAATTCATCTCTATTTATTGTTGTAACTTTACCTTTATTTCTAACTGCTAATGTGTTTGCTTTTTCTTCTCTATCTCCAATTGTTACAATATATGGAATCTTTTCTATTTCTGCTTGTTTTATTTTTCCACCAATAGGTTCTTGGTTTAAATCTAAGTCTGTTCTAAATTCTTTTTCTTTTAATTCTTGATTTAATTTTTCACATGCTTTATTGTTTCTGTCTGTAAAGTTGATAACTCTTATTTGTTTTGGGGCAAGCCATAATGGAAGTCTTCCATTTGTATGCTCTAGGAGGATTCCAATAAATCTTTCTAAAGAACCATAAATTACTCTATGAAGCATAATAGGTCTTTTTAATTTATCTTTATTATCTTTATAAGTTATATCAAATCTTTCAGGCATTGCAAAATCTAATTGAATTGTTGCTAATTGCCATGTTCTTTTTAATGAATCTTTAATATGGAAATCAATTTTAGGACCATAGAATGCTCCATCTCCTTTGTTTATTTTAAATTTCATTTTCTTTTTCTTTAATACTTTTTCTAATGCTGATTCTGCCTTGTCCCATACTTTTTCTTGTCCAATTCTTTTTTCAGGGCGAGTAGATAATTCTACTGAGTATTCAAATTTAAATAATTTGTAAAACTTGTCAATTAATTCTATGATGTTTATTATTTCTTGTTCTAATTGTTTTTCAGTACAATAAATATGAGCATCATCTTGTGTAAATTGTATTACTCTAAATAATCCTCCTAAAACTCCTGATAATTCTTGCCTATGGACTATTCCTAATTCTGCTGTTCTTATTGGTAAATCCTTGTAAGATTTAGGTGTGTTTTTAAAAATTAAAATTCCCCCAGGACAATTCATTGGTTTAACTGCAAATTCTCTTTTTTCATAATCTGTTAAAAATATATTTTCTTTATATTTGTCCCAATGCCCTGAAATTTGCCAGAGTTTTTTATCTAAAATTTGAGGTGTAAGTGTTTCTTGATACCCTGCTTTTTCATGTTCTTTTCTCCAAAATTCTATTAATTGTTTTCTTATAATCATCCCATTGTTATGCCAGAAAACCATTCCAGGGGCAGTTTCATTAAAGGAAAATAAGTCCATTTGTTTTCCAATAATTCTGTGGTCATTATCTTTAAGTTCTGTTTTATCTAATTTTGTTTTTGTAATCTCTTTTAATAATTTTTTATAGTCTATTTCTTCCTCTTCTCCTGGTAATTCTCCAGAAAAATGAATATCCCTACTTAATTCACTTAAAGGATGGCCTTTAACTTTTAATTCAAATTCTTTGTAATAACCAAATGGTGCTCTTGCTATTTTGAATTCTTTGTTTAATGCCTTATCTACTTCTTCTAATGTTTTTAAAGCAAAATTAGGCTTACTTAATGAAGGTGATAAATGAGCATAAGGATAAAGAACAATGTTCTTTGCATTTACTTTTTTTGCAAGATCTTTAATTTCTTTAATCACATCTGTAATTAAATTAGGATTATTCTCATCAGTTTTTTCAACTGCAATCATAATAACTAAAGGTTCTTTTACTTCTATTTCTTTTTTTCTTTTTTCAGATAATTCTTCTGGTGATTTTAAAGCTTTTTTCAAAGGTTTAAACTTGATATAATCACAATGTAATGATAGTATTTTCATTCTATTGATAAGAATTCTGGGTTTTTAAAAGTGTGGTTAAAATTAGTTATCTTCTGCTTTCCATTCATCTAAAAGCGGACCAAGAACTTCATTTCCTTTACTATCATAAACAGCTAAATAAACTTGAACTGTTTTTATATCTGTTATAAAATCTCCAACATCTTCAATTGTGTATTTTTTTGTTTCTAATGGATTTAATACTTCAAATTCATCCTTTGACCATGAATCTGTTTCACTATAAAAAATAAATTTTAAATGATCCCATTTTTTAACTGATTCAAATATTTTTCTTTCTACTTGTATTGTGTGTTCTATTTCTTCTCTTACTTCTCGATATCTCTCTGATAAACTTGATGTTGATGAAGCAAAGTAACTTCCGTTTCCGTTTTGTGCTATTGCCTTTAATCTTCTTTCATAACTTGTACCAACCCCTACTGCATATCCTATTGTGTAAACATGAATATTATAATCTTCCCAAGCTTTTTTTGCAGTGTAGTTTGATTGATTTGCATCTACTTCTCCTACTTGCCCGTCTGTCATTAATATAATTGCCTTTACTTTGTCATTTGGTTCATCTTTTATTAATTCTAGTGAGGCATTAAGTCCTTCGTTAATATATGTCCCTCCCCAGGCAGTTAAAGCATTTACTTTATCTTCTAATAATATTCGTTGAGATTTAGAAACTAATTCTTGAGTAAATGATGAATTTACATGGGATTCAAATGCAATTAATCCTATTTTGTGGTCTGCAGGTGCATCAAACATCTCATTGATAAATTCTAGGTTTGCTTCTCTTGCTAATTTAATTTTATAATCTGTAAAGGTGGTATGATTATAAGTCCCATTACAATAATTTTCACAGTTTTGATTATTTAAACATGAGGTAATTCTAGTCATTGAGTTGGGGGAATTACAATATTCTCTTTCAACAGAGGGTTTCAACCACCAATCTATTTCCCTCCATTCCATCCAAATCCCTCCACAATTATCTATACAAGTTTCATTTGAAGAACAACCATTTTCAGTACAACAATTTGAAGTCCAACAAAATGAAGCTAATGGGTGGCCAGAATCTGGATCTATAAATCCCTCAGCAAAATTTCCATTACAAACATCTTCACAACCTTCTCTTGTTTCACAATCATTGTCTCTGCAACAAGTGGGAGTATATGTTTCTAAAAGACAAGCATTATTTTCCCAATTTCCGTAACAAATATTCTCGCAAGTATCCTGAGTATTACAGGAGTTATTTGCATCACATTGAGTTGTAGACCAAGTTGCATTAAGACGCATACTTCCTGAAATATCTACTGCTGTAATTATTGATGCATTAGGTGTTATGTCAATCACTTCTACATAACTTTGGTCTATTATTGTTTTGTTTTTTAGAACTAATCTTTCTGCTCCTCTTCTTAATGTTATGTTAATATCTTCGGGGTTTAAGAGGTTTCCTTCTATTCCTTTTACTTTTACATTAGTTCCTAATAATCTTGATTTTATTTCTACTTCTTCTGCCCCTGGTTTAACTAATAAAAAAAAGATATTCCATAATGCTACAACTAAGATTAATATGATTAGAATTAGTAATATTACGGTTATTAGATTTGCTTCTGCTCTTTTATTCAACTCGCCCCTCTTTTTCATGTTCAAAATAAGTAACTATAGTTTTTAAAAGTGTTGTTGAATTATTAATAGAAATTATTATTGATATTCTTTAAGTAATTGTTTGGTTTTTTCTCTATTTTTTTGATGAGTGGTTAAAAAATTATTAATTGTTTCTATTGTATATTTTTTTAATTCTCCTGTTGATAATTCTCCTGATTTATAATCATCGTATAATTGTTTTAATTTTTTATCATTTTGTTCTAAAACTCTTAAGTATTGGTAAGAAACATCTATGTCTGGATTTCCCCCTTTTTCGCGATGTTCTTCTAGGGTTGGTTGTCCTCCTGAAAATGCGTATTTATTAATTTTATTTTTTACTGTTTTTTTATCATCTGTTAATGCTATAAAAGAGTTTGAATCTGATGCAGACATTTTATCTCCTTTTAATCCTGGAATGAAATAATGATATGTAGATGATAATTGTGTGAATTTATTTGTTTTGATTCTTTTTGAGATGTCTCTTGCAAGTCTTAGATGAGGGTCTTGGTCAATTCCAACTGGAACTAGAACAGGACATGAATTTTCTAACTCAGGTAATTGAGGGTGTAGCATGTCTGAAGCTTGTAATAATGCTGAAATCATTTTTCCAGGAGTAATATCTCCATAAACTGCCTTAAATTC
This sequence comes from archaeon, assembly GCA_018653485.1. Classification (GTDB taxonomy): domain Archaea; phylum Nanobdellota; class Nanobdellia; order Pacearchaeales; family GW2011-AR1; genus ARS1285. The sequence goes on along the minus strand of JABHZE010000001.1, from coordinate 121,354 downwards.
ATTAAAAGTTGCGTGTTTTGCTAAAAGATTTTGTAATCTATAATAAGCATTGGAAATTTCTGCTTTATTGCTTCTATTTGATTGAAAATAAATTTCACATTTCTTTGGGTCTAAACCTAATGCTAAATAGTTATGAATATATTCATTTAATGCTATTTTTTTAGAATCTTCTAATGATTGTCCACGAGCATTATATGCTTCTATGTCTGCAACAGCAATATAGATTTTTGCACCTAAATTTTGATAGAAAATCATTTGTTTAGCTAGAATCATATGTCCTAAATGGAATTTTCCAGTAGGCATTAAACCTGTCATCATAACAAATTTCTTCTTGTTTTTTATTGCATCTAAAATCCTTTGTATATCTCTATGCGCAAAAATAATTTTTCTTTTAAATAATAATTCTTTTTCAAAAACTTCTGGAAGGGTCTTTAATGGAGAGATTCCAAACTCTTTTATTAGTTTTTCATAATCAATATTTCCTTTGATTTCCCAAGGATTGAATACATTCTTTTTCATAGTATTACTAAATATGAATGATATTTAAATGTTAAGTATAAGAATAACTTGAAAACATTTAAATATACAATTTGATTAAATAAGCTATGAAAAAGAGAATATTAGTATTAGGAATTATGTTTGTATTCATGTTTATTTTATTATCTACTAATATTTCTGCTCGGGTTTATTTTTCACAAGTAGATAGTATCTATAATTTAGGAGATGTGATTAATAATGAGATTACAATTGATTCATTTGAGGGTGGATTTTTGAAAGTAACATTAATTTGTGATAGTGGGGAACTTTCATTTAATCTTCTTCCTGATGAAGAGGGTGTTGCTAAATTAGGATTACCATTGACTACTGTTTATATTGAGGATGTAAGTGGAAATTGTTATTTTACAGGAGAGTATGATGGAGATGAGAGACAAAGTTCTAATTTTCAAATTTCTAAAAAACTTGATGTGAGTTTAAATGTAGATTATCTTTTTGCAAATCCTGGTGAGAAAGTTATGATTGAAGGGAGTGCTAAAAGATTAAATGGAAATAATGTTAATGGGGATGTTGAGATAAGTATTCCTGTTTTAAGTATATTAACTGAGGAAAGCATAAGTTCTAATGAATCAGAATTGGAGGAAGATGCAGAATGTATTGTTTGTGAAGAGGATTGTGTTGATGAATGCGAAGATGATGAGGAAGATTGTATTGAATGCGAGGAAGATTGTGTTGATGAATGTGAGGAAAGTATAATTTCTGAGGCGCCAGAATTGGGGGAAGTAGGAACATATTATGGGAAAGTTGTTGATGGGATTTTTTCAATTAATTTTACTTTGCCTAATGATATTTCCTCGGGAGATTATAGAATTGATGTATTAGTTTATGAAGAAATTAATGATGAAAAAACTAGTGAAGGAATTGCTAGAGCGGATTTAAAGATTTTTCAAATTTTAACAAGTGCAGATATTGCATTAAATAATCAAAATTTTAATCCAGGAGATGTTGTTAGTTTTAAACCAATTTTATTAGATCAAGCAGGACTTTCTATGAGCGAAGAAGTTTCAGTTATTATCGTTGATGAGGATTCTGAAAGAGTTTATCAAATGATTGTTCAATCTGATGAAACAGTTGAATTTCCACTTCCTACAAATATGAGTGCTGGTTATTATGAAATTTTAGCTACTAGTGGAGAAGTTAGTAATGTTAAGAAATTTTATGTTAATGAAAAAGAAATTGTAGTTTTTGAGATAAATAATGAGACATTGATTGTTAAAAATGTGGGAAATATTCCTTATGATAATGATATTCAAATAGATTTGAATGGTAAACCTTTTGTTAAATCTGTTAATTTGGATTTAGGAGAGAGTCAGAAATTTACATTAACTGGAGAGAATCAAGAGTATGATGTTAAAGTTAGTGATGGTGAAAGTGAAATTAGTCAAAGTTCTGTTGTTTTAACTGGACGAGCGATTGGTGTTAAGGAATCTGGTGGTTCTTTAAATGTTTCTTTTTCTCCAATTATTTGGATTTTTTTGATATTAATCTTAGGTGCAGGTGTTTTGTTTTTGTTTAGAGATGTTTTTAAGAAAAAATCTTTTGCTTATCCCTTTTCAAAAAAAGGAAAAGATAAAGTTATTGAGATGGGTGGTAAAGGGAAGTCTTCAACAGAGATGAAAAATACTTCTAAAGAAGGTAAGAATGTTCCAGGGGCATTAGTTCCTCCAAATGAAGCAGAACAAGTTTTAGTTTTAAAGGGGCATAAAAATAATGCTTCTGTAATTGCTTTGAAAATTAAAAATAAAATTTCTAAAAATGCTAAAAATAGTTTAGAAAAAGCAATAGAACCGATTTATAATAAACTGGGAGCTGTTTATGAACAAGGTGATTTTATTTTTGTAGTGTTTAGTCCTTTAATGACTCGAAGTAAGAAAAATGAAGTAGAAGCTGCTATTGCTGCTGATAAAATAATTAAGATTTTGAAAGAACATAATAAAAAGTTTAAAGATAAAATTGAATTTGGTCTTGCTATTAATTCAGGAGATGTTATTAATAAAGTTGAAGATAAAAAATTAAAGTTTACTGCTTTAGGTAATTTTGTAACTGCTGCAAAAAGACTTGCAGAATCTTCTGATGGGCAAATATTAGTTAGTAAAGAAGCTTATGAAAAAGGAATTTCTGATATGAAGGTTGAGAAAAAACAAATTAATGGTGGAGAAGTTTATGAAATTAAGGGAATAATTGATAGAGCAAAGAATAAGAAATTCTTAGAAGGTTTTGTTAAGAGAATGGAAGGGGAAAAGAAGTAGACTATAACTAAAAGTATTTAAACCTAAAAGAGAGCATTAAATGAGGTATGAAAATGGATGATAAACAATTTATGTATGATAAAGATTTAGATAGATTAATGATTTCTAAAAAAAAATCTGAAGATAAAATTTATGGGAGTGTAAGAATTTTAAATACAATATTAGATTTTACTACTGATAATAAAATTGTAAACGTTGAAATCCGAAGAGTTTCAGAGTATTTAAAAGAATTAGGTTTAAATCCAGATATTTTAGATAAATTAAAGGAAGTGGAATTAATATCTAAACAATATAGGGATGGATATATGATTTATTTTTTGTTGAAAACGGATAATGGAATTGTTGAAAAGATTCCTTTTAATGTTCCTATGGAACAAACAATTATTTCTTAAATTTTTTGAATCTTTTTTCTAAACTTCTTTTATATTCTATTAAATGGATTATTTTAAGATATTTTTTATTAGGAATTGTTCCAATAGAATATTGAGTATTATTACTAAATTTATAAAAAAGTTCATATCCTATATCTCCAAATTTTAATGTTTCTTTTTCAATTCTTTTAATTTTCTCAAATTGTGGAAAGATTTCATTGAATTTTTCTTCAGAAATTCCTTTCCTCATTATTCCCATTTTATACCAATCTGTAAAAATTAATCTTTTATTTTTAATTTTCTCATTTATTATTTTGGATATCTCTTCTGGATTCTCAATAAGTTCCACTTCTTTTTCAGGAATCATTATAAAATAGAATAATAAAACTATATAAATATTGAGAAGAAGCGTATATAAAATTTTAATAATCAAATTTTATTTTTTTCTAAAGTATAATAATCTTTAAAAATATCTTAATTATTTAATTTTTATGACAAAACAAGAGTATACTCCTGGACAATTAATAAGATTTAGGAGAAAAATGTCTGATGATTCTAAAGAATATTTTGATGCAAATTGGGTGTATGCTATTTGCTTAGAATTATATGGAGATAATCGAATGAAATTTTATTGTGAATTAGGGCATGATGAAACTTTATCTTTAGTTAATGATGATGTAGAAATGGTATCTTCTATTGAAGAAATGGATTCAGGGGTCAATATTGGTTATCCTCAGCTTCAAAGAGAGGTTTTTAAATCTTTGATTAGAGTTTTAGAAGGAAGAGTTCAAGATAAAAGAAGTTTGTTTGAAAATTAATTTGTTTTTTGGAATTTGTTTAATGATAAGATTTAAATATATAGATTATTTGATAAAATTAATATGGAAGGAAAATTTGTTATTTCAACAACAGAATATATTAATGGTAAATTACCTAAGAAGACTTTAGGAATTGTTAGAGGTAATACTATTAGAGCTAGATGGTTTGGTAGGGATATTGCTGCTGGATTTAAGAATATTTTTGGTGGAGAGATTAAGAGTTATACTAAGTTATTGAATGATGCTAGAGAAGAAGCTGTTAAGAGAATGAATGAGAATGCTCGGAAAATGGGTGGAAATGCAGTTGTTAATGTTAGATTTACTACAAGTGATGTAATGCAAGGTGCTGCAGAGATTCTTGCTTATGGAACAGCAGTTATTGTTTAGTTTTTAGTTGGTTTTTTTTGGATTGGATTATTAATTTGGTTTTTTGTTGGAGAGTGATAATTTTAGATTTAGAAATGTTTAAAAATGAGGATTTTATAGAAGAATCATGGAAAATGTATCTCATCTTAAGCAATTTTATACTACATTTAGTCAATTAGCTGGTAGAAATTTTTATTATTCTTATTTTGCATTTCCAGTAGTTTTAGGGGCATTTAGTTTATTTAATAAATATATGTTTGATGTAGAGGAAGTTAGTTCTATTCAGGCTATTAGTTCTTTTTGTGTAGCAGTTAATATAACTAATTCTCGTAGTACTCGAGATTATGCTAAGGGATTAGAAAATATTGAAGAGTAATATATTGTTTTTGTTTGAAATATATTGTTTTTGTTTTTAATTAGTAGTTAAATTATTGGGAGAAGATTTAAATATAAGTTATGCTTATGTTTTTTATTATGAGTTTATTTAAGGTAAATAGTGATGACAGAGAAGGGCTTTCTAGAGGATTTTGTAAGGTAACTCAGTTAAATCCAAGATTTCAGGATCCTAAAGAAACTTGTGGTTATATTTTAGATGGTAGTTGTGCGGGTGTTAATAATCCTGAAACTTTTAGAGAATTTTGTAATGCAGGAAATTTTGCTTATAAAGATTGTGAAATTTATAAGGCATCTTCTAAAAGAGGGGAGCCTGTTTGTCCTTGTGAAAAAGCTGTTGATAAAAATGCAGAGACTGTTATAATGAGTGTAGATGAGCTTATTTCTTCTAGTAGTTGTAGGGGTCTTGGAGATTTATCTGTTCAAGATGTTATTGATAATGATGGAGAGTATGATAGTTTAGGAGCTATTAAAAGCACATTTAGAAGACAACCTGATGATCTAAGAGTTGTTTAATTAAATTTTTATATTTTGAGTTTGATGAATTTATCTTTTAACGCAGGTTTTGCATCTTTCTCATATGCTTTGATTAAATCTTCTGTTAATTTTTTATCTTCTTTGTTTTCATAAATTGCAGTTGGGCCTGGAATTTTTGGAGGTATCAAGATATTGTAGTTTAGAGTTTTGTTTAATTGTCCTAATAGTGTGTTTTCATTTTCATTTCTTCCTAAAATTATTTTAGAATTTGTTTTTTTATTTCTAAAATGTCTCCCAATTTTTAGTAATTGAATATGTTCTGGTTTAATTTTTGTTTTTTGATTTTTGAATAAATCTACTAATTTGGGTGTGTATTGTTTTTCACATAAAATACATCCTCCTCCTGATTCAGGATATTTTATTTTGTATTTTTCTGCTAATTTCATTTGTATTTTTCTTTGTCTACCTTGGATTCCTAGAAGGAGTTTTCTATTGACAATGCCTTTTTTCTCTGCATCTGTTTCTGGTAAAAGTTTTGCTGATAATGGTCTTAATAATCTTCCTTTAAGATTTGATTTTGTCTCTGATAATAATAATGCTTGTTTTAATTGAGACATTGGTCTTTGACCTAAGACTTCTCCTGTTGCTACTATTTCAGCACCTATTTCATCTGCTAATTCTTTTGCTTTTTGTAACATGAAAATTTTACAATCTTTACAGGGATTTATTGAAGTTCCTGTCCCGTGTTTTGGTTTTTTTACTATTTCTAAATATTCTTCAAAATTCTTTCCTTTTGTTAAATCTATAATATATAACTGAGTTTCTTGTAATTGTGCAAAATTTACTACACAAGATTGATTGTTGCAACATCCACCCCCAAAAGGGAGTTTGAAAAATACTGCAGATACATCTAGGTTTTTCTGATCTTGCAAGAGTTTAACTGCTAATCTGCTGTCTAAACCTCCTGAAAATAATACTAATGCTTTTGTTTTTTTCATGAAAATAGGGTGGATTTTGAGTAATTAAATGTTGCTACTCAATTAGAAAACTAATTAAATGCTAAACACCTAATTATTTGGTAGTTTAAGTGATCTTATCTTATAGTGATTTCAACTTAAACAAAATGCAAAATCCATATGTAAAAATCTATGGGAGCAATGAATTTCTAGAGTTTAAATGCCCTCAATGTGATAGTAAAAATGTTGTTATGAGCTTTGATGAAAATTATTTTGATGTTTGTGAGTGTCATGATTGTGGGTTTGGTAAGGAAAAATGTTAAGTTTATTGAGTTGCAATATAGAGAAATAAGTTTCTGCCTAAAGGCAGAAAAACTCTTATTTACTCTATCTCCCAAAACAAGGGAATATCATTGTTTTAGGATAGTAACAATCTATGCTAATAATCTTTAAAAGAGAGTTTTTCTTGCTTTTTTTATGAAACAATTGAGAGATGTTACAAATATATTAGTTACAAGAGTTATTTCGTTGCTTATATTCTTAATTTTAATTGGATTACTTAATTTTCTTTTGGATTTTTTTGATAATTCTGTTTTTTCTAGTGTTGTTTATTTTTTAAATTTTAATTTTGGATTAGTTATGGTTTTCTGGGTATTATTCTTATTTGGGGATTTATTTTATGTATTAGTATTCCCATTAGATTTACCTGCACCTATATTTCATGCAATAGGAAGTAGTTTTCTTGTATTGTTTGTTTTTAGAATATTTTCATTATTAGAAGATTTAATTGGAATTAAAATAGGATTGCCCGTTGATAGTTTGTATTTATTTGTTACATTAATTGTTTTTATTAGTGTATTTATTGTAGGTTATTTTAGAATCTTTGATAGGATTGGGACACCGAGGACTAAGGCTGTTAAGAAAGCAAGGGCAAGAAAGAAAGAACTTAGATTAGAACAAAAAATTAAAAATGTTGTTGAAAGTTCAATTGAAGATATTAAAAGAGCTGTTGAATAAAGTTTGTTTATAATAATATTTAAAAGTGGGTTTGTTGTGTGATTTCTACATGAGTGATGAATCTGTTGAAGCAAGAGTTGAAAGTAATGTTGAGGATAAAATTCTTGGGCTTGATTGTGATGGTACTCCTAAGGATGAAGTTGCTATGCTTAAATCTGAGGAGGGTAGAAGGGCGTTAAAAGAAGGTAGATGGAAGATTATTTTTGATGTTGATGGTAAAAAATATAATGTTAGGAATCTGGCAAAATATCCTTCAGGATGTCAGATTGATGTTTTAAGAAAAGGATATATTGCAACTTATCGTTCTGAGTTTGTGTTAAAGGGAATTTCTGAATCGGATGAGGGTTCAGAATCTTTTGATTCTGAAGGTGGCACAGATTCAGAAGATTCGGAAAATGAAGCTAAAAAAATAACCTCTGAAGATGGAGAAACTTATTGGAGATTTTATGGATATGCTAAAGGAGTTAATCCTCGTCCTGATTTTCTTCCTCCTAAATATCCTTGGGATTATGGTGTTAAGAAATAAGAAAATTATTTTCATTCTATTTTAGTGATTACATACTTATAGACATTAAAGTATATGTTTTATTGAAAGAGTGTTTATAAACAAAATTATGTATTTTTTTCTATGAAAGCAAAAGAGAGTTATGCATTAAGAGATTTAGTTAGTTTATATTCATCTAAAAGACTCGAGTTTATTAGAGAAATTAGATGTCGTAATTTGCTGAAAGGAGGTTTATTAAAATAAAAAATGATGAAAAAAATTCTTAGTTTATTAACTATGGTTTTTTTGGTAATGTCAATAGTTCCAGTTGTTAATGCTGTTAGCACTAGTACTGGAGTTGGTATTGATATTGAAACAGAAGATTTTGAGCCATTAGTTTGGATGTGTGATGGAAGACTTGTCTTTGATGATGCAACTGAACCTGGAAGAGTTACTGGACCTGGTATGCCTTTATCAGAAAGAATAAGTAATTATGCTTTCGAAGGTGAACAAATTCAGTGGAATGTTCTAGTTATGGATAAAAACGGAATCGAAAAAGTTAGAGATGTTTATGCAACTATTGGTGATGTGCAAGGTGAAGGAAATGACATTGAAGTAAATTGTCAAAGAACTTCAGGACCTAGCAAAATACCTTCTTCTTGTAATGCAAGAATCTTAGAAGAACAGATAACAACATTTAATCCTGATTTAATGGATTACTATGTTTGTACGTTAACTGTTGAAACTTCTGAAGGTATGCCTAGTGGTGAATACTGGGTAACAGTAGAAGCAGAAGACTATGACGAATTACTTGGAACTGCTGATGAAAATGAGTACTGGTATTTTAATCCAATGATTGGATTAAGTATTAGTGATTTACTTGTATTTGATGATGGTGTTAGACCTGGAACAAGTTCTTATTCAGAAACTTTGTTAGTTGGTAATAGTGCGGATGATGGAAGTGGTGTTCTTTTAGACATGTTTGTCTCAGGAACTGACTTTTATGACTCTCAATCTAGTGGTGCAATGTGCCCTACAACTAATCAATTAAGTCTAGATTCTTTCAGTTATTATGCAACAAGTGGAGCTTACTCTACTCAAGATGATCCAAGAGCGGATCCTGAAGGTTATGTACCGATAGAATATGGTTTAGGATTTAATGATCCAAATCCATTTTATGGATCTAATGAAATAATCCATAATAGCGGTCAAGCTCCAAATTCTTACCACCGTGGAAATATGTTAGCTCCAGGTGCGGAAATTGCAATGACTTTTAGATTAGATTTACCAGAACCATGTAATGGAGACTTTGACACTGGAAGTATTTACTTCTGGGGAGAAGCTATCTAAATTTAGTTATTATTTTTTTATTTTTATTTTTTTTAAAAAGAGGGGGGGTGTTCCAGATTCTGGAGAATCTGGAGGCATGAGTAGGAAGGTATTCTAGAATTAAAAATTCTAGAGATTGAAAAATTACCGAGAATGAATTATCGGTAAATTAATAGGAGAATATAGATGACAAACAAACAAATATTTACAATAATTGCAATAGTCTTAATGACATTATTTTCAATAGTGGTAGTTAGTGCTGAGACAAATAATTATGTATTACTTTGTTTGAATGATGGAGAGACAATTAATTTAAATCAGGGTGGAATCTTAGAACCTTGGGGTTGTGGTGGTAAAGGTTTTTGTAACGCTTGTGTAATTGATAGAGGAGATTATTATCTTCCTGCACATAATGGGCATTGCAAGGGTTTAGTTTGTGAAAATACTGGAAGTACTGAACTAGATATCACACCGCCTGAATTAGATTTGAGATTTCCTGTTGAAGGTGAAGTCTATGATGATAAAAGAGTTTTGTTTGATTTTATTTCTGATGAGATTGTAAGTGTTAGTTATTTAGATCATGTTAATGGTAGAGGTAGGTGGAAGAGTTTATGTAGTAAAAATAGATGTGGTGAAGGATATTTTAAGAAAATTAGATTTAGTGATGGTTTAAATGATGTTAGTGTAAGGGCAACTGATGATTCAGATAATGAAGTTATTGTTAGAAGAAGTTTTTATGTTGATGCTACAAAACCAAGAATTTATAGGACATATCCTCGAAGAGGTTTTGCTGATGGTTTGTTTCAGATTCAGTTTAAGGAAATGAATCCTGCTAATTTGATTTTAAATTATGGGACTTATGATGATATGCGTGAAGCTGAAGTGGATTTAGATGAATGTGAGATTATTAAGGGGAAAACTTATTGTGATATTGAAGTTGATTTAAATGATTATGATGGAATGGAGATTTCATATTGGTTTGAATTAGAAGATATTGCTGGGGTGGTGGTTAACTCTAAGAGAGTTAAAGTGGAAATAGATACAACTATGCCTGTTTTAGTTAATTCAGATAATTTTTGGTATCAAGGTGAAGGGAAATATAATAAATATATTTATTTTAATTTTGAGATAGATGAATTAAATTTTGATGAGGTTGTTTATTTGTATGAAGATAGTAGAGGAAGAACTAGAGAGAAGAGATTATGTTCTCGTTTGAAAGATGGAGTTTGTGAGAAGAAAAAAAGTTTTAGGAAAGGTATTTATGCTTTAGATATTCAAGTAAGAGATGATGCAGGTAATGCAATTGCTGAGAGGATTGAGTTTGAGGTTATTTGATTAAAATGACTGCGGAGTTAACAGAGCTTCTTGAAGAAAATAGAATTGTTATTGGACCTTTTGAAGAGTTTCCTAAAGTTTGTTGTAAATATGATGAAGGAGATGGAAGGCATTATTTAACTAGAGTTTTAGAAAGAAATGATAGAGGGGAAATAACTAGAGAGGAAAGAGTTTATCCTAAACCCATTAAGGGCCTTAGGATTGAAAAGCGAGGTGGTAAGGGAGAGTTTAATGAATCAGGAGAAGGTATAGAATATTTTGTTCATTGTGAGATTTGATTTTTAGTTAGTAAGATTTAAATTAACTTAGACCTACTTGAATTTACATTTCTTCTCCCTCATAAATTCAGAGAAAAAGAAACTTTTTACTCTGACTCATTCAAAATCTTTTAGAGATTTTGAATATAGGGAGAGAAAAATTAAATTCTCGGAGAGGTCATAAAAATTTATAGAACTTTGAATAGCGCTTTGTTTTGAAAAGATTTAAATAAGTATTTTGGTTTAATTGATTAAGGTTTAAAGGGAGGTGAAAATTAATATGTGTAAAGAACATGGAATTTGTATGTTAATTGTAGGTTTAGTTATTGTGCTTTCAATTCAATTTACTGAATGGAACATTTGGTTAGTTATCGGCGGACTTTTAATAATCAAGGGGATTCTGATGATGGTAATGCCTCCAAAGAGTGAATGTTGTGAACCAATGAAACCTGCAAAGGGTAAAAAGAAGAAATAATTTTTTCTTTTTTATTTCTTTTTATTTTTGTTTTATAATTTATTTTCTTTTTCTTAAAGATTCATAAGGGTTTAGAAAAGGAATAAATTCTTTTGGAATTTCTTTAAATGTCCATTCTTCTTCTAAATTTTCTATTTTTTCATTATATAAATCTGCTTTTTGATCTCTTGTTGTGATAAGTCCTCTTAATTCTCCTCTTTTTGTTTTTTCTAAATTTACTGTGTCTAAATCCCTATAGTACCCTTGGTAAGAATGTTTATTTACTTCTGTTCTTAACAAAACTATTTGATTATCTAATTTTTCTAATTCTAATGCTCTTGCTTGAAGCCAGTGATAATCTCTAACAACTTCATCTGTTATTTTTACTTGTCTTGAAGTATCTGGTTTTGCAGGTTGTGAAAGATATTTTCCTGCTTTTATTCCGCCTAAGCCTAGAGCTAAGGCTGTTGTTAGTGTTAATGTTATTAGTGTATTTTTTCTATCCATAATTTTGGGATGAATGAATGGTTTAAAAGTGTTTGGTTTTTGTTGGAGAGAGTAGTGAAAAGTTTAGATGGCTGTGGTGTAATTAGAAATAATAAGATATATAAAGGGGTTTCATCATAAAAAAAGATGGTTAATAAGGTTGTAAAGAGTATTTTTAAGTATGGATTAGCAGGGTTGGTTGGTGCAGGCATATTTCTTGGTGGAGATTATTTAGCTCATTTGAATGACTATAAATCTAAAGAGCGAGTTGTTAATGAAGAAGTTTTAGTAACTGAAAGTTTAAGTGAAGATGTAATTGAAGTAGTTCCTGAGTGTGTTGTTGAAAAAAAGGATGTGTTAGAAGCTGAGGAAGTATTAGGGGCTAGAGATCCCACTGAGGGAATAGAAATTCCAGAGGGTTCATCTTATGATATGAATATAGATCCTTTTGAGAATGAATCTAAAAATCAAATTATTCCTGATAATGTGACTATAGAAGAAATGGTTTCTGAGGAATGGGATAAGGAAGTGAATGAAAAGAAAAAAACTTTTTTTAGGAGTGAGATTATTCCTACCTTGAATGAGTTTCAGGCATTAAAGGGGCAAGGGGAATTTTTGGAAGATGTTTTTCCAGAATTAAAAAAAAATAGGGTTGAATCATATCATAGAAAAGTAGCTTTGATAAGGGAAAATCCTGAAGCTGCATTGGAAGGATTTTCAGGAATGGGAAGAATACGTTATAGAGATTTTTATGGAAAACCTGCTAAAATTAAAGATTCTGAAAATTTAGATAAATTATGCCCTGATGTTGATTGGATGGAAGTAATAAAACGAGATTATAGATGTTACAAAGCTCCTGAAGAATCAATAGATTCTACTGAAGGAAATAAGCTTATTGTTTTTATGCAAGAATCTTTTTACAAACAAATTGGGGCTCCTAAAAATATTTTTAATGGATTTGGAAAAGGTTGGCAACCTCTTTATGCTCATATGAAAGTTGGAGACTCTGATATTCCTTTTGTTATTGCCTATGTTAATCCTCCTTCAGATTCTTATGGTTATGAACTTCAAAAAGAGGATGGTAAATTACATATCTATAATCCTCGGGAAATTAATTTTACTGAGGTAAAAGCTATTGCTAGTTTGTTTCCAGAGAAATTAAGAGATGATTATATTGAAAGATTAGAAAATGAAGTTGAATGGGGTTCTGGTCCGCCGATTCTAAAAGGAAGAATTTTATGGGGCATTGGAAAAAGTATAAGCAAACTCGATGGTATAGTTATTGAGAAACTTGGGGATTCTGTAGATAATTCTAATTGATTAGGGATTATTTTTTGTCGACCCTATAAATCTTTCCATTTAACATATATACTTCTGGCTTTTCTTTTCTTTCATATCCTGGACCTTTATCTTCATAAGGCATGAATCTTCCATCTAAGATATATCCCTCTATTCTTTTTGGAGTTGGAGTTTCTTCAATTACCTCCTCAAAAAGATCTTCTGCAGGTTGAGGTGCCTTTAATCCCTTTCTTAAAACTTTTTTCCCATCCTTGGTTATTTCATAAGCCTCCATATTATCTCTTGGAATTTTTTTTGATTCTGTAACCTCATATGTAATTGTTTTTATATGTTTTCCATCTGTAAAAAATGCTGCTGCATAAGTTCCATAACCTTGGCTTTTTACATATTCTTCATGAGATGGTTGACCAAATTGAAAGAAGTTTATATTATGTTTAGCTTCGTTGCTAAATGAGAGTAAATTATCTCCTTTTGGACCCATGATTCTAATCTCTTGTTTTTCTCCTCTATGCCAAGATGAATTCATTGCCCAGGTTATTTTTTCAGTTTCTCTAAATGTTTTTTTATCTAATCCAATTAATTCAGATTTTTGAACTTTAGTATCTCCATTAAGGTCCTTCCAATAATTAAATACCATTGGTTTAATCGAAGTTCCATCATCTACTAATCTAAAGTTTAAAGTGCTATCTAATCTCCCATTAACTTCCATTTTGAGAACATAATTTCCAGGACCAAATTCATCGTAAATCCCTGAAGTTCTTGCTGATAACCAAGCATATTGTCCTTTACCTTTTGAAAGGTTTGTTATATCCTCTAAAACTTTATTTCCTTTTGAATCATAAAACTTAGTTATTGCTCTTCCCCCAGGATTATGGTTCCCGCATTTAAACATAATAAAATTTAAACCCTCTGCTCTGCCAATTTGTTTTGAAGTCAACTTATTAATTCCATCACTAGGAGATATTCCATTATACCATCTTAATCCTTGAAATTCATTGTGGTCTTTTCTTCCATCATTGTCTTTATCTGACCATCTATCATAAAGCCCTATAAAACAATCTCCTCCTTCTGCTTTTGCAACTTCAGGAGATGAAAAAAGAATTGCAGCACCTAACATCGTTTTTGCTACTAATCCTTTAATTTTTTTAAATGTCATTATTTTTGTATGATTTTAAAGTTTTTAAGTATTATTGTCTCAATTTTTTCAAGTATTTTCCACTTCAATAATCTATATAAAACTAGATTTTCTGATATTTCTATGAGTGATAATAGAGTGTTTTGGGAAAGTATTGACATGGATGTTTTTAGGGAATTGGCTAAAGGTGCTGATGATGATTGTTGTCGTGATATGGAAATTGCTTATCCTTTTATTAAAGATGTTGGAAGTGTGTTGGAATTGGGTTCTGGTTATGGGAGATGTTTGAATTATTTGATTAAAAGGGATTTTGATGGAGAGATTCATGGTGTAGATTATATTGATGAGTTTGTTGGTTATTTGAGAGGGAGATTTTCTCCAAGAGTTGTTATTCATAATCAAGATGTTACTCAAATGAAATTGGATCGTAAGTTTGATTCTATTTTATGGATGGGTGAAGGTGTTTTGGGATTTGATTATAATCAACAAGTTAAGTGTTTAAAGAGATGTAGAAATATGTTAAATAAAAATGGTTTGTTGATTATTGATAGTTTGGATATTGATGTTAATGGTGTGAAGAGTTTTGAGGAGGGTGGGAGAGATGTTTGTGCAGAATATAATGAAATGCCTTTTAATGGAAGATTTAGTGATGAAATAGATTTTGCACATCTGTCTGATGAATGTGGTTTTAATCCTTGTGGATTTAGAGCAATAAAGTATGATGTTATGATGGGTATTGAAGGTGAAGGAAGAGGGGGTAGTTCTGAAGTGAGGGATAAATCTAATGTTTGGAAATCTGATGAGCTTGTTGAGAAAGTTATTTATGTTATGAGGGGATAGAAGGGATTTCTTAGAAGATTATTTATACCCTATTTGGTTTAAATTAATAGGTGTTGTTAAATGGGGTTTGTTGATTTTGTAAAGGGGTTGGAAAAGAAAGGGATTATTACTAAGAATCCTTGTCCTGCGATTGTTTTTGTTTTAAGTTTAATTGCTTTGATTTTGGGTTCTGTTTTTAATAGGGTTGGTTATGAATTATTTGGAAAGATTTTTTATTTTATTTTTATATTTGCTTTTGCGTTTGGTGTTTTGCATATGATTGTTTGGTTG
This sequence comes from archaeon, assembly GCA_018653485.1. GTDB lineage: Archaea > Nanobdellota > Nanobdellia > Pacearchaeales > GW2011-AR1 > ARS1285. The sequence goes on along the minus strand of JABHZE010000001.1, from coordinate 106,263 downwards.
ATATTAAGTAAAAGGTAATTTTCAATATTGAAAATGTTTAAATAGATTTGATGTTTAGAATTTTTATGAGTTTGTTAGATTGGATGTGTGATGGATTGTTAGGGGTGAAATTAGTGGTTCCTAATGAGGCAAGAGATTCTACTGAAAAAAAGTGTTTTAATAGTTCTAGGAGATGTGGAGTTGAGTTGGATGAAATTCCTGAGGGTAATGGTATAACAAGTAAGATTGGAGAGAATTTAGGGTATGATAAAGATAGGGGTGGAAATTTTAGAGAGAGATTGTTTTTTAGAAATGGGAATTATATTGGGTATGTTGTGGAGTATGCTGGGAGAGGGAGTAATAAATAATTATTTATTTTGGGATATTTATTAAAAACCTTTTTGAGTCTGACTTTTTTATCTAATTTTAATGATTAATTCTCTCTCAATAGGGGGAGAGAAAATCAAAAATAATCTAAAATATTTATAACTCCTAATGATATTCTTTCTTAAAAACCTTTTTATAGTATGATATGTTAATTTTATTAATAATAAAAATGGTGTGGAAATTTTTTAAAGTTGCTTTTGAGAGTCAAACTTATTTGAATATGTTTTATTTACTCTTAGCATTTCCATTAGGGCTTGTTTATTTTGTAATATTAGTTACAGGACTTTCTGTTGGAATTGGAACAATTATCACTTTAATTGGGATCCCAATTATAATTTTAATGACACTTGTATGGTATTGGTTGGCTATGTTTGAAAGATTTGCAACTATAAATATTTTGAATATTAAGATTGGAAAAATATCAAATAATGCTTTGAAAGAAAAAAATGTTTGGAGACAATTAATTAAACATTTGAGTAATACTGGTGTTTGGAAAAGTTTTATTTATCTTATGTTAAAGTTCCCTATTGGAATTATTTCATTTGTGCTTCTTGTGAGTTTAATATCTGTGTCTTTATCATTGATTATATCTCCTTTAATGTATAATGTTGGATTGGATAATCCTGAAGTGAAATTTATGATTTATGAGGGTGTTAATATGGTACCTAATTTTATTTCTTCATTAGGTTGGAGTATTGTTGGAATAATCTTATTATTTGCTTCATTACATCTTTTTAATGGAATTGCGTATATCTCTGGATTATTAGCACAATTTCTTTTAAGAAGTGATAATCATAGGAAGAAAGGTAGTGGTAAGAAAGCTAATAAGAATAAAGAAGGAAAACAGAATAAGGAGATTGTGGAAGGTAAGAAAGTTGTTAAGAGTAAGAAAAAAGTCAAGAAAAAATAAAAAGGTGATATTATGTCAGAAATAATGATGTTTATTGGAGTAGGTGTTTTAGGTGGTGTTGCTCGTGCTTGTTATGGATTGCTAAAAGCAATTACAAAAGGTAAATCAATTAATATTGGATATTTTCTTGTGACTCTTTTTGTTTCTGGTTTAATTGGTGGAATGTTAGGTTTTGTATTTGATATTGATTATAAAATTGCTGCGCTTTCAGGTTATGTTGGAACAGATATTTTAGAAAGTGTTTTCAAAGGTTCAATGGGAGGGAATCTTACTTTAGTAAAAAAATAAAATGGATGCTTTGTTTATTGCTATAGGGTTGGGTGTTATTGGGGGTGGTGTTAGAGCTTTAGTTGGTTTCTTGAAACAGATGCAGTTAAAGGAAAAGTTTGATAGAAAAAGTCTTTTTATTTATGTTATAATCCTCTTAGTTGTTGGAGCTTTTTCAGGAGTTGTTTTGGACTATGGAAGGGTATTGAGTTTCTTAGGTGGATATGCTGGAATAGATTTAATGGAAGGTTATTATAAAACTTTTATGAAGCAGAGTGTTAAGATTAAGAAGAAGTGAGATTTGATTAATTTTGATTTGTATTGTAATTTGGAAAGACAAGTCTAACCCAAATTACTACGATTCTGAAAATGTCTAAATTCTTTTTAGATTATGGGCGGTATGTTCTGATAATTTGAGAGATGAGTAAATTTATTGAGAATTGTTTTATTAGTTATTTAGATATAAAATATTTTAGAAAATATAATGATGAAAAATAGTTTTAAAGACTATTACACATCCACAACATCTCCGCCCTTTTTGACAAATATGTTTCTTCTGCTTAGAACATCTTCAGGATTTGTTTTTTTGGGTCTGCCTCGCTTTGTTCTTGAATTAGAATTACTTTTTACATACTTGTTTCTTAATGTTTCTAAGATGATTTCTTGGATGCTATTATAGATGTATTTTTCTTTTTCTTTTAATAGGATCTTAACCATTGGTTCTGGTATTGTTAGAATTATTTTTCTGTTTGGTATTTGATTTGTTGCTTTAGTGTTAGGAGTTGCAATTTGTTGAGGCATTTTGTTTCTTTGCTAGTATATCTTTAGATATTTATAGATATAGATAGATATATTAGTATTTAAGTGTTTTGGGGTTTGGGAAATGTGTTAAGAAGAAGATTATTTGTAGATATTTTTTCTATGGCCTATTTCTACAATTACAATAATCAATTTATTATTAATAATCTTATAGAGAATTCGATATTTATCTATTCTTAATTTCCATAATCCAAATAGATTTCCTGCTAAGCGTTTTCCTAAATAAGGATTATCCTTAAGTTTTTCTAGTTTTTTTGATAAATATTCTTGTTCAGCTCTTTTAAGTTTTTTAAGAAATTTTTTAGCAGTTTTATCTAAATTAATTTGATACATTTTAATCTATACCTAATTCTTTTTTTACATCTTCTAAGGGAGTCCCATAATCTCCTGATTCGATTCTTTCTAATGCTTCTTTTATTCCTTTCATTAAATTAGGATCTGATAAAACTTCTATTGTTGCAATTAAACTCTCATTATCTATAGAATCAAGGGTGCAATTTTCAAGAACTCTTTGTAATAATGCATTGTAACTTTCTCTGTGATGAATTTTTAATTCATCTAATCTTTGTTTAAGATTTTCATCAATTTGAATTGTTGTTACCATAGTTACCTATAGATAGCTATAGTATTTAAAATTTTGTGTTAATCCAATCTTCTAAGAATTTTTTTTATTTCTATTAGATCTGTTGGAGTATGTGCGTGTAAGTGTGGGATGTTAGTTACTATTCCGCTTAATAATCTTCTTTTTGCTAATCCTGGGAATATGTCATACTCTAAACTTTTTCCAGGATAGCTTAATAATTCTGGTTCTGCTAAGAAAACTCCCCAGAAAAATAAAGAAGAGGTAAGTTTTTTTGGGATGGGTCTTTCATTATAACTTAAAACTTTTTTTCCATCAAGAGTGATTTGTCCAAAATTTTGATTTTTTTGTGGTATAATTGAACTTGAAACTAAAAGTGTACATATACTTTTATCTTGGAGATGTTGTTGCCATAATTCTTTAAAATTTAGTTTATCTAAGACTAAATCACATTGAACTACTAAAAATGTTGTTTGGATTTTTCCTTTTAATTTTTTTAATGCAGAAGCTGTTCCTTCTTGAACTTCTTCATCTATGTATTCTATTTTTGCATTATAATTAGAACCATTTCCAATTATTTTAAAAATATTTGTAGAAGTGTTATGGTCTGCTATTATGTAAATTTTTTTAAAACCTGAATCAGATAATTTTCTTGCTATTTTTTCTATTAAAGTTTGTTGATTAATTTTCAAGGCATATCTTTTTTTTGATTTTTTTCTTGAAAGCATTTTGCTTTCTCCTGCAAGAATAACTGCTGTTTTAGATTCATTTAATGATTTTTCAATAAGATATTCTATTGCTTGAGAACGATTTCTAATTAAAATATTATCAACTATAGAATCAATATCCCTTAATATTTTATCACTAATTGTAACTGATATTTTTTTCTTCATTTATTATAACTTGGGGCATATCTATATAAATCTTACCTTGGTAGGATAAAGTAGTATATTTGGTTTGTAGATTAGTTTTTAGATTTTTATCGAAGGTGATTTTTGATTATTGTTATGGTGATGGATGGGATGTTTTTTAAAAAAAGGTAGGATAAAGGAGGATAAAGATAAGGTTTTTATATTAATTTCTTTAATTTTAGTTATGGTTGGAGATTTAAGTTCTAAGATATGGGAATTTCAACAAGAAATTGAAAAAGATCCTGATAATTTTACTGCACATCATAATTTAGGAATTTGCCATTATTTAAAAGGAGATTTAGATAGTGCAGAAGAAAAATATAGATTATCTTTAGAATTAGATGTAGAGAGAAAAATGGCTTATATGAACCATGTGGAATTGAGTGAGGTTCATGTTAGAAGAGGGAATCTTGATTTAGCAATACAAGAAGCTGAGAATGCAATTGATTCTATACCTGATTTTTTTGTTCAAGGGGGTGATGATGGAAGAAAAATCTGTTTTGCACAATCTTATAATAGCTTAGGCCTTCTTTTTTTTAATAAAGCAAAAAGGGATTCAAATAGGGATTTTTTAATGAGTGCAAAAGAATATTTAGAGAAATCATTAGAATTAACTAAAGATCCTACTCCTAGAGAAAATTTAGAACTTGTTAATGAGGCATTAGAAAAGGGTCTTCTTTCTTTAGGTTCTGAAGGGCAGGTAGAAAAAATTCTCCCTGGGAGAAATTAATATAAATCAATTAAATATAAAATGTTACAAACTACACTTCCAATAATAGAAAATATATCACCGAAATTAATCCATAATTTAGGTTTTGATTCTAAAGTTCAAAAAGATATTGAATTAAAATTAAGAAGGGAACATATTCCAAATGGTGTTAGAAATAGGCCTGCGGATTTTTGGTTGCTTTATGATTCAGATATTAATCATGATAGACTTATTGCAGATGTTAATAGTGTAGCTCGTTTAGATAGTATTTTTCAAGAAAATTCACATCCTCAAGAAAGAGATGAAGAGATAGTGGATTATTTAATGATGTCTGGAGTAATTTGTGATGAGAAAAGATTAAAATCTTATTGGTTGCCTCCAGTGGAAGATGCTTTATCTTCTCCTGTAAAATTCTTTTTTAATCCTTCTGGAAAATGTCCAAATAAATGTCTTACTTGTTTTGCAGATGAGTTATCTAGTGCAACTTTAGAGGATAAAGTTGCAAGAGAAGCTTTAGATCAAATACTTAATTTGCCTTTTTTCTGGTTAAATTTAGGTGGTTGTGAACTTTCTTTTTATCCCTTATATTTTGAGTTTGCAGAAAAAGCGATTAAGAGTGGTGTTCATGCTTCAACTGCTATAAGTGGAGTTGGTTTGAAAAGAGAATGGGCTGAAAGAGTTAGAGATTTAGGAGTTAAAGTTAAAGTAAGTTTAGATGGGCCTAAAAGAATTAATGATATTCAGAGGCCTGAAACTTATGAGCCTGCTATTGAGGCTATAAGAATGTTTAGAGATATTGGTTATCCTGTTAAAATGAATTTAGTTCATAGTAGATATAATAATGATGAGAGAGTTATTGATGAAATGTTTGATATTGCTTTAGCAAATGGTGCTAGTGGAATTGATATTTCAATTTGTAGGCCAAAAGGAGGGGCATTAGAAAATGATTTAATGATTCCTTATGAAGATTTTGAAAGTGGGAAAGTTAAATCTGTTTTAGATAGATTTTTGAATCATCCTTATATTAAAAGGCATGGCATTAAAGCATGGGTAAATAAAAGTTATAGGAAATTGGATTATTTAGATGCAAAGCCGTGTCAAGCTTTGAATACTCATTGTAATGCAGGAAGATATAGTATGGGGGTTAATAATAATGGTTTAATTGATGCGTGTATTTTTATCCCTGATGAACTTATTCCTACAGCTAATGTTAATAATCCTGAATTTCTTAGAAATCCTAATTTTTTATTAGATGTTTGGCAAAATAATCCTATTTTTAAAAAAGTTAGAGAGGCATCAAAAGGAAAGTTATGTGGGAGTTGTGAGGATAAAGGAATTGAAATGGTTAGAGGGTGTCTTGCTTTAGAAGATTATTATAAACAAGGAAATCCATTGCATTTTTTGCATTAGGATTATTTTTTAGATTTTTTGTGTTTACCTTTCTTAACAATTATTTTTTTAATGCAAGACTTACATGGAGTATATTTTAATCTTTTAAAATAAACTTCTTCATCATCCATTAATTTATAATTTTTCTTGATTAGTTTACTAAATCTGCAATCATTTTCATGATAAGTCTTTGTTTCAGTTGATGCAACATAATTAAATTCTTTTTTCTTTTTAGGTTCTATAAATATTGGTTTTTCTACTTCTTTTATTTTTATAACTGGTTTTTCTATTGTTTTAACAAATGGAACTCTTATTGGTTTTTCAATAGTTTCTACAATTGTTTTAATTGTTTCCCTAATTGTTTTAGGTTCAAACAAAAATGATAAAACTACTATATAAAATAATAAAATTCCTGCAATACTCCATCCTAGAGAATATCCTCTTAATTTAAATCCTACAACTAATAATAAAATTATTGATATTAATAAAATAGAAACGATTAATGCAATAAATCCGTTTCCTTTTTGTCTTTCTTTTTTTTCAATAATACTAATATTTTCTTTTCTCACCATCTTCATATTATTAGGAATTAAATGTTTAAAAAACTACTTAATTAAAAGATATATTTTGAATATTGATGGATTTTAAATATTGGAGTAGATTTATTAATCGGATTAATAAAATAAGTAAAATGGATAAAATGGATAAATTAGAAAGAATGAAAAGATATGAAGCACAAATCTGGGAAGGTTCTGATTATTGTTATGCTTATTGTGGAGGGCCTCCACCTGGGGAATGTTTAGTAATAACTAGGGAAGTTCATAAAGTAAAACCTGAGGAGTTAAAAAGATTTTTAAAATCAGAGCCTAATAGAATAGTTATTGGAACTGGTAGTCCTGCAGTTGAATTAATGAAGTGTGTTTTTCAGGGATTAGATAGGGAACTAGTTGATCCATTTGTTAGAGATGCAGGATTTCCTAAATCAAAGTATGATGCTATGAAAAAACAATTAGAATCTAGAGAGTATTTGGAATTTCTTGAAGGTGTGCTTCCTTTTGTTGAAAGGTTGATGAAAGGTGCAAGATTTGATAGGATAGAATTGCATGGATGTTCTCTTGATGAGGTTGTTGAGGATTATAAGCGTGAGATTGAAGAAAGAGGGAAATGTTGGGTGGGACGTTTTGAGAAGGATTGAGTTTTGTGAGTTTAGTTGGACAAGAATGTAATGATAATATTTGTTATTGTTTTCCCGAAGACAAAACATATATAAAGAGTTTTGACTTATGAAAAAGATGTTAAAAAGAGTGTATGTTAGTTTTGTATTTGTATTTATTTTTTTAGTTTTAGGTGTTAGTTTAATTGTTGCTCAAGATACTGGTGCTAATGAAGGAATCATTGATAATGATGCTACAGATATTGATACACAAACATGTAATGCTTTTTTTAGTGGCTATGTTTATTATAGTGATGCTAATGCTTGTAAGTTAGAAGAGACAAGTGGTTGTGATAATCCTTACGATTATTCTACTCGTGAGGAGTGTGAGAGTGCGAATGGGATAAATTCTGAAGATAAAGATGATTTTAATGGGAGGGATAAAGATAAAGTATTTAGAGATTTGGAAGGTTGTGGAAATAATTGTAAGAAGGTTTGCAATGATGAAGAATGTAGGAGTAGATGTATTGGAAAATGTAAAAGTGAATATGGTTTTGATAAAAAGGGAAATGGAGATTGTGAGCAAACTTGTTTTGATAAGGCTTCGGTTATAATGCCTTCTTGTTCTGGAGATATGAAAGCTTTTGGAAGTTATCCTGATTGTGATTGTGAATGGGTTTGTGATGATTTTGATGAATTAGAAGAAGAATATGGGGATGAAGAGATTGTAAGTGCTGGAATAACTCCTGATAGTCCTTTTTATTTTCTTGATAATTTATTTAGTGGTGGTGATTCAATTGGAAACAAAGAAGAGAAAATAGCAGAGATTAAAGCAATGATTGAGAAAGGAAATTATGGTGCGGCTAGAAGTGCATTAGAAAAATATATGAAACATGCTGAAGAATTTGAGAAAAATTCTGATCCTGAAAAAAGAGAAGAAGCAAGAAGAAGTGCTTTTGCAATTAGAAAGGCATTAAAGGAAATTAAAGATATGATTCCTGAAGATGAAAGAGAAGATTTTTATGATAATATTATTGAAAAAGAAGGAGAGTTATTAACTTCTGTTGAGATTTCTTCTAAAATTAAAGAACTTTGTTCTTTACTAGCTGAATCTTCTCCAATAGAATATTCTCGTGTTTGTAAAACTGATGATGATTCTGCTGATTGGCAGAAAAAATTAAATAAAAAATTAACAGGAGAACAAAAAGAGATAGCTAAAAAATTTGTAGGGGTTATGAAAGAATGTTTTAAAACTTCTGGGCAAACTTGCAGATGTGAAGAAATTCCTTTTACTGATTTTGCAGATGCTTGTTCTCAAGCAGCACCATTAGCTGTTGCTTGTGATATTGAAGGCGATGAAAGAGCTTGTGAAAAACTTGATGATTTAGATATGCCTGAATTACCTCCTTATTTGCAAGAAATCTTTGATGAAATGGAAATGAAAGAATCACAATATGAAATGCATATGCCTAGAGAGTGTGTTGAAGCAGGTGTTACAAATCCTAAGGAATGTGGAAGAGTTATGATTGAAACAAATGCTCCTAAAGAGTGTAAACAAGCTTTATTAGATTCTAATTGTGATAGTGAAAGAGAATGTAGAGGAATTTGTGATAGGATAATGATGGAACTTCATGCTCCTGAATGTATTGAACAAGGAATTACTAATCCTGAAGATTGTAAGAGTTTTGGTGGAGATAGAAGGGATGAGCATTTTGATGATAGAGGCCCTGGTATGGATTGTAATTCAATTCAAGAACCAATGGAAAGATTAGAATGTTATGATAATAAAGGTTCTATGGCTAAAAGTGAGAGGGGAGGATTTGGAGATGATTATAAGGGAAATTGTATGAATGATGATGATTGGAGAAGAAAAAAAGAAGAGTGTAGAAATAAGTTTGGACAGCATGCAGGTGATGAACCTATTTATGGTGATTCTGGTGATGGTTATGAATGTGTTATAGATGCAAGGTGTATTGATTTTTCACAGGGAAAAATGGATTTTGAAGATATTAAACAGAGAGAAAGAGAGTGTGCAGATAGATGTCATAGTCAGGGTGGTGCATGGGATTTTTCATATGGTGAATGTAAATGTAGGTTTGATTATGAGGGCGGTTCTGAGGGAGGAGATTATGATGGTTCTGAAAGTGGTTGTGATGATTGTGCTAGTAAATGTCCTGGTTCTTCTGGAACTAATTGTGTGAATAATAGATGTGAATGTTATTATGATAATTCAGTAGATTCTGATGGTGGGGATGAGGGTTGGGTTGTGGATAATGATGAGGGTGATTCAATAGATAGTGGTTCTAGTGATGTAGTTGTTGAGGATGGTGGAGATGATTCAGATAGTTCTTCAGATGATAGTGGTTCTAGTGATGTGGTTGTTGATAATGTTGTTGAGAGTGGGGGAGATGATTCAGATAGTTCTTCAGATGATGGAAGTAGTGATGATTCAAGTTCTAGTGATGGTGGTGGGGATGCAGGTATTACTGGGGAAGTTGTTTTTTGGGATTATGATTTGAGTTAGATGGATGTTTTTGGATTAATTTGATTGTACCTTTGACTATTTTAATTTGTTCTCCCTTATTAATTCAGAGAAAAAAGGTTCTTTTTCTCTGACTCATTCAAAATCTTTTAGAGATTTTGAAGATAGGGGGAGAAAAATAAAAATTTCTATTGATTAAAGCATTGTTAAAAGGGAGTTCATTAAAGTTGATTTTAGAAACCTCTAAAAAGTCTTTTGTTCTTAGTATTTTATGGTAGAGAAGAAATTAAAGTCTGGGAAGGAATCTGAAAATAAAAACATTAAAAAGGTTAATTGGAGAGTTGTTGGATATAGTTTGATTGCTTTAGGATTTGTTGGATTGGGGATTTTTGTTGATTGGATTTGGTTTTTAGGTGCTGTGTTTATGATATGGTTGAATCAAAAAGAGTTGATGGGGAAGTGAATTTTTTAATATTTTTCTAATTTTTCAGTAATTTAATTTTTCTCCCCCTATTTATAAGTGAGAAGAAATGTAAATTTAGAAAGTTAGATTAAATTAATTCTTTTCGGACAGTTCCATTTCCCAAAAACATTTAAATAGTATTTAATTTTAGTAGTAATATGAAAAAGGTGATGTTGTTTTTATTTGTAGGAATGTTTTTAGTTTTAGGAGTTAGTTTAGTTGTTGCTGAAGGAAATGGTTCTGGTGAGAGTGATAATGGTTCTGAAGGTAATGGTAGTGATGATTCTGGACAAGGGTTAGTGGAAGATAGTGATGAATATTATGCTGATTTTGGAATGAGGATTAGGGCTGGAGAATATACTGGTGAGAGGGGTGAGAGAATAATGATTCAGGAAAAAGAGAATAAACAATTAAGATTAGAGGTTGGTGGTGTTGGTGTTGATTGTGATTGTAACTTGACTCAGGAAAGAGTTCAGAATAAAACTAAATTAAAGGTTAAATTAAATAATGGAAGAAATGCAGAGGTTAAAGTTATGCCTAATGTTGCTTCTGAAAAAGCATTGGAAAGATTAAGATTAAAAAATTGTGTTGAGACTGAGGGATGTATGATTGAATTAAAAGAAGTTGGAAGTGGTGAAAATTCAAGATTAGCTTATGAAGTTGAGAGGGAGAGAGATTCTAGGGTTTTTGGATTGTTTAAAGCTAGGATGAAAGTTAGAGCGCAAGTAGATGCGGAGAGTGGAGAAGTTATTAAGGTTGGAAAACCTTGGTGGGCTTTTTTAGCTAGTGAGCCTAAAGAGGAATAAATTTTGTTTTTTGAGGATATTTGAAGAGATGTATTTTAAGGGGAGATGATATTTTGGAGGAGGTTTGAGAGGTTGTGGAGTATTTTTGAGGAAATTTATTTTTAAAAATTATTGTGGTTACTTACCTCTATAAAATCTTCTAAGGATAATTTCTGTTGCTTTTTCTAATGTTTTACCATTAACCTCTGGCATTCTATATTCTCTTTTTTCTAAATAATGTGCTTTTTGATTTATTGGAACTCTTGTTACATGTTCTAAGTTTTCTGATAATAATTTAAAAGTGTCTGTGCAAGGAAAAGATTGATTTTGCAAGGCTATGAATGCTCTTTGTTCTACATCTTGAAAAAAATAATTTGGAGTAGCAAGGGAAATTGTTGGAGGGATTGGTGAAATAATTTCAATTCCCCATTCTAAATCTATTCCAAATTCATGAAGTGAGGAATAAGTTCTTAATAATAATTTTTTACCTTTTTTATCTTCTCGTGTAAGAAATAAATTATATTCTGCATTTTTATGATTATCTGGTAATTGTTTTCCAGAATGTTTAACTATTGCTTTTCTAACTAAATCATCAAATTGTTGTGGGTGCATGTTGTTTTTTTATGTTTTGATTTATTTTCTTTTATAAATTGTATGAAATAATTTAGGTAATGCTTCTTCTAAGGATAGTCCTTGAAGGTCTGGAATTGAACGCTTTTTAGTTCTTTTATTAATAGGTACGTCTGTAACTGTTTGAAAGTCATCTGAAGTTAATCTATAATTAGGTTCAAAGCTTGCAATAAAACTTAAGGAGACAAATCCTCTTTTCTTTCCATGATGATTTAAATAATCTAAGTTAAAATTTTGAATATTTTCAAAATCAGGTAAAACTAATTCAATCCCCCAGTTTACAAGAGTAAATGGTGATGCTTTAGTTTCTGAAAAAAGGCGCATTATTCCTTCATCTGTTTTTGGGTCTGAAGATATAAGAGTGTGATAACCTGAATCTATTTCTCCTAAATGAAATGCCCTACCTTTAGCGTCTAATATTTTCTTTTCTACTAATTCCATAAATTCATAGTTGTTCATGTTGTTTTTTTATGTTTTTAGGGTTTTTAAGAATTATTGTTGTTTGATGTTTTATTTTTTTAAGAAGGGTTGTTGTTTTTATCGGATGAAGTAGGATTATTTCACCTATATACTAAATATTGATAATGCTTATTAATGAATTTTTGTGAGTTAATTTATGGTAGATTTGAATAGTGTTAGGCATTTGAGAAGAGATGCAGATGTTAGGGTAGGAGATAGATGGGTTTATGTTGCTGACTTTAATGCAGATATTGTTGAGGGGCAGGGGTGTCCTAGGATTGATAGTGAGATTGAAGATTTAAGGTTTTTAGTTGATAGGGGTGCAAAGGTAACTCTTTTGACTTCAAAGGGAAGATATGGAAATACTGAAAGTTTGAAACCTGCTAGGGATTATCTTGTAAAAAAATTAGATATTGATGGACATAGGGTGCAATGTTTTTTTTGGAGTTCTTTGGATACTGCAGTTAAATTTAGTGATGATTTAGGTAGTGGTATGATTTCAATTATGGGGACTCGTTCTTATGAAGGTGAGGAAAAAAATGATGATGAACTTGCAAAACAATTTGCAAGATTAGGTGATAGAGTTGCTATTGGTGGTTTTGGAAAAGCTCATAGAGAAAATGCTTCTAATTTTGGAATTTTAAATTATTCTGAGGGTTATCTTTGTGAAAGTCAGTTAGAGGAGATGAGAAAATTAAATGAATGGTCTGGGAAATCTAAGGATTTTTCTGTTGCTGTTTTAGGTGGGGTGAAGAAAGAGAAAATTAGTGTTGGTTTAGAAGGTTTTGTAAAAACTTATGATGCAATAATTCCTGGAGGAGTTGTTTTAAATGCTATTTTGAAAGCTCAGGGAAGGGAGATTGGAGGAAGTTATATGGGTGAAGTTGATGAAACGGTTGTTGAAAGGGTTAAGGAGATTTTAGTGGAGGTTCAGAAACAAAGGACTAATGATTGTGAGATTTATGTTCCTAATAAGGTTATTGTTGCTAGAAAAAGTGAGAGAGGTTATAGAGATTTTAAAAATGTTAATATTAATGTTCAATGTGTTCCTGAGAGTCATATGATTGTTAGTTATTTTTTACCTTCTAATGCTGGAAGGGCTTTGGATAGGGTTGTTGAAGAAGGTGGAAGAATTATTTTAGCTGGAACTCCTGATTTGCATGGTTCTGGAATGGAAGGAGTTACAAATGAGGTTGTTGAAAGAATGAAGTCTTCTGGTGTTCAGGGAATTGTTTTAGGTGGAGATAGTGCTAAGGAAGTTGATTATGATAATTTTTCTACTGGTGGTGGAAGTGCTTTGCATTTTGTTGTTAATGGGACGACTCCTGTTTTTGAGAGGTTGCAGAAACAGATGGGTGAGAGTGGAAGAGTTGATTTGAAGTGATGGGTTTTGTTAAGAGGGGTTGAAGTGATAGTCTATAGTTATTATCCTTTATAACAATACTTTTAAATGATGAAAATAAGTAATTTTTATGAGAAAGAAATTTGTGGAGTATGGTTTTGTTGAAGGCGAGGATAAGAAACTTAGAGATTATCTTGAGGAATCAGGTTTTAGATTAGATGAAAAGGGGAGTAGTTTTTTTGATCCAATTTTGTTAACTAATGAAAGAACAGGAGGAGTAGAAGGTAAAATACTTCCTCAACCTTGTGAACAAAGATTGATAAAAAAGCACTCATTAGGTAGAGCTCCTATTATTGAATCTGGAGAGAGAAGGTTTGATTTAAGGATTATGGTAGATACAGAATTAGACTCTGCTGTTTCTAAATATTTTCAAGAACTTAATGGAAATGGATTATATTTTTCTGAAAGTGTAAAAACTGTTCATCTAGGGGTTTATGCTGATGAGAATAGGCATGGAGTTGTTGGTGCTGTTTCAGATCCAAAAATTTATGTTCAGGCAAATAAATTTATTTTAGCTAGACTAGGAATTGGGGAAGACCCTACTGGAAAGAGTAGGGATACTAATTTTGAGTATTTAGGGCAAAGAGCTGCAGGGAATTTTATTTTATGTGGAAGGGAACTTGAACAGGTTGTTGTTCATCCTGGAGTGTGTGAAGGTATGTTGGAAATTGATGAATTAGAAGATTTGAGGAATGTTGCAAAAGGGATTGCAGAGTTTCTTGATTTTAGGAAAGGTGTTAGGGTTGGTGAAGAGTATTTAGAGTTGCCTAAGGTTGATTAGTATTTTTTTATTATATATTTTAATTACATATTTCTTTAAATAGTATTTTTTTATAGTTTTTAGATGGTTGAACAAGAACAAAAACCTGTTGATTATGAAATAATAAATGCAATAATTAGTGGGGATGGAGAAGTTAAAGGTCTTAAAAAAAATTTAGAACGAGCAAGAATATCTCTTCAGGGTTTAGTTAATAGTGCTGAAGGAGTATTGAAAACTAGATTAGCAAAATTGGTTGTTACTGAAGATATGGGGTTTTATGGGGCAAACACATGTCATGATAAAGAGCTTTCACGAGTATTTCCAAAAGATAAATATGGAAAAGAAATAAGAAAGGAACAAGGTGTAACAATGTTTGATTTCACAGATGAAGCAGGTCATAAAAATACTGTTTATTATTCTTGGCCCTTGGGTATTTTTGTTTTAGGTGAACCTAAAAGAAAGGCAGATGGATTATATTGTCAAATTACTGGTGAGAAGATTAGTGATTAGTGAGTTTGATTTAGTTGGTTTTTGACAAGTCAATGTTTTTAAGTCTAGATATTCTATTAAATTATGGGGATTTTAGTTAGGAAACAAAGAGGGGGGTATGATTTTACTAATATTGCTAAACTTTCTATTGTTGGATTAATTATATCATTATCTGCTGCATATGTTAATACTATTTGGGCAATTTATATGGATAGTTTTTTTGGAAGTATTGTTTTTGTGGGAATTTTATCTGCTGCTCTTACATTGATTTCATTTATTGCTTATTTTTTATTTATACCTGTTATTGAAAAATCAAATAAAGTGAAGATTTTTTCTTATACAATATTTTTCTTTATAATTTCTTATCTTCTTTTTGCTATTAATCATAATTTTTATTTTTTTATAATCTTAGCAGTTATAATTACTATTCTTTTTACATTAAGAATTACTAGTTTTGGAATAATTATTAGGGATAATTCTAAGGATAATGAGGTTTCAAGTAATGAGGGAGTTGTTTATACTTTTAGAAATGTTGCATGGGTTCTTGGACCTTTAATTGCAGGTTTTGTTGCATCTGAATTTGGAGTGAGTTGGGTTTTTGTTTTAAGTGCTTTGTTTTTATTAATTGGTTTAATTATTTTTAATGTTTCAGAAATAAAAAGTTCTGAGGATAAAATTAAAGGGAATCATAATAATTTTCTTAAGAATTTTATTGAGTTTTTTAAAGATAGAAATAGGGTTTTAGCTTATGTGTTAGGCGGGGGGGTAAATTTATGGTGGGTTTTAATTTATTTATTTATACCTTTAATGATTATTCGTTCACATTTAAGTGAATTATGGGTTGGGTATTTTTTATTTGGAATAGCAGTTCCATTAATTTTGTTTGAATATGTTTTTGCTAAATGGGCTGGAAAACATGGTTTTAAGAAAATGTTTAAAGTTGGGTATCTTATTGTTTCTGTTATGGCTTTTAGTTGTTTTTTTGTTTCAAATATATATATTATACTTAGTTTATTAATTTTAGCGAGTATTGGTATGGCTATGTTAGAGTCAACAACAGAATCTTATTTCTTAGATATTTTAAATAAAAGAGATAAATGCAGATTTTATGGGCCTTATAATACTGCTATTAATAGTGGACAGCTTATAGGAAAGATTTTTGGTTCAGTCTTATTAATTTTTCTGCCTTTTAAATTTTTATTTTTATTATTTGGAGGATTTATGTTTTTATTATTTTTAACATCTTTTAAGGTTAAAGATATAATTGAGGTTAAGAAGGGTTAGGTTGTTGGGGGTTGAGAGTTTTTGTTTGAGTTAGGGAAAGATATATAAACCTATCAATTGATAGGTAAGCATGGAAACTCAATTAATTGAAGGAAATAAAAAAATTGTAAGAATGTTTAGATCTCCTACCTTAGAAACTGTAAATATTGTAGAAAAAACTATAAAGGAAAATAGTGGAGAATTTAAAAAAACACAAATTTGGGAGAAGCTTCCTAAAAAAATAATGTGGCCAACTTATTCTACAATCTTAGACTATCTTGAAGAGATTAATAAAATAATAATTAATGAAGATGGAATTATTACTTATATATGGAATCCAGAATTATTAAAAAAAGTCCTTCATAGAAAACGTTATTAATTATGTTTGCTTTTATCATATAAATATTTATAACTCAAGATTATTTGTTTTATTTGTAATGAGTCTTGAAAATAATCTTGAGGAAGAAGGAAAGTTTGATGTTGGTGTTGGTGTTGTTGGTGGGGGTTTGGGTGGTTTTACTGGTTATTTTGTTGCAGGAGGTTTGACTCAACTTGTAGATTTTTCAGATAATTTTGAAACTGGTGTTACTGCTGGAATTCTTACTGGTTCTGTTATTTTAGGATATCATGCTTTGATTAAAGGAAAGGATTTTGTTGGTGGAAAAGTTAAAAAAGTTGTGAAAAGAATTAAAAAAGATATTAAGAGAAATAAAGTTCTTTATGAAATGTCTTTGGATAAAGAATTTTTAGAAAGGCAAGGAATTAAGGGTGATTTTGATCCTGTAAAAGAAAATGTTTTGAAGCAAACTTTAGGTATTTCTGGGGGGAGTTTATTAGGTTATTTTTCAGGAATTGTAGGGATTGCTCCGTTATGTGTTTATTTTGGAGAAACTGCTTTTGGAGAGGATGCTTTTAGAAATAGAGAAGGTTTGACTCCTGGCTTGGATTCTGGAGGTATTGCTGGAATAATGATTGGAGCTTATGCTTTTAGTAAAATGATTGGGAAAAAACAATATGAAAGAGTTGTTACAACTGCTTCTGCTTTAACAGGAATTGCAGGGACTCATATTGCTCAGGCAAAGAATATTACTCCTAATTGGGTACTTGAATCTAATATTCCTTCTGACCCTGAATTTTGGGCTCATATGGGTTATTGTGCTTTAGGGGGAGTTGTTGCAGGGGCTGTGGGGAATTTGGTGTATAAAGGAGTTAAGAAGGTTAAAGATGCTGATGAGGTGTTGAGGGGTGATAGGATAAATAAGTAAAATGGCTGTTGAATATTTAGATTATGATGGGAATGAATTTGTTGAAGGGTTTTATCATGGATTAAAAGGTGTTGAGGATATTTGTTATGTTAGTAAGGTTGATGAGGGATGGGATTGTATAAATTTGGATGGTTCTTCTTTTGTTTTAAATTCTGGAAATAATAAAGCTTCAAGATGTTTTATTCGTGTGCCTGATGTTGAAAGGCTTGAAGCAGAAACATGGTTTGATATTGATGGGTTGAGAGAAAAGGCAGATAAGTTGGAGAAGGTGATGAGGTTTGTTGGGCGAGGTGGGAGGAGTGGAGAAGATAGTGGTGAGAGAGGTGATGAGGGGAGTGGTTATAGGTGTGGTGATGTTGGGAAGGATTTATGGGGGTGGGATGGTGGTGGTAATAGGGGTGGTGATTATGGTATTGGTTGTGGGGGTTGTTTTGGTGATGGTTGTGGAGATGATGATGATGATGGAGGAGACGGTGAGGATGGTGGGAAAGGAAAGTGTTGGAAACCAGAATTTGGGGATGATAGGGATTAGTTAGTAAAGAAATATTTAAAATTAAGGGAGTATTGAGAAAAATAATGCATCTCTTGCTGTCCAATAACCTAGCTCTATCCAAGGAATAGCATCATTAGTTAATTCAAAACTACTATGGGCTTGGTTAGGTTCTGGAGTACGGGTGTTTAATTCTTTTGCTATCATTTCCAATCTATCTAAAGGATATTCTTTTTTTATTGTTTCATCAGAATAACTATAGGCTTCAATTGCAGTTGTTTTTGTATATTTATTATAATCTGCCCATGCTTCTTCTAATTTTTCTTCAGAGACATCTTTTAATCTTTCTGGGCCTAATGCTTTTTTAAATTCATTTAATTGAGGGGTGTAGTTATCATCTGTAGATAATTCTAAAATTCTTTTTCTAGATGGAGATAATTGATTCCAGAATTCTTCTGCTTTTTGTTTTTCTTCTTCTGTTAATTGATTGAATTTTTCTTCTCCTTCTTCTGCCATTAAATCATAAGCTTTTTCAAAAGTATATTCTTCTGGTTGAGTGTTTTCTTGAGGATTTGAGAAATAACTTACTGCCCCTGCTCCTGCAGTAAATCCTGTTAGTGTTGCTAAACCCATTCCAACAAAGAAACTTCTTCTGGATATTTTTGGTTGAAGTTGTTCTTGTGTTCGGTTTTCTAGATTGTCTTGTGTCATTTTATTAATTTGTTTTTAATACATCTTGAGACCAAATCCCAGATCTATTCCGTTTTTTAGAAAGTCAGGCCCTAATTTTTCCATTAAATAAAAGAATATTTTATCTTCTTCAGAGATTTCTCCGTTAGGAGTATATTCAAGTTTCCATGCCTTTTCATTGTTCCATTCTTCTTGAACAGCTTTAACATCTATATTATCTATGCCTCTGAATAATTTTGTGTCGGTTAATTCATTAAAACCACCCTCATAAGTTTCACATAATCCTGCCCTGATAGTAACTGAATAATTTTCATCCCAATCTTTTCTTAATCTTCTCATATCTATTTTACTTGTTCTTTCTTCTCCAAGACTTTGTACAAATCTTCTAAAAGTGTATTCCTTTTCAAGAAATTCTAGGCATTTTCCATCATCATCTTTATCCATATTTTCTGCAAAATAACATGCAGTTTTTCTTAAACTTGGGGAACATTTATTCCATGTCTCTTTTAATTCTAATTTTTGCTCTTCTGTTAATGTTTGTCCTTCAAGTTCCTTGCTTGTTGAAAATGATTCATAAAATCTTTCATAAGTATATTCTTCTGTTTGAGTATTTTCTTGAGAATTAGAGATGTAATTTGCTGTGAGTGATCCTGCAGTAAGTCCTCCTAAAAGTGCTAAACCTGTTCCTATGAATCCTCTTCTAGATATTCCAAAACGTGGTTGGTTTCCCATTAGATTTTCTAGATTGTCTTGTGACATTTTGATGGTTTAAGGGGGGGTTGGAGGTATTTAAGGGTTTTGGGGTTGTGGAAATTTTGGTGGGAGGAGTGGAGAATAGTTTTGTATATTGAAGAATATAAATATTTAAATATTTTTTATTAAGTCTTTCTTTATGATTTATCACAGATTTCAATTGAATTCTAAAGGAAATAAAAAGAAAATAACTCCAACAAAAGCAGGAGCATTAGAAAAAGCATTAGTGGGACAAAACTACGTATTCCTTGGTTCTTCTACTGGTACAAATGGGGCGAGAGATTCTTTTTTAGCAGGTGCCCCTTCAGATGATCATACTGTAGAATGGGTTAAGCATATTATTTCTGAGTTGGATTTACCCTATGTTTATCGGGATACTTATAGTTAGGTTTTTGGTGTGGTGGGTGTGATTTTATTATTGGGGTTGGTTATTTTGGTGGTGGGGATTGGGGTTGTTTTAGTTGTGAGGGGCAAGTTTTAAATAGATTAGTAACTCTCTATTATTATTCAAAATGTTACAACAAATAAATTCTAATTTTGAATCATTATCTGAGGAGGATTTGATGAAATATTCTGGGAAATGGATTGCAATAATTGATAACTCTGTTGTCTTAGAAAATAAATCTTTTGGAGAGTTAATGGAAGGGGTTAAAAAAAATTATCCTAACAAAAAACCTTTAATTGGAAAAATTCCAGAAACAGATCTTTTAATTTTTTAAAATGAGTTTTTCTTTTAAATATAAGCCAGTTTTATTAAAGTCTGGAAGAAAGACCCATAGACCGCTTATTCCATTCACATTAATTGGAAATAATAAAGAGTATGGTTTTTTTGGAATTTTAGATAGTGGTTCAGATTTAACTGTACTCCCAAAAGAAGTTGCAGATTTTTTAGGGGTAAAAAAAATCGGAGAAGATGAATTAACAGGAATATCTAATGATAAAGTAAAAGTTGACTTAGGTTATATTAATATTATTTTTGGAAAAAATAGAGAGGAACGCGAATATACCTTGCCAATCCTTATTAATGAAAAAAGTGATAATATTATTATAGGGCGTGCAGGCTTTTTTGAACAATTTAAAATAACTTTTTGTGAAGCTGAAAAAAGAATGACTTTTAAGAAGATGTTTGAGAAACAAAAGTATAAATGAGGGGTTCTTGAAGTGATTTGGTAGAAGTTCTTATACTCTGCTGTAACTATAAAGGGGTTACAATTAGAAAGATTTATATAGTTGGGTTGGTATTTGTTAGTAAGATGACATGTTATTCACACTCACGATTAGGCACTTATGAAAATTGCCCTTACCAATATAAATTGAGGTATATTGATAAGATTAGACCAGAAATTCCTGATACTATTGAAGCTTTCTTAGGGAGTATTGTTCATGAGGCATTGGATGGTTTATATAAAGATATAAAATTTAAAAAGGAAATATCTAAAGCAAATTTGATTAAAGATTATAATGAATTATGGGAGAGAAGATATTCTAATGATATTTTGATTGTGAAAGCAGAGAAAGAAGGTGTTAATTCTGAGAATTATAGGAAAATGGGAGAGCAATTTATTTCTGATTATTATGATAGAATGGAACCTTTTGACCAACTTACCATATTAGGATTAGAAACTACAGATAGAATGACTTTGCCTGATGGGAACAAATGGCATGTTAGAATTGATAAATTGGGCTGTGATTCTGAGGGGAATTATTTTGTTTGCGATTATAAAACAAATTCTAGAATGAAAGATCAAGAAGAAGCAGATAATGATAGACAACTTGCACTTTATTCTATTTGGGTTAAAAATAAATTTAAGGATGCTAAATCTGTTAAATTAGTTTGGCATATGCTTGCTTTTAATAAAGATGCTGTGTCTGAAAGAAGTGATGAGGAATTAGAGAAATTGCAGAAAGAAGTTTGTGATAAGATTAAAGAGATAGAATCTGCAACAGAATTTCCAAGAAATAAGAATGCGCTTTGTGATTATTGTGATTATAAGGCAATGTGTCCTAGTTTTAAACATGAAGCAGAACTTGAAAAAATTAAGGAAGTTGAGAAATTCAAGGAAGATGAAGGTGTTAAATTAGTTGATGAGTTTTCTGAGATTAAGATGAAATTAGGGGAGTTGAAAAAACAAGATGCAGATTTTAAAGAAAAATTAATTGCTTATGCAAAGCAGTTTGATATAGATGTTGTTTATGGGAGTAATAAGAAATGTTCTGTAAAAGAATCTGATAAGATAATTATGCCTGAGGGAGAAGATAAAGAAAAACTTGTTAAGTTATTGAAGGATAAAGGATTGTGGGATGATTTTAATATGTTAAGTTATGCAAAGGTTAATAGCGAAGTAATCAAGGGAGAAGTTGATAAAGATGTAAAGAAAATGGTTGAGTTAGAGAAGAGTTTTAGGTTAAGTTTAAGTAAGCGGAAGGACAAAGAAGATGAATGAAATCACCAATAATGTAGAAAAATTTTATCAAAGTATAAATTCTATTCCAGATCACCGTTATAAATCCTGGGAACATTGTTACAATTTCTTTAAGAAAATTAAGGATAAAGAAATAGATAAAGAAGAATTAGATTTAGCTCAATTACATTTAGCATTTTATTTAGCTAGTTGGGGAATGTATAGAGGTTCTAGTTTCATATTGCAAAAAGATTATACTATTTTTAAAGAGATAGTTGGAATTATTTTAAAAAAAGAATATTCTATTCTTTGGGAAATTGAAGATAATTTAAATAAAAGCGAAGATTTAATAGAAAAATTTTCTAAAATTTATAAAGAAATTGAAAATGTACTTATAAAAATTAAAGAGACCACTAAAAATCATCCGGATTTGGAAGGAACTAAAAAAAGATATTTGCAAGGAAATCAAATTTCTTATACTTTAATCACAAAGATTTTATTAGGCACCATGGGGTGCATTCCTGCATATGACCGATTTTTTATGGAGGGTTTGAGTGATGAGAAGAAGATCAGAAAGAATTTTAATAAAAATAAATCTTTTGAGGAATTATTAGGATTTTATGATAAGTATAAAAAAGATATCAATGAATTAAGGGGAGACTTAAAAGAAAAGTATAATGCAGGAGATTATACTCCTATGAAAATCATAGATATGTATTTTTGGCAGATTGGAGAAGAAAAGGATAGTTTAAAAATTAAAATATCTTAATAAGAACATGGGATCATTTATAACTAACCAGGAAGAAAATAAACTTTCTCCAATATTGACTGAACAATTATCTTCCAGTAAGGAATTTGATTGTCTTGTAGCATATCTTTACAAAAGCGGTTTTTACAAAATACATGATTATCTAGAAAATGTAGAAGAGATTAAGATTCTTACTGGAATCGCTATGGATGATAAATTCTATGATGAAATAAAATCCATTAATGAACTTACAGAAAAAGAAATAAAAAAAGAGCATAAAAAACAAACATTGAAAGATATTGATTCTGCAGAGTTTAAGTTAGATGTTGAAGAGGGAGTAAATAAATTAAAGAATTGGATAAAAAGTAGAAAATTAAAAATTAGAGCTTGTAAGAATAGGACTCATGCGAAGGTTTACATTATGACTTATGATAAAAATAATTCTCGGCAATTACAACCAGGGACAGTTATAACGGGTTCAAGTAATTTGACTAAAGCGGGGTTGGAAGATAATATTGAATTTAATGTTTTTTTACAAGATAAGGAAGATTACATAGAAATTAAAAAAATCTTTGATGATTTATGGGAAAACCACTCTGTAGATGTATCTGAATTACATGTTCAAACTATAGAAAAAAATAGTCAATTTAGAGAAGATATAACTCCTTATGAATTTTATTTAAAATTCCTTCAAGAGTATTTTAAAGATGAATTGGATTTTGAAGAAAGAAAGATTTCTGCCCCAACTCATTTAATGGATTTAGATTATCAAAAAGATGCAGTGGGAAGGGCAAGAAAAATATTAAATAAATATGGTGGTGTTTTTATTTCAGATGTAGTTGGTTTGGGTAAAACATTTATAACTACAATGTTAATGAAAGAGCTCCCTGGAAAAACTCTTGTAATTGCACCTCCAATGTTAGTAAATAAAGAAAATCCCGGATCTTGGCAAAATGTCTTTGATAGTTTTGAAATTCTTAGAAATAAAGGAGAATTTGAATCTATTGGTAAATTAGATAAAATTCTAAGAAAGGGTGTAGATGATTATGATAATATTGTAATTGATGAAGCCCATAGATTTAGAAATGAAAATACTAAAATGTATTCTCAACTTTCTGCTATTTGTAGAGGGAAAAATGTTATTTTAGTTACTGCTACCCCTCTAAATAATCGCCCAGATGATTTAAAAAATCAAATTGCATTATTTACGCCGATGAAGAATGCTAAATTTCATCCAAGCATTAAAGATTTAGATAGATATTTTACAGAGATTAGATCTAAAAGGGTAAAACTAAAAAAAGAATTAAACGAAGAAAAAATATCTCGAAAAGAATATTTGGATGAACTTAAAAAAATTTCTGATGATATAAGAAATAGGATCTTAAGAAAGGTCATGATAAGAAGGACTAGGTCGGATATTAAAAAATTATTTTCTCAAGATATGGATAAACAAGGCCTTAGATTTCCAAAAGTTAATACTCCTAAGACATTATATTATGAATTTGATGAAAAATTAGATGGAATTTTTGAAGAAACCTTGGAATTACTTTTAGATGAAAAGAATATGAAGTATTGTAGGTATGCTCCAATACTTTACTTAAAAAAAGATATAGATGAAAACAAGAAAACTCCTCAGAAGAATATTAAACATTTTATGAAAATTCTTGTAGCAAAGAGACTAGAAAGCAGTTTTCATGCATTTAGAGAATCTGTTAAGAGATTTATAAGGCATTATGAAGCCTCAATAAAATCTTATGATGAAAAAGGATTTATTGTTGTAAGTGAGGATTATTATGCAAAGGTGTTTGATTTTATTGAAGGTGAAAGGTGGGAGGAGATAGAAAAATTAGTTCAAAATGAAAAAGGTAAAAAATATCTCAAAAAAGAATTTAAACCAAGTTTTAGGAAATTATTAGAATCTGATTTGAATAATTTAAAAAAGATTCAAGAAATATGGGAAAAAGTTAAAATTGACCCAAAATTAAATTCTTTTAGGGATTTTTTGAACAAACTTCCAGAAAATGAAAAGAAAATAATTGTTTTTAGTGAATCAAAAGATACTATTGATTATCTAAAAAAAGAACTCAATAGAAAGGATGTTATAACTTTTTCAGGTTCTTCTGGAGAAAAATTAAAGGAAGAAGTTATTGAAAATTTTGATCATTTTTCAAAGAATCAAAAAAACGATTATAATGTTTTAATTTCAACAGATACTTTATCTGAAGGAGTTAATTTAAATCGTGCAAATAAAGTTTTAAATTATGATATTCCTTGGAATCCCGTTAGAGTCATTCAAAGAGTTGGAAGAATTGATAGGGTTGCAAAAGATTTACCTTTTAATGAAATTAATACCTATAATTTCTTTCCTGCAAAAAAAATTAATGATAAAATAAAATTGCAAGAAAATGCAGAAGAAAAAATAAAGGCATTTATTAGGCTTCTAGGGAATGATTCTAAACTTCTTTTTGAAGATGAGGAAATTCTTAGTCATAAAGAATTTTTTCAACGTCTTCAGTCTTCTGTTCAACAAGAAGATTCTTTAACAACAATGGAAGATACTGAAAGAATGTTTATTAGAAATATAAGGGAAAATAATCGAGAATTATTTAAGAAAATTGAAAGTTTGCCTGGGAAAATAAAACTTGGAAGAAAAAAGAAAAATTCAGAGCTTTTTAGTTTTTTTAAGAAAGGGAATTTTAAATTCGCATATTCCTATGATAAAAATGAGGTTGGAGAAGTGATAGATTTTGAGAAAATAATCGAAATTATTAAAGCAGAAAAAAATGAAAAATCAATTAATTTAGATAAAAAAGATTTTTATAAAAAGTTTGCTAAGTTAAGGGAGAAATTTTTGGAAGATTGTAAACCAAAAAAGAAAATGGGTGCGGGATTAACAGGGAATGCAAAGATAATTATGAATAAAATAGTATTAATGAAAAAAGATAAAAGATTGTATGAAAAAGAATTAGATATGTTGGAAAAAATTGAAGATTTGTTAAAAGAAAAAAAGATTCCTGACTCAAAATCTTTGAAGAAAGTCGTTAAATTAGATAATGTTGAAGCGTATACATTCTTAATGGGGAATATTCCAAAAGAGTTTTTTAAGAAATATAGGATAGAGGAAAATGAAGAGGATAATAAGGATAAGCCCGAAGAAATAATTTTGAGTGAGTGGTTTGTTTAATTTGGTTTAATTCTCTTTATTTCAACAATTTTTCTAAAGAGGGATATATTTTATTTAACCAATAAACTCCAATAATAATTACTGGCAAGGTATACGCAACAAATCCTACAAAACATCCTAATGAATTAATTGAACAAAGTGATTCTTTAAATGCGGATTTTAGAACATATCCAATAAAAAACATAAGAATAGTAAATATAATTTCTTTAAGATTCATTTTTCAAACTCTTCTACAATTTTAATTTCTTCAGGAGTTAATCCATATAATTTGTAAACCATTTGGTTAATCTCTTTTTCTATTTCTTTAACTTTTTTTTGTTTTTCTTGGTCTTCAAAATATTTTTTGTCATTTGTTAGGTTTAGGATTTTATCAACCTTTTCTATAAAATGTTTTGGTAAAACTGAATTAATGTTTGGAAAAGGATAGGATTCAACAAACCAATTATCCATTTGATAGCCAGTTTCATCCTGCATGGGACCATTAATCTTATGATAATATTTTATAACATTACTTTTTAAAATTGTTTGTATAAATTTTAATTCGTTCAAATTTGAAGTGGTTATGAAACGCATCGGAGCCAATATCTGAACATCTTTATCAACTATTACAAATTTCCATTTTCTATTTATTACAGGGAAGGCAATTTTAAACTTTTCAAATTCAGAAAGATATGCACAGGATCTGAGATTATAAGGTGTATCGCCTTTATCTTGGCGTTTTTTTAATTTATCATAAAATTTGTCTAAATGCTTTTTTATTGCAGGATATTTTTCAATATTTATTCTAGCAGAACCTCTCCTAACACCATTATGAGTATTAATTAAATATGAATTAAATATGCCCCTTAAATATTTTGAAACATCACGACCCCTTAAGAGAGGCACAATAATTTCTCTACTTTTTGGATCTTTTTTTATTAAACTCTTTTTGATATCATGATTTATCACAAAGGCATCATTATAACCTGTTAAAATTCCCCTATGCATTTTTATATCTCTCTCAGATAATTGGATCTTGTTATGCCTTATTTTTAAAATTAACATTTGATCTCTCTTAGGGAGTATTTTCCAGGAAGTGTTTAATGGAGTTTCTAGTTTTACTTTATTATTTTCAATGTAATCTGGGATGGAATTGTTAGCTAAAGAATGGTTAGCTAAAGAACAACCGAAGATATGATTCTTATTATCATTTTTTTCTAAAAATAAAATATTTGTATCAACAATTGCAGTATCAAAAATTCCTGACCCTAAATCCATAAGTAAAATGGGGTTAGTTTTAGTTATGAAAAAATTTCTTAACTTATTGCCATAATTTAATCTCATCCATTTGTTAGAGGTGATAAAAGATAAAACACCATTAATTCTTAAAAGATTTACTCCAAATTCATAAAAAAGGCAATATATATCTCCTGTTTTATCAAAAGAATCAAAATTATTATTTTTATATAATTTAGTGTGTTCTCCCTCATTTTTTTGTAGTTGTATGTAAGGCGGATTAGCTATAACAATATCAAAACCAGGGTTTTTTCTATCAAAAACATCCATAAAGTTTAATTCCCATAAGAAAAAATTTCTTTTTCTTTTAGCCCATTCTTTTTTAATTTTTTCTAAATCTTCTTGTCTGTTTTCTTCTTTTAATGTTGTTTCTATAAATTCCCAAATCGCTTTATCAATTCTGTGTTTTATTTTATCTTTTTCAGAAGCATCATTTTCGTCAAATAATCTTTTTTGAAGTGATTTTAAAATAGTTTTCTTGATTTCAGAATTTTTCATAAATAATGTAAGGTTTGAACCTCCTCCTTTTTTAGATAAGGTTTGCTTTTTTCGTTCTAATTTTCTTAATTCTTTTATTTGTTTATCTTTTTCTATGTTGTTTTTACTGGCTTCTATTATTTGGTTTTTAACTTCTTTTATTTTATTTTCAATCTTTTCTATTCCAGAAATCCCTTTTTCCCTATGTTCTAAAAGGATTTTATCAAAAAGTTTAATTCCCTCAAATTCTTCCAGCAAACTATTTCCTTGCATTAACTTAAAATCTAAATTGGGCAAGGGCCTAATTTTATCTTCTTCAAATTTTTCATCAACAACTAAAGATAACCAAAATCTTAATTTTGCTATTTCTATTGCAGAGGGGTCAATATCTACCCCATAAATGCAATTTTCAATAGTCTCTTTTTTTAATTCATAAGGGGTTCTTTTTTCTTTTTCAGAAGAGGTATAAAAAACTGAAAGAATTCTTCTTAATCTTACTATTTCTTGCAGTATTCCCATTGGAAATGCCCCCGAACCTACTGCTGGATCGCAAATTTTTACGTTCCATAATAAATCATCTATTAGAGTGTAATTCTTTTTGATTGAGGTGGGGATTGAATTTTCTTGATTTATAGTTTTAAATCTCCCTCTCTCCTCTATATGTCTTTCTTCTTCTTCAATTATTTTCTGTGCCTCATCACCTAATAAAACAAATTTTTCTATATCTTTCTTGGTAATCTTTTCTTCAGTATTTGTATCTATATAATTAATTAAACTTTGTTGACACATATAATTTACAATTTCCCTAGGAGTATAATAAACTCCATTTGATTTATTGAACTTCATTTCTTCAGATTTTTTTCCAGAATTGATTGCATTTTTCCATTCTGTGAAATTTTCCTTATTTATTGCACCTAATTGTTCAAATATTTTTCCAAGCATTTCAGGATCAACGGCAACCTCTCTTTCAGAAGGTTCATGTTCTGAAATGGTAAAATTAAATTCATTAAATGTTTTGAATATGTTTTTGAATATGTTTTTCCCAAGAAGGATATCTGTTTTTTCCCAATTATAATTACCTAAGGGTTCAAATAAACCCCCATTTAAAAAAGGGATACGAAGATCTAATGCAGAGTAATAATCTTTTTTATTGGTTCTGTCTTTATTGAATCCATTATAAAATAAGGGTTCCAACACATCATTAAAAAAATCACTACACTCTTGATTATGAAAAAGTTTTGTTAAAAAATCTTTTTGTCCAGACCCATATTTTTCATTTTTATTTACCCCTAACCATTCTTTTTTTTGTAAAAAATATAAAAAAACTATCTGACCCAGAGTTTTCTTTGCAAATTCTACATAATCTACATCTTTTTCATCAAATTCTAATTTAATTTTTTTATCAGTTTTATAAAGAGATTCCATTTTTTCTCCTAATTCTTTGAATAACTTCCTATATTCTTTAAAAAATTCCTTAGTTACTTTTTCTACATTAAATGCTTCTTTAACCTCTTCAATAGAAGGATTTTCTTTTAAATCTGCAATTTTTTGGCTACAAGTATTATTAATTTCGTTTTCCCCCACTAAAAATGAGGCCCTTTGAGCGGTTCCTTTTTCCTTAGTAAATTTGCCATCTTTTTCACCATAATTAATTGTAATTAATGAAAATCTCCATTTTTCTTTATTATAAAAAACAACCAATGCATTTTCTTTATGATCCTGAATTAATTCTTTAGCAATAAAATCTCTGTGAAAAACTTTTGCTTTTTCAATATTTCTATTTGAGTGAACAATAAAAAATTGAATATTTTCTCGATTCTTGGAGTACTCTCCTAGTTTTTCAGCCCCATTGATATTACTTTTATATGTTTCAGGTATTACTAGTTCTTCTTTATTAATTTCAAAATTAAAAATTTCTTTAAGTAATCTTTTATAATTAGTTTTATCAAAACTCTGAGTAATCAAATCATTAATCTCTTTTTTTATCATGGAGATGATAGTTATAAGAGGTTTATAAATTTTTATAGGTTTTAAAGGGAATAATTTTGGAGGGTGGAGAGAGTGGGAGGATTAGAAGAAAAAGGCAGTATTTAGGGATTTTGATAAGTATTTTCTTAGTAGCCAATATTTATAAATGACTATTTATCCTGTTTTACTATGGCCGAGATAATAGATTTAAAAGCAAGGGAGCGAAATGAGGGATACACTTCAATATTTCATCAATCAATAGCGCTTCCAAAAGAAATTCTTGATTCTATAAATATGTTGGATTCAAAAAACCAGTTGGATTTTGGTAATTATAGGTTTATTAACCAATGGAGACTAGATTTCCCAAAATGTTATAAGAAGGATGTTTCTTCAGAACAAAAAACAATTTTATCAATTGCTCATAAAATATTAACTAGGGGAGAATATACATTATTATCTCCCTTATTAGAAAACAGATTAAAATCAAAGTTTAAGGGTAATGGGATGTTTAATCCGTATGCATACGATTTTGTTAATGAATCTAAAGAATCAACTTTTAAATTTGATGGGGTAGGATATGAAAAGAAATTCTATGAATCGGTTTTGTCAAAATTACTCGGGAAATCATTTAAGAGATTTGTAGTTCCACAAGTTAGTTTTCATAGTTTAGTTTATAATTATGATATTACTTCAGAATCGAAAGATTCACAAGAAAGAGTAGATTTTTTGATAACAACCAATAAATCAAAAATAGTTGTTGAATTAGATGGGGGAGAACACGAAAAACAAAAATCAAAAGATGATTCAAGAACAAAAAGATTAACTGAAGGGGGTTATAAGGAGATAAGAATCAGAAATCCAGATATTGAAAACTTTAATTGTAATGGCCTTCAGGAATTAGAACTGGAACTTAGTAATCTTTCTAGAGATATTCAAACAAAATCTGAAAATGATAAATTTCTCAATTCATTCAAAATTGCCCATCAGTTTCAAGTAACTTTATTAGAGTTATTATTTGAGGGAAATATTAATTTTTCAGATAGAACAAAATTTTATTTTGATACCAAATCATTTAGTGAATTTACTGAATCCGAGATTAATTTTATTATTAATGATGCTTTGACTGATTTAAAAAATTTGATTTGTAAATTATGTGAATTATATAATATTAAATTAGAAGTTGAAAAAATTAAGCTAGTATCTATAGAAGATATGGATATTGCAATAACCTATGATGAAAATCTGAAATCAAATAGACCTCTATGCATTATACAAGATATCTCTTTTCCGAGAATTATTTCTAAAGAACTTAAAGAAATTGAAAATATTAAAATTAATTCTGAAATTAACTCTGAAACTCTGAAATATTTCCTAAATTATATTTTTGGTTATGAATCTTTTCGAGAAGGACAAATAGATTCATTAAAAAGAGTTTTAATGAATAAAGACACAATAACACTTTTACCTACTGGAGCTGGCAAATCATTAATATTTCAATTAGCAACACTTTTATTACCTGGAATTACAGTTACAATTGTTCCAATAAAATCACTTATGCAGGATCAAGTAGAGAACTTGGAAAAGAAGGGAATTAGTAGGGCTATTGCAGTATCAGGCGATATAGAAAACAGGCAAGAGAAAGAAAAAATACAAAAATTATTCTATAATGGGCAATATTTATTAGTTTATGTGGCACCTGAAAGATTCCTTATTCAAGAATTTAGGAATTCTCTAAGAAAATTCACACAAAAATATTTAATTTCACTTATCGTTTTAGATGAAGCGCATTGTGTTTCAGAATGGGGGCATGATTTTAGGCCTGCTTATCTTAGTGTTGGAAAAGATAGTAGAAAATATTGTGAAAATAAGGATGGATTTATTCCTCCTTTAATTGCATTAACTGGAACTGCTTCAGAAAATGTTTTAATAGATATTAAGGAAGATTTGGAAGTCTATGAAGAAGGTGCCATAATTAGTCCTGAAACTTTTGATAGAAAAGAGTTACATTTTAACCTAATCGAATGTAATTCTAATGAAAAATATTTGAAAGTAAAAGGACTTATTAAAAAAGATTTGCCCATTAAGTTAAAAACTGATTCCCTCTTAGATACTGATGGAAATCAAACTAAAAGTGGAATAATTTTTTGTCCGGTTAGATCTAATAATGAAAGAAATCCGCGAGGAGTAGATTTTTTTGTTGAAAAGATGAATGAAGATTTTGGAAAAATATCTAGACCTTATCATTCTCAAGAAGATGATAGAATTATTAATGCAAGTAATTTCCAAAAAAATAAATTTCCCCTTTTAATTGCTACTAAGGGATATGGGATGGGAATTGATAAACCCAATGTTAGGTATATTATCCATGTTAATCTTCCTCCCTCAATAGAAGCATTTTATCAAGAAGCTGGGAGAGCAGGAAGGGATGGAGAAAAATCTGAATGTTATATTATTTATTCATCAGAATATGAAGAAAGAAATAAAAAACTAATGGATACAAATACATCCTTAGATGAAGTTCGTAAATTATGTAAACAGAACCAGAAGTGGGATGATTTTAGTTGTTTATTTAATTTTCATAATGGTACTTTTAAGGGAAAGAAAGAGGAATTATCCATAATCAAAGGTATCCTTGAGGATATTGGAGATTTAGAAAAAGAGTATCAACCCCATAAATCTAAATTTGAGGAGATTAATGAAGGGTTAAGTGGAGAGGATCTTTTTAAAGCTAAACAAAAAGCAATATTTAGATTAACTGCAATAGGTGCTATAACTAATTATGGTATAGATTACGCATCAAAGGAATTTAGCTTAAAAATTAATGAGATTTCTAAAATGAACATTATTACCCACTATTATAATTATGTGAAAAAATATAATAAATTAAGAGCTAAAAAAGAGAAGGAATTATTAATGAGTAATATTAATTTAAATAATAAGGATTTTATATTATTTTGTTGTAATTTGTTTTTAGATTATGTATATGATTATCATGAAAAAGGAAGAAGACAGGCATTAGCAACTATATTTAATAGTATAGAAAAAGCGAGCAAATCTGATGATCCTGATAAGGTATTTAGGGAAGATATTTCTAATTTTCTAAAGAGGACTTATTCTAAACAGCTAGTTAGTATCGCAAATGCAAAAAATACTATTAAAATGATGGGTCAAATTAGAGAGATTATTGAAGGTTCAAGTGATCTAAATGATTTTTCAATTAAGCCAATTTCTGATTTCAAATCATTATTTGGGCAAATTTCTAGGACATTAGAAGATTTTCCAGAGAGTATGGGATTATTCATATTAAGAGCATATACTGGCGTAAAAATTAATGAAAGGGATATTAACAAGATATTTGGAGATATTAAACAGTTTATGGTACTTTCATTTAATAATTACAATCTATCTAAGGGGGAAGTTTATCCCATATTAAGTTGGTTAATGTATCAATTTATTAAAATAAATGAAAAAAGAGGTTTAGAGTTATGTAAATTATTAATAGATAAAATTGATGATCCCGAATTAACTGAAGAACTTATTGAGTATTTCGATAATAGGCAGGTATCTCTAGAATATGGCAAATTAACTTTAATAAAAAAGATTTATAAAGAGATTAATGATAAAATATACATTAGGGAACAAAATGGAAAATGAATTTTTAGGTATGAATAAAGAAGCAAAAGAATTAGTGTTAAGTTTAAAGAAATTAAATGACGTAATAAAGACTCATGAGGATTCAAAAGAACAATTGTCAAATCTTACTAAAACATTATCTGGGTTTGTTAACGAAACTAAAAAATTAATAGAACAATCTTCTAAAACAATAGAAAACACTTCAAAATTATCTCCTTCAAAGATTGATGAAGGAGTTCAAAAAATAAATAAAAAAGTAGATACTTTTGATAAAATTATAAAAAAGAGTCTAAATGAATCTATTGAAACTATCAATAAAACCTCTAAATTGAATTTATCTAAGATGGATAAAAAAGTAGATGAAATTAAGGGTCAAATAACTATTCTTGAAAGTTTAGTTAATAAAACTGTTGAGAGGGTTGAAAGGTCAGAATCCACCTTATCAAATAGAATAAGATTCTTGGAAAAAGCTATAGAATCGCATAGTGAAAAAATAGAATTAAATACTGAAACAATAAAAAAGAAGTTAAATAAAGGTTTATTTAGATAACATTAGTTAATTTGAACAAGCTACTTAAACTATTTCTTCCATCCAATCTTACTAATCATTCATAGACTCTGTAGTTATCTTCCCTTCTTTCTTCATGATCTTTTCAATTTTCAATTCAGCATTTTCTAACTCTTCATGACATTGTTTTATGAAGTCTAAGCCTTCCTGATACTTGCCCATAGACTCTTTTAATGGAATCTCTCCATTTTCTAGATCTTCAACAATCATTTTAAGTTGCTTTAATTTCTCTTCAAAAGATATTGTTTCTTTCATTTTAGTTTTTCCAGGTTTTTTTAACTTTGGCATCTATTTTACCTCCATGCAATATTATATTTATATCTTCTCCTTTTTCTACATCTGATGAGTTTATTAATATTTTATCTTTATTCATTACAATACTATAACCTCTTTCTAAGATTGCTTGAGGATTTAATGCGATAATTTTTGATTCATTAATTTCTAAATCTTTTCTTTTCGTTTCAATCATTCTTTTAATATTATTTTGTAATTGATATGCAATTTGGTCTAATTCTCTATAGTTTGAGTGTATAAATTCAGTAGGTTTTTTGAAAACATATTTATTCATGATTTGATTTAAATTAGATCTACAAAGTCTTAATTTATGATAAAGGGACTTGGCACATCTTATTTCTAAGTGATTGATATGTTCTTGTATTTCTTTAATATCTGGAACAATTTTTTCAGCAGCAGCCGAAGGTGTTGGAGCCCTATAATCTGCAACAAAGTCAGCAATTGTAAAATCTGTTTCATGTCCTACTGCAGAAATTATGGGAATTTTTGATTCAAATATGGCTCTTGCAACTGATTCTTCATTAAAACACCATAAATCTTCAAGTGATCCTCCGCCTCTTCCTAAGATGATTGAATCAACGTCTGAGGCTTCATTCATTAGTTTAATTGATTGAATAATTGAATTAGTTGCCCCTTCTCCTTGTACAAGTGTTGGAGCTATTAACACTTTAACTACTGGGTAACGTCTTTTTATAACATTTAACATATCCTGGACTGCTGCCCCAGTAGGCGATGTAATGATTCCAATTGTTTTAGGAAACTTAGGAAATACTTTTTTGTATTCATTTCGAAATAACCCTTCTTTTTCTAATTTCTCTTTAAGCTGAATAAATGCTAGATTTAAGGAGCCTAGTCCATCTGGTTGAATTTCTTCAACAATTATACTATATTCTCCGCGTGGCTTATAAATTTCAATATCTCCTCTTACAATAATTTTCATCCCATGTTTAAGATTAAATTTAAGATCTTCTCCAACCCGTCTAAATAAAACACACCTAATTTGACTTTCTTTATCTTTTAGACTAAAATAGGTGTGACCAGAGTTATGGAAAGTTAGATTTGATATTTCTCCTTTAACAAATAGATTAGATAATCTTTTATCAGATTCTAATAGATTTTTTATATATTTAGTAAGTTCTCCCACAGTGAATATCTCAGACTTTTGAGATTTGTTCATATCTGGAGCCACTATGTTAGCTAATATATTATTTCCCTGTAATTTTACAAATGCCAACACACAAACTATCTCCCCATAAGTTATAGACTCATTAACCAACTCTTTTATTTCTTTTATACCTTCAACATCATTTTCTTTTAATATTTCTAATATCTCCTCTTTTTTCTCTTTTTCAACAATCTTATCTAATTCAATTAATTTGTTTAATATTAAATCTGCAAAATGAGAATATATTGTCGATTCCACAAAACCTCTTTGATTTGCAATTTCTGGAATTGAAAATCCTTCTGTGTACAATCTATAAGTTTCTCCTACAGTTTTAGAGAGGCCTTTATTTTCCATTTTTCTATTCAACCTCATTATTCTTAAAACTATAAAAAATGATCTAATTATTTATTTTTCTTATAACAACTATAACAAATTGGCTTATTTAAAGAAGATTTATTTTCTTGACCGCACATATGACAAAATTTTTCTTCATAATCTTTATCATTATATTTACTCCAACTTTTATAACATTTTGGACATAATGGGCTTTTAACGTTTACCTTAATCTTATCATCGCACCGAATACAATGACCCTCAAAATTAGTAATTCTTTTGACATTTTCTACTTTTTCAACTTGAATATTATTTTTTCTTGGAAGAACTTTTTCTACAGACACTTTTATTTCATCATTATTTCTGATTAATCTTTGAACCTCATTACTAATGTCCTCATATAATTCTGGATCTTCATCTTTATTTACAACAATTCCCATTTCTTCATTATTAACCTGAGAAAATTCATAAAAATTCATTGAAGTGATCAAGGCCTTATTCTCATTCAAATAACATTTTGCATGCAATGTTTTACAAATACGTGTTCTAACTGAGGTCAAACCCTTTAACCAATTGCTTTCTTGAGGTTGAAGATTGCTTTTACGATAAATTAAATCAATATAAATTCTCATTCTGTCTTGATCTTCAAGCATTTCTTTAAATCTATCGCTTATTTGGAGATAGGGGCTTATAATTACTAATTTCTCTTTAGCATTTTTAATTATCTGACCTAACTCATTAGAAATTCCTAATGTATCTAAAAACTTTGCCATATGAAATAAGGCAAGTTTCAATTATTTAAATATTTCTATAACTTATCATATCCCTTACTACTAATTCTCACTCAAAAGAATATCTGCTAACTAATTCTCTCCTTTTACTTAATTCGGAAATGGTGAGAATTTGCATAGCCTTACTCGGGCCAATTCCTTTGATTGCTTGCAATTCTTTTAGACTGCATTCAAATAGTTTTTCTAATGTGTATTCTGCTAAAAGTCTGTTTGACATATCTATGACATTTTCCCCTATTGTTCCTGTTCTGAGGAAGATGGCGAAGAGTTCTGCATCACTTAGTGCTTCGGGGCCTTGTTTTAGGAATCGTTCTCTGGGGCGGTTTTGTTTAGGGAGGTCGTGGATTTTCATGAAGATAATGGGGTTTGAAATTATTTAAAATATGGTTTTTTATTCATCCAAAGTAACAACAAACCGACGACAATATTTATATAACAAAACCTCTTTTAATTAACAATAAAAAAGAGAATGATGAAAGGAGGTTGATAAAAATGAAAAAACTACTTAGTTTTTTAATGGTGTTTGGTATTTTGTTTGGTGTTACTATGGTAATGGCTGAACAAACTCCTGAAGTAGAAGTTTTGGGTACTGTAGATTTTACATTAGATACTGTTACATTAGATTATGGACAAATATCTTCTGGAGCTGAATCTGTCCCTAAAGACACTTTGGTGACAATCGGTACAAATAATAATGTAGAGTTACTTTTAACGATTACATTAACTGAACCTAGTGTGGATAATATTTTTGAAAATATTTATTATAATTTAGACACAGATCCAGATTATGAAAGTCAATTAAATGTTGCTCAAACTATACTCTTAGCTGATGCTCCTGCTGATGAAACTAGAACAGACACTTTGCAATCAGTATTGAGAGTTCCTGCTGGAACTGCTCCTTTAGATACTACTGGAACAATAACTTTTATTGCTACTGCAAATCCTCCTGTAACTGGTTAAAACATGAAACAAAATTTTATTTTTTTTATTTTTGTATTTTTTTTAATAATATTAGTTAATACTGGATTTGTATTAGCTACTGGTTTTTCTCCATCTGAAATTGTTGAAGAAATTAATGTTGGAGAAGAAATTTGTCAAATAATAAATGTTAATTCTGACTCATCTATATCTATAACTGATAAATGGGCGGAGAGTGTTGATGTTGAATGGAAGTCTGGACTTTTTGAAAGTTCAGCTGTTGATCATGGAATAAATATTAATTATGATAATGAGTTGGATGTTGATGAGAGAGAAGTTGAAGTTTGTATGAGTGGTTCTGTGATTGGAGAATATCATGGGATTATTTTACTTAGTCAAGAACAACAAGGAAATTCAATTGTTCAAATGGGAGTTTGGGTTAAATTAACTATTGCTGAAACTCCAATCGAAGAACCAGGCACCCCCTCTGCACCACCCCAATCCTCATCGGGCTCAAGCTCTGGCGGAACTGCCTTACCACCTGCAAATAATACTATTTCAAATGATGTAGATGTTACTCTGGAAGTTGTTGAACCAGATGTTGAAGAGAATACTAACATTATAGAACCCATTACTAACGAAGAAACTACAAACAAATTCTCTATCACAGGCGCCGTAATCGGCGCAGGCAAAAATAACTATAAAATCATAATCATTGTCGCTGTTGTGCTAATGGTTGGTGTTGAACTTATATATTCAAGAAGAAAAAAGAATATAAAGGAGAGCGATTATATTCATAATAATAATAATAATAATATTGTTGATAACAATAATATTTTTGAAGAGAGATAAAAGAAAAGAAAAAAAGGTAATAAAAAGATGATGAAAAAACGAGGAAGACAAATTATTGAAGTATCGGTTTTTGTAAGTTTAGCTGTAATTATTGGGATGGTTGTTCTTGGCGGGGTTTTGGCTCTTGATGTTGAACAGACTGTTCGAGTAAATGTTCTTGCTGGTGAGATAGATGTTATCTCTCCTGCTTCTGGGATTGTTTATGATTCGCGAATGGTTCCTATTAATTTAAGTATGAATAGTGAGGTTGATTATTTTAGATATGTTGATAATGGTGGGAGGATGCGGACTCTTTGTAGGGGATGTGATGAATATGGGGCGGATCGGGTTAGGCGAAAGCCATTTGATGATGGAGCTCATACTCTTGATGTGATTGGTGTGTTTCCAACTGGTGAGATTGTGAAAACTGTTGAATTTATTATTGATAGTAAAGATCCGAAGATTAGGAAGACTTTGCCTCGGCGGAGGAAGTTTAGTGATGGTGTATTCTCTGTGACTTTTCAAGAAGCTAATCCTGTTGAAAGTTGGTTGATATATGGGAATGATGCGGTAGGGTTTAGGAATGTTAGTTTGAATTTGAGTGTTGTGGATTCGGGAGTTGAAGATGAAGTTGTTGTTGGAGATTGTTTTTTAGATAGGCGAAATACTGAATGTGAAAAATGGGTAAACTTAACTGATTATGATGGAAGTGAGGTTTCGTATTGGTTTAACTTAAGTGATATTGCAGGTAATGAAATTGAGAGTAAAAAAGTTGGAATGGTTGAGGTTGATATAAGCGCTCCTGTTGTGAGTGAGTTTGATTATGTTATTAATGGTAGGCGGGTTGAGTTTATGTTTAAAGTTAGTGATCCTAATTTTGATGAGATAAACTATATTAATCATAATGATAGAAATCCTAGATGGAGAAGATTTTGTTCTAGATTAGATAGAGATGATGTTTGTGAGAAGAGGAAATCTTTTAGAGTTGGTGAACAGAATTTAAGTTTTGATGTTATTGATGAAGTTGGTAATAATCTTTTGATGAATGATGTTGTTTTTAGTGTAGCTTGATTTGGATTATGGGTGTGTTTTTGGGATAGATAATTATTTAAGTGAGATTTGTTAATGTTAAATATGGAGAAACAGATAATGGATTTTAATGTATTTATAGAACAAGATGAAGATGGGATTTATGTAGCAAAGGTTCCTGAATTAGATGGATGTTATACTCAAGGTAAGACATTAGAAGAAGTTATTGAAAGAATTAGGGAAGCTATTGAGGTTTGTTTGGAAGCAGATAAAGAAGAGGTAAATCCTATGAGATTTGTTGGGATGCAGAAAGTAAGTATTGAAAGATCTCAGTTAGTTTGATGGTTAAATTAGTTGTTATGTCTGGAAAGAAGTTTTGTAAATTATTAGAAAATTTGGGTTTTGAAAAAATATATGGTAAGGGAAGTCATGTAAGATTTAAACATCGTGATGGAAGAAGAACTGTTGTTCCAGTTCATGGGAATGAGGATTTGGGAAAGGGATTATTAAGAACAATTCTTAATCAGATTGATTTGAGTAAGGAAGAGTATGATGAATTAAGAAGAAAAGTGTAATGTTTGATTGTTTTTGATTGAGAATTTAATTTTTCCCCCTTATTAATAGGGGGAATAAATGTAAATTCAAGTAGTTGTAGATTAAATTTTGTTGGGATTGAATAAATATATCTTTAAGAACAATTAATAATAAATAGTTGAATATATTTTTTGGGGTATGGTTAAAATTAAGGAATTTTTTGGTGCGAATTTTAAAACAAATCCTTCAATGAATGAGCTTTATAAATTATTAGGGAGTTATCTTAATGATGGTGTTGCTGGGAATGATGATAGGGATGTGGTGGTTTTCTTGTCTGGTTTTCCTTTAGGACATTTAATGAATAGTACTGATGATTTTTTAGGGCGTCTTGCATCTAAGGGGATTGAGTTCGGATGTCAAAAGGTTGGTGAATTTGAAGAAGGAAGTCATACTGGAGAAGATAGTGCTTTGTGGTTAAGGGGATTAGAAGTTCCTTATGTATTAGTTGGACATTCTGAAGAAAGAGGGAGTTATGAAGAACTTGAAGCTCATAAAATTAGAATTGATAATCTGTTTAATAGGAAAATAAAAACAGCTTTAGAGAATGATTTGAATGTTGTTTATTGTATTGGAGAATCAAAATGGGATAGGTCTGCGGGGATGGTTTTGGGTGTTTTGAGTGACCAATCGGTGCGGGGTTTGGATAGAGTTTCTTCTGATAAAATGGAGAGTGTTACTATTGCTTATGAGCCTAGATGGTCTATTGGGGGAGAACCGCCTACACTTGATGAAATAGCTAGAATTCATGGATCTATTAAAAAGACTGTTGGTGATGGAGTTCGGGTGGTTTATGGGGGTGGTGTGAATCCTGGTAATATTAAAGGGATAATGGGGTTGGATTGTGTTGATGGTGTTTTGGTTGGTGGTGCAAGTTTAGATGCTGAGAAGTTTAAGAAGATTGTTGAGTATAGGTGATTGTTGTTATTTGGTTTCAGAATATATTCTATATTGTAAAGGGTTATAATGTTTTTTGATAATTATAAGTATGGCATTAGAAGGTAAATTTGAGGAGAAGTTGAAGGGGCTTTTGAGGGGAAGTTGTGTTACTGGTGGGAGGGTTAT
The DNA here is from genome assembly GCA_018653485.1 of archaeon. Classification (GTDB taxonomy): domain Archaea; phylum Nanobdellota; class Nanobdellia; order Pacearchaeales; family GW2011-AR1; genus ARS1285. The sequence goes on along the minus strand of JABHZE010000001.1, from coordinate 65,956 downwards.
TGATAGGAAGGGTGCTGATGTTAAATGTCCTGATTGTAGTCAAGGGTTGTTGTTTGCTGAAGAGATTAGTGGTGTGGGGGATGAGGTTGGTAATGGTGGGAGTGATGTTAAAGGTTCTGACTGGATGTTAGCATATCATTATTATTGTGTAAAATGTGGTTATTTCAAAAGAGGAGAAGCGATGAAGATGAGTTATCAGATTGATGGGTGATTTGGGAGATTGGTTAATCTAATCCAAAAATTCTTCTTGTTTGAGGGATATAATCTTGAGTTTTTATAGGGTGTGTAAATACTGCATCAGGTTCTAAATCTTCTAATGTTTTTTGAATTCCTGGAGGAAGGGGGTCTGTTAAAACTACTACAGGAAGACCTTTTTCTTTTGCTTTTCTTACAATTTCTATTCCTGTTTCATAAGGGTTTTGAGTTTTATTTCTAGTTTGAGGTTTTAATAAAGGTATTTCTAAAGAGTCTATAAAAACTCCTGAATAATCATTTGAAAGATGTCTTAAATAAATTTCATCTTCATCTTCAAAATCTGGAGATATTTCAGGAGGGTCAATTTCAGATAATGCTTGTTCTTGAAAAGATCTAGGAATGACTTTTGCTTTATCTCTTAAAAATTCTACTAGAGACCCTCCTAATGGGACATAATTTGGCCTTGAAACATAAAGTATTTTTTTCATTTTGTATTATATTATGATTAATTAATTATTACTGTTGTTATTAATGGGGTTATTTTGTTGTTTTTAAATATTGTGGTAATTATAATTAATTCGAGAGATTTTGTTGTTTGGGGTTCATTTTGTTGTTTTGTTGTTAGTTTATGATGGGATTGAAGATAATTTTAGGTTTAAAAAAGTATGTGAAATTATTTTCATTTATTTGTTTAAAGTAGTGAAAACACAAATGCTTAAATAGGGTCTAATTATGATGAGATTATGTTATATCAAAGAAATAGCTTGTATGTCCGAGAAGCATGGGAAGATATGAATTCTTTACTAGGTAGAAAGGTTATTGCGTTAAATAGTCTTAATTGGGATAAACCTGGGGTTCTTGAATGGTGCGGGATGGAGAAATATGTTTTATCTCCTGAACAAGTTGTTGCATTTGGGCCTTCATTAGAATTAGAAGATGAAAGAAGGGTTAATTTTGATTCAAGAAATGAAAAATCTATTCAAACACTTTTTAGAAAACTTAATGATGCTCTGATTGGTGGAGATGAATGTTATGAGGATGTTGCTTCTAAATGGGAAGATTATGATAATCAGCCATTTTATTGGTTTGCAAATCCTGTTGTGAATAATGGTAAAGTAGAAGTAGCTCTAGAGATGAGTTGTTTAATTCCTCAACCAGACTATATTCCCTTACATCAATTAGGTGAAAAGGATAAAGTTCCTGTGATTTACTATCATCCTTGGAGGCATGCTTCTCTTAATGAATTAGAGGGTAAGGATGAATCTACTTTGTTAAAAATAATGGGTCAGGCTGGAATGACAATGCCTAATCAGGCGTAGATGAATGATTTTTGAGATTTTTTAATGAGAATTGTTGGGATTATAGGGAGATTTGAATTTTAGATTGTAATTCCGAAAATTACTATGGCTTCTGCTATCATATCAATACTATTATTACTTATTGTTGGTTTTCTTTTTCTAAGTTGTTCTAATGTTAAATTCTCCCCATATAATTCTTGACAAACATAAGCATTTGTTTTGAGTGCATTTTGAATTCCTTTCCGATTATGAATTGTTTTTCCATCAGGTTCTAATCTCGCTAAGTCTCCAGTTACTGAAATTAATACCTCTTGTACTTGTCTGCCTTTAAGTCTTTCATATAGTTTTTGTTGTCTTGGAAGCATTTTGTTGTTTGTTATTATTTATTGGTTTATTGTTAGTTTATGTGTAAAACTGAAGGTAATTTGGGGTTTAAAAATGTTTGTTGGAAGTTATTGGGCTTAGAATTATTTTTATTAGTTATTTTATTATCTAGTATAAGCTCTTGCAAAATCTCTCCACATATCTGCTAATTGGTTTCTTATTTGATTGCTTTGTTGTTGAGTTTTTCCCCTATAAACTCTGAAAGGAGTATCTGTAAGATGTATTTCAAATTCTTTTTGAGGAGTATAATAGTTTGTAGCTCCAAAATGAAACATAAATTTATGTTCTTTTATTGCTCTTCTAAAACTGCCATTATATGGAGAAAACTCAGGTGATGCCATGGGTCCTGGAGTAACTCCTAATAATCTTTTTAAATCGCCATCTGCAGTCATTATTGTTATGCTTTTTTGAATTGTGGGTAAGGGAGTATTTTTAGAATGGCCATTATTGTGGGGATTACCATTATTTTGGTTTTGTGGGGTTGATTTTAGTGGTAAGACAGAATTTAATGCAATTAAATATGCTGTTGCAATTAATTTTTCATCTACATTTGAATTATAAGGATTTTTAAGAACATTATCATAATAATGATCTTTTGTAGGGTTCTTTAAATCTAATTCTTTTGAAAGAAATGTTACCATATCTACTAATGGCTGATATCTTGGGTCTTGTATTCTTAATTCACTTCTTTCAAGCCCTTGGGTTAATTGTTGGGTTAGGATGCTTAAATCTTCTAATGCTTGTCTTTTCCTATTTTTTCTGTCTGAATTATTCCATTTTTGTTTTTTAAATTTTTTATAATTCCTATTTACTTTTCCAAGAGGTTTTTTTAATTCTCTTTCTCTTATTGCAAGAAATTCTATTTTACTTTGTATTCCTTCATGATATCCTCTTGATTCTTGTGTTATTTCTGGAATTGTGAATACATTAGGATTTCTTAAAAATTCTATAACTAATCTTAATGCATCAGTTTCATTTTCTAATAAATCTAAATCTAAACCTGAAAAAGTTCTTGCATCATAGATTGAAGGTAAGAATGATTCTGTACTATTAATACTTCCATCTATTAAAATTAATTCACTTGAATCTAAAATATCTGCTAATGATGTTGGATATTCTGTTTCTCTTTGTGTTTCTTTGTTCATGTAAGAATTGTTGTATGATTGGGTTTAAAAAGTTATTGAATAGTGATATGGTTTTTTTGTTTTTTTTAAAAATTGCATTTAAAAATGTTGTTGTGGTTTAACCTCACTGATTAGTGAAAAACAAGCTTTATATAGTAAATTTTTTTTATTTAAGGGTGTCAATTAACTATTGAAAATAGTTAATTGTTGGAAAATAGCTAAAAATTAGTTATTATATTCAAAATGAAAGATGAAATGTCTAATACAGAGCTTCACGAAGAAGATGACGAAGAAGTCTTTGAAGCACTTGAAGAAGAAGATGACGATGAGCTAAGTCTTTAGCAATTGTTGTTGGATTTGAGAAGAGGGTTGAGTTAGAGGTTATTAGCTTACAGTGTTTTTTTGGTAAACTTTTTGGAGAATTTAATTTTTCTCCCCCTATTTATGAGGGAGAAGAAATATAAATTCAAGTAGTTCTAAGTTAAATTAAGTCTTTTCAGACAGCGCCTGAATAAGAAAAGGTTTTTAAAGTATTGATTTAACTTGGAGTTATGGGAAAGACTAGGGGAATAGGTAAAAAAACAATTGAAGAACTAGGATTAGAAGAAGGGCCTAGAAGTTTTTTTATATATGAATTAAGCGAAGGAACAGGAGATCCATCATTTACTTATTATACTAATTTAAAAGCTGCAAAACATGATGAAAAAAGATTACGGGCTAGAAAAGAGAGAGCAGGGTTTAGGACTGTTGAGGGAGGATGGATGGAAAAAGTAAATTCTGGGCATCATAGGGAGAGGGGAAGAGGCTGGGCTGAAGGATCTATTGATAGATATGTAACAGAAGTAAAACAAGAAATTATGATTCTTCATAATAATCCTGAAGATCCTCAGGATAAATTACATTTTAAGGATGGAAAATTATTATTTGGGTTTAGTCGGGAAGTTTATTCTCAACCACGATTTTCTTAATAGGGTTTAGGATTTGTTTTGGGGATTATATTTTATTTTGTAGCTATATTTATTTTTTCACTTTACCGACATAAAGTGGTAACCTAACTTTATATAGAAGTTGTGTCTATTTATTTTATGAAAAAAGGTGCAAATAAAATTGCTGTAAATAATGGTATTAATTGCGTCGAGGATGTTAATTATAAAAAATTTTTTCTTGTTTTAATTTTATGTTTGATGTTAATGATTATTTTTGTAGATTTTGTTTCTGCTTCTGATGTTGCTTATGTCTATAGAAAAGATTTCAAGTTAGATAATAATGCTATTAATGTTATGGAGAATATGGGGCTTGAGGTTGAATTAATTGAAGAGAGTGATATTTCTAGAAATTATGATTTTTCAAATTATAAGTTTATTTTTGTTGGTGATGAGAGATTAAAAAAAGAAGAGTATATTCCTGTGGGTGATTTCCCAGTTGTTATTGCAAATAGTTTTTATGTTCAAGAATGGGGATTGGTTAATAATAGGGTTTCTAGTTTGGCTGGAACAGATGAATTAGAAGTTAGGATGCAAGAAACAGGACAAATAAAACAAGTTTATACAAATGCTTTTTATAGGCTTGGAAGCACTGTTTCTATTCCTTATTATTATCTAGCAAATACTAGTGAACAAGATTGGATGGCTCCGGGATTAGTAAATATTGCTGGTTCATATACTGGGAATGGGCGTGATTTAGGTGCTGTGATTGCTTATGGTAATTTAGGTGGAGAATTATATAATGGTAAGACAATAAATGAGAAATTATGTTTTTTTGGTTTAACTGCATATCAAGAGAGACAAACTAGTAGTAATTTTTGGACTCCTGAAGCTGTAGGTTTATTTGAAGATTGTATAGGTTATGTTTCTATAAGTTGTAATGATAATTCTGAATGTGGTGAAGAGGTTGTTGGTGATGAGTTTTGTATTGGTGAGGATGTTTATAGAACTATTAGTGGAAGTGTTTGTGAAAATCCTGGTAGTGTGATATCTGAATGTGTTGTTGAGGAAAGGGCTGAATTGGTAGAAGAATGTAGTTTTGATTGTGAAAATGGTGCATGTATTGAACCAGAATGTAATGATGGTATTGATAATGAGGGAGATAATTTAATTGATTGTTTAGATCCTGGTTGTTGGAGTGATATTAATAATCCTTTGAGTTGTAATCCTTTAGATGATGATGAAGGTGATGCAACTACTCAATGTCAAGATGGTGTAGATAATGATGGTGATAGTGATATTGATGCAAGTGATATTGGTTGTTGGGTTGATCCTAGTGATTCTTCAACATATGATCCTTTAGATAATAATGAAACAGACCCTGAGATTGAATGTTTTAATGATTTAGAATGCGGTGTTGATGGTGTTATTGGAGATTTGTTTTGTTCTGGGGAAAACGTATTTGATGTTTTTGTTGATTATGAATGTGTTAATGCAGGTAAGTTAAATGCTGTTTGTGTAAATACAACTACTCCTCAATTAAGTTTAGATTGTGGTGTTGATTCTTGTGATGCTTGGGAAGCTGATTATTGTTTAGGTGATGATGTTTATCATAATAGAAATTGTTATGATAGGGGTTGTAGTGGAAGCACTTGCTTTGAGGAGGAAGAGGTAGAATCTAGCTTAGTTGAAGTATGTGCTTTTGGTTGTGTTAATGGTGATTGTATTGATGGAGAACATGATGTTGGTTTTGTTGATTTTACAGATTCTGTTAATGGTATTTTTTTAGAATATGTAAATGGAAGTGATATTTTAGATGGAGATGTTTTAATGTGTGGGGATGTTATTAAGGCAAAAATAAAAGTTGAAAATAAAGGTGATTATCAAGAAGATGTTAGTTTAACAGGTGATGTTAATGGTGATGGTTTTTCGATAAGTAATATTGATGATTTAAATTCAGGTAGTAGTTCTTATAGGAGTTCTTTATCTCCTTATATTACTCTTTCTGGAGAAGGTAATTTTGATGTGACTATTGAAGGTTCTATTATTGGAGATGTTAATCCTTTAGATAATATTGTTATTAGAAATATTAATGTTCTTTGTCCTGAATGTGTTCGTGATGCTGATTGTGATGCTGATTATTGTGATGCTTGGGAAGCTAGTTATTGTATAGGTGATGATTTACATCATGATAGAAATTGTTATGATAATAGTTGTAATGGAGGCACTTGTGGAATGGAAACAATTCCAGATAGTGAGAAGATTGAAATATGTGAATATGGCTGTGCTAATGGAGATTGTTTAGATCCTGAATGTAGGCTTGATTCTGATTGTGGTAATGATGGTTTTATTGGTGATAGATTTTGTATAGGTGATGATGCTTATCAAGAATATGAAGATTTTAGTTGTGATATAATTGGTGGTGTTTGTGAAAGTGAAATTGATGAAAGGAGAGTTGAAGAGTGTGCTTTTGGATGTTCAGATGGAATTTGTAATGAACCTGAATGTGTAAGAGATTCAGATTGTAGTGCAGATGGTTTTATTGGTGATAGATTTTGTATAGGTGATGATGCTTATCAAGAATATGAAGATTTTAGTTGTGATATAATTGGTGGTGTTTGTGAAAGTGAAATTGATGAAAGAAAAGTAGAGGATTGCGCAGATACTTGTGTTGATGGAGATTGTGTTGATGTTGAATGTTCTTTAAATTCTGATTGTGGTATAAATGGTTTTACTGGAAATAAATATTGTATAAATGAAAATTCTTATGAAGATTATTTAAGTTATCAATGTATAAATGCTGGAAGTGCTAATAGTCGTTGTGAAGAAGATAGAGAAGCTGTTAGGCAAGATATTTGTGATTTCAGGTGTGTTAGTGGTGAGTGTATTAATTGTTTTAGTAAATTAGATTGTGGTGATGATGGGTTTATTGATGATAGATATTGTGTTGGGGATGATTTGTATCAAGATTATGAAGAGTTTACATGTTCTAATCCTGGGACTAGTTTGAGTATGTGTTTTGATGGTGTTTCTGATGAATTAATTGAAGAGTGTGAGTTTGGTTGTGCTAATGGTGATTGTTTAGATCCTGAATGTTCTAGAAATACTGATTGTGATGCGGACTACTGCGATGCCTGGGAAGCTAGTTATTGTATAGGAAATGATGTTTATCGTGATAGAGATTGTTATGATAATGGTTGTATTAATAATGCTTGTGAAAGTGATTTGAGTGTTGATAGTGAGAAAATAGATGAATGTGTTTATGGTTGTTTTAATGGAGATTGTTTAGATGAATGTTCTAGAGATTCTGATTGTGGTAATGATGGTTTTATTGGTGATAGATTTTGTATAGGCGATGATGCTTATCAAGAATATGAAGATTTTAGTTGTCAGGGTGGGGAATGCTCTTCGAGCATTACAGAGAATCTAGTAGAGGATTGTGCTTTTGGATGTTCAGATGGAATTTGTAATGAACCTGAATGTGTTTTAGATTCTGATTGTGATGCAGATTATTGTGATGCTTGGGGTAATGATTATTGTGTAGGAGATGATGTTTATCATGATAGAAATTGCCATGATAATAGTTGTTTAGGAAATCGTTGTGTGGGTGAGACAAATTTGGAAAATAGCTTAGTTGAAATATGTGAATATGGTTGTGCTAATGGAGATTGTAATAATGAATGTAGACTTGATTCAGATTGTGGTACAGATGGTTTTATTGGTGATAGATTTTGTATAGGGGATGATGCTTATCAAGAATATGAAGATTTTGAATGTAGTCTAAGTGGGGAATGCTCTTCTGAAGTTGATGATAGAAAAGTAGAGGATTGTGCAGATACTTGTGTTGATGGAGATTGTGTTGATATTGAATGTTCTTTAAATTCTGATTGTGGTATTAATGGTATTGTTGGAAATGAATTTTGTTCTGGGGATGATATATTTGGAAGATTTCAAACATCTATTTGTGTGAATGCTGGGGAAGTGGATAGTTTTTGTGATATTAGTTTTGATAATAATTTAATTGAAGATTGTGGGGAAGATGAGTGTGATGCTTGGGGTGGTAATCATTGTGTAGGTGATAATCTTTATCATAATAGGAATTGTTATGATAGAGGGTGTAGTGGAAGTGGAGGCAGTTCTTGTTTTGAAAATCAAGAAGTTGAGAATAGCCTAGTTGAAGAATGTGAATATGGTTGTGCTGGAAGTGATTGTTTAGATGAATGTGTTAGAGATTCTGATTGTGGTAATGATGGGTTTATAGGAGATAGATTTTGTATAGGTGATGATGCTTATCAAGAATATGAAGATTTTAGTTGTAATCAGGGAAGTTGTGAAAGTGATATTGATGAAAGAAGAGTAGAAGAGTGTGCAGATACTTGTGTTGATGGAGAATGTATTGAAATTATCTATCAATGTAGTGATGATACAGATAATGATAGAGATGAATTAATTGATGAGCAAGATCCTGGTTGTTGGGATGACCCTTATGACTCTGGAACATATAATCCTCAAGATGATTATGAAGGAGATTACAGTATTGCTTGTTTTAGAGATTTAGATTGTGGTGATAGTTGGGCAGATCCATTTATATGTATTGGTGATGATATTTATCAAAGATATGCTTCTAAAATCTGTAATAATCCTGGGACTATTGATTCAAGTTGTACTTCTATGGGTGGTATAAGAAAGATAGAAGAATGTGCGCATGATTGTGCTAATGGTGAATGTTTGAATGAATGTGATATTGATTCTGATTGTGGTGATGATGGGTTTATTGGAGAAAGGTTTTGTGAAAATAATGATGTTCGTCAACTTTTTAGAGAGTTTGAGTGTAATTCAAAAATGTGTTCTTCAGAAGTTACTAAGAAAATTATTGAAGAATGTGAATTTGGTTGTGCAGATAGTGAGTGTATTTTAAGTGATTGTGAAGATGATGATGATGACAATTATGATGATTGTAATCCTGGAGAGACTGGAGATGATGGAAAAGAAAAAGATTGTAATGATAGAGATGATGAAATAAATCCTGGTGAGGTTGAAGTTTGTGATGGAAAAGATAATGATTGTAATGGATTAATTGATGATGGTGTTTGTGAGATTTGTGATAATGGAATAGATGATGATGGAGATGGATTAATTGATGGTTTGACTGAATTAAGTCGTGATAATAATTTCCAAGAATCTTTTGGAAATACTGCTCCTGGAACTATTTCAACATTAATTGCTAATAAATCTGAATATGATTTAAAGTGCTCATTAACTGGAAGTTATGGTGGAATCTTGCGTTCTAATAGTAATGGATGGAGTGAAAATATTGCTAAAGATAGATTGCATGTAACTACTGAAAAAGTTTGTAATATTTTTGGTTATTATGATGCAATTGATGCGGGATGTCATGATGGTGAAAGAAAGCCCTTATATCCTTCTGGTAAATGTAATTATCATACTCCTCATAATAATTGTGTATTTTACTGGGATGGTTCAGAGTTTCAATATACTAATTCAGATTCTGCTAAAGATAAAAATAGTTGGATTACTGATTTAGTCTGTAAGGGAAAGATACCTGAATGTTCTGATGGAAAAGATAATGATGGAGATGGTAAGATAGATTATCCTGAAGATGATGGTTGTGCAACTCCTGATGATAATTCAGAGAAAAAGCATGATCCTGATTGTAAGGAAGTTAATATTAATGGTAAATCTGAACCTAGTGATAATAACGGTAATATTATCAAAAGAGGGCCTAGTGATATTGGTTGTGGGAATAAAATAATTTATGATATAACTGTGAAGAGTCCTAATATTGCTTATTTTGGTTTTGGAAAAGTTTATGATGAAATACCTGAAGGATTGATTTTTGATTCTGCTGAAAGTAGTCCTGAATGTAGTAAAGAAGGTAATGAAGTTGTTTGTGATGTTGAGGTAATTGGTGTTGATATTGATTCTGTAAGTTTTCAATTAGTATTTGATTTAGTTAAGGGGTTTGAAGGTGATTCATTTGAGAATAGAGCATCATTTAAACATAGTTTTTTAACAAAGGCTTGCACTCTCGCATCTAATAATAATGATGATTGGCTTTGCCCTCAATTTGAGATTTTTGAGAGTAGTGTTGTTAAGACTAGTTATGGTTGTTAGTGGTGTTTGGGTTTGTGGGGGGAAGGTTTTTAAGTTACTATTTTAATTCTCTAATATGTTTGGAAGAAAAAATAAAGCTAGAAGAATTGTAAGAGATATTGGTAAAGTGTTAGACTATAGTCGTAGACATTTAAAATCTAAATCTGATGAGACGCTTGAAGGAATTAGAGAAGATTATCAATCCTCTACTTTTGTAAAATTTGTTAAAAAAATGCCTGTGATGGGAGAATTTTATAGATTTAGAGAGTATTGTATAGATACAGAACTTGAAGCAAGAGAAGCTGTTAGAAGAAGTGGAGATTGATATTTTAAAATAGATTATCTTAATTGAAAATAATCTGTTGCAATATAATTAACTCCGCCAATATTTTTAGCTGTTCTAAAATGATGAGGTTTTAATGAACCTATAATATGGACTGGTGTTGTGTCTGGGCCTCTAATTTTAAATTCTAAATGTGAGCCCGGATTAAGCCTATAATCATCAGTTTCTAATAATCCTTCAAAATAAGAAGAATTCATTAATTTTCTTGCAATTTCTTCTGTAGCCTTATTGTATACTGCAAAGTCAATATCTGATTTATTACAAAATGGGTTTGCAGGATTTCCTAATGTCATTCTAGCAAAACTTCCAACAACTGCGAAATCCCTAGGTAAAATTAAACTATTGACTAATCTTAATGTTTTATTAGCCCTTAATATTTCTGGTTTTTGTAGCTCAATAGTATTTGTTTTCATGATTGGAGTAGGTATAAATTGTTTATAAATTTTATTGTGATTTAATTTTTTCACTCTTTTTTTTAATTTGTTAAACTAATCGGTAGTAAAATAACTTATAGTTAGGAGTATAATAAGCTTTAAAAGTCATGTCGCTCATCAGTGGTTATGAAAAATAACACTGCATCAATACTTTTAGTATTATTAGTAATGGTAGTTATATTTTCTGGTGTAGTATATTTGAATGATGGCTTTGGAGTTTTTGATGTTGAGAGTGTTAAGTATTCTGATGTTGATAAAGAAAATGAAGGATTATTTGTTGAGAATGTTTTTGAATCTGATGAGAGTTTAGAATTTAAGGATTCAAATTTAGATGATGATGACGATGAGACTATTTTATTAAGTAGTGATTCAAATAATAATTATTCTGAAAATAGATTTGAGAGTGGAGATAGTTCAGATAGTCCATTTAGAGATGGTTCTGATGAAGATGAATTTAATGATTTTTTAAATAATAATTCTGATGCTGAATGTTTAATAGATAATGATTGTAATTATGGTGAGTATTGTATTAATTATCAATGTGAAAGAGTTGAAAGTTCTGATCCTGTTCCTGAGCGTGAATGTGATGAAGATAGTGATTGTGGATGTGATTACTACTCTGATGATTTTTGTGTTGGTGATGATATCTATAGAACATTACATGATTTTGGATGTGAATTAAATAATGGGGTTTGTGAAGAATTAATTGTGAATGAATTTATTGAAAGTTGTGTGTATGGTTGTGCTAATGGTGATTGTATGGAGGAGTGTGTGATTGATGATGATTGTGGAGATGATGGTTTTATTGGTGATAGGTTTTGTATAGGCGAAGATGCTTATCAAGAATATGAAGATTTTGAATGTAGTAGTGGTAGTTGTGAGAGTGAAATTAATGAAAGAAAAGTAGAGAATTGTGCATTTGGATGTTCAGATGGAATTTGTAATGAACCTGAATGTGTTTTAGATTCTGATTGTGGTGATAATTATTCTGAGGATAGATATTGTGTTGATGATGATATTTACAGAACATTGCATGTTTTTGGGTGTGGGGTTGGAGAATGTTTTGAAGAAATTTTTGAGGAATTTATTGATAGTTGTGATTATGGTTGTGAAAATGGAGTGTGTTTAGAACCTGAATGTGTGATTGATGATGATTGTGGTACAGATGGTTTTATTGGTGATAGGTTTTGTATAGGCGAAGATGCTTATCAAGAATATGAAGAATTTAGTTGCGGTAATAATGAATGTTCTTCTGAGATTGATGAGAGAAGAGTTGAAGAGTGTGCTTTTGGATGTTCAGATGGAATTTGTAATGAACCTGAATGTGTTGAAGATAATGAATGTGAAGATGATTATTATGAGGATAATTATTGTGTTGATGATGATATTTATAGAACATTACATGATTTTGGATGTGATGATGGAAGTTGTCAAGAACAAGTTCTTGACGAATTTATATTTGCTTGTGAATTTGGATGTGAGAATGGTGAATGTAAAGATGAACCTGTGAATCCTGAATGTGTGATTGATGATGATTGTGGAGAAGATTATTATGAACCTGGTTATTGTTTATGTGGAGATGTTTATGCTTTTTATCATGACTTTGGATGTGTTGATGGGAATTGTGAAGAAAATATTCTTCATAAATTGATGGAAGATTGTGAATTTGGGTGTACAAACGGAGTTTGTAATGATGAGCCTATAACTCCTAAATGTGATGAATGTGGTGAAGACTTTTATTCTGGATTGTATTGTGTTGGTAATGAGGTTTATAGGGATTTTAATGATTTTGGATGTAGGGTTGGAAGTGAATGTGAATTAGAAACAACATCTGAATTAATTGATGAATGTGAATTTGGGTGTGAGAATGGAGAGTGTAAAGATGAACCTGTTGAACCAGAGTGTGTTGAAGATTCTGATTGTGGGGAAGATTATTATGAAGATAGTTATTGTATTAATGAAATTAACACAGGAGAAAGTAGTGTTTTTACTAGATTCCATGATTTTGGGTGTGTTGATGGTTTTTGTGAAGAGTCTCTTCACGATGTGATAAATGCTTGCGAATTTGGATGTGAAGATGGTGAGTGTACTGATGAACCTATTGAACCTGCTTGTTCTAAAGATTCTGATTGTGGTGTGAGTTGGTTGGGAGCAAACAAGTTTTGTGAAAATAGCACAGTTTATCAAAATCATTTTACTCCTATTTGTAATAATCCTGGATTAGCTGATGCAAGTTGTAGTTTTGATGCGGGTTTTAAAATTATTGAAGATTGCGAATTTGGATGTGAAGATGGTGAGTGTACTGATGAACCTGAATGTGTTGAAGATGATGATTGTGGGGATGATGGTTATGTGGGAGAAAGGTTTTGTGTAGATGAAAATATTTATCAAAATTATAAAGAGTTTGATTGTGGTAATAATGAATGCTCTTCTAGTGTTGAAGAGAAATTAATAGAGAGTTGTGAATATGGTTGTGAAGATGGGGAGTGTAAGGATGAACCTGAATGTGTGATTGATGAGGATTGTGGTGAAGATTATGAGGATAGAATTTGTATGGATGGCGATGTTTATGATAAAGTTCATGATTTTGGGTGTTTAATTGAGGGTATTTGTGAAGAACAAGTTTTTGAGAACTTAGTAAGTTCATGCGAATTTGGATGTTATGATGGAGAGTGTATTGATGAACCTAGTCCTTATATTATTAAAACAGGACCTGAAAATGTTGATTTTGGAGAGATGATTATTTATAATATAACTGTTAAAAGTCCTAATCCTGATTATTTTGGTTTAGGAAGAATTTATGATAAAATACCTGAAGGATTGATTTTTAATTCTTCTGAAAGTAGTCCTGAATGTTATGAAGAAGGAGAGAATGTTCAATGTGATGTTGAACCTATTGGAGTTAATGTTCCTGTTTTAACTTATAATTTAGGATTTGATTTTGATGATGATTTTGGGAAAGAATTCCAGGGGAATGGATTTGAAAATAAAGCTTCATTTAAACATAGTTTTTTGACAAAGGCTTGCACTTTAGCATCTAATAGTCCTGATTGGTATTGTCCTCAATTTGAAATGTTTGATAGTAATGTTGTTAGTACAAATGTTTTGAGATGAATTGATTAAATGTTTGTATATCTTCTAATTCTCCTCCCATATACTATATTCCATAAGTATTTTTTGAGCTTGATAATGTTTAAAAGTAAAACTGTTTAATTTGTTATGTTAAAATGGTTAATATATTTGATAAAATCTTTGATAAAAAATTAATTGGGGTTTTTTTATTGTTGTTAATGGCTTTTAGTTTAGTTGGAAGTGCTTATGCTATAACTGGAACAATTGGAAGTTCTAGAATGATTTTAAGAGATGTTGAAGTTGGAGAGGTAATTGAAAGAAATATTCTTGTTAGAAATGTGAATGATGTTGCGGTGACTATAGAGCTTTTTTCTGAAGGAGAAATTGCTAGTTGGATTGATATTGATGAAACAGAATTTGAATTAGCGCCTAATCAAGAAAGGAATGCGCATATTAGTATAGAGGTTAGAGAGGGAGGAGTTCATGAAGGGAATGTTAATGTTGCCTTTACTCCTGTTGATGGTGGAAATGGTGTGGGGTTAACTTCTACAATTATTATTCTTAGTGGTGAAGGTGGAGACCCTAATAATGGATGGGATCCTGATGATGGAGATGATGACGATGATGATTCAGATGATGATGACGATGATAGTGATGATGACGATGATGATGATGATTCAGATGACGATGATAGTGATTCTGGTGATAATGATGCAAATATTATAAATAATATAAATAATGAAACTAATATAGATAACTCTGTGAATGTTAATTTAAATGGCAATGATGACTCAGATGATGATAAATCATCTAACTTTGGAGTTGTTCCGATTTTATTACTTTTAACTGCTGGAGTTTTTGCAGGATTTTTAGTAGTATTATCTATTGCTTCTAGAAAACAAAATGCAGGTGTAGTTATCAACGATATGGTTGAAGTGAAGAATGATATTAAAAAAGATGTGGGAACTAAACCAAAAAAGAGTGTTAAGAAGAAATGATAAATAATAAGAGCCTTCTTTTGGGGATTCTAGGTTTATTATTAGTTATGGTTTTTGTTGGAAATGTTTGTGCAGAAGATATTGCTTATGTTGTTGCAGACTCTAGTCATCTTGATAGTAATTTTATTACAGCGATAAATGAATTAGGATATAGTTATGAAGTAATAGGCGATAGGGATGCAGGTGGGGTGGATTTTTCAGATTATGAAATGATTTTAATTGGTAATGAAAATATTTACAATGCTCCTGTTCATGAATATAAATCATTAATTGTTAATCCTAATCATTATAAGGAATTTAGTGGTAATCTTCTTCATTTTGTTAGTAATTATCCATTATCTGCTTATGCTCCTAATCCTAATTTTATTGTTGGAGATTTAAATGTTGAAGAAGATTTTGATATTTATACTTCTTGTTGTTTTGAGAAAATTGATTTGCCAGTTTATACTCTGACTGGAAGAAAATATGATACTCAAAGAATTATTAGTAAGAGTGGCTCTGGCGTGGGGTTAGGTCAATTTGTTATAGGTGTTAAAGGAGATCCTAAAAGAGTTTTTTTTGGTATTACTGAAAGTGAATATTGGACTCCTGAAAGTAAAGAATTATTTAAAAATTCAATTGAGTGGTTAATTAACGGGCCTGATGAAGTAACAATTAATGAGCCTCCTGAATTTGAGGAATTAGATTGTGTTAGTGAGATTTTAGAAGATAGTGAATATTCTTGTGAGTTAGAGGGGAGTGATGAGGAAAGTGATGATTTTGAATTTAGTATTGTTAATGGGGAAAATCTAGAGTGTAGTATTGATGGAAATACTTTGAGTTATTCTGGGGAAGAAGATTATTTTGGAGATGCTAGTTGTTTAATAAAAGTAAGTGATGAATTTGGATATAGTGAGCATTTATTTGAAGTTGAAATTGAAAATGTTAATGATGCTCCTAATATTGTATCTACAAATCCTTCTTTAGGTTTTGTAAGAATTTTACAAGGAACAAGTAAATTATTTAGGGTGAATGTTTTAGATGATAGTGGATTTAGCCTTAGTTGGTTTATTAATGATGAATTAGTTGGGGTTGGAGAAGACTATTTATTTGAAGAAGAAAAAGGAAATTATGATTTAAAATGTATTGTTGAGGATTCTGAATATAGTGTTGAAAGTGAATGGGAAGTTTTAGTTGATGATTTTGATAATTTTACATGTTCTGAAATTAATGGTGTGATTTGTGTTGTAGATGAAATATGTGAAGGAGATTTATTTAATGTTAGAAATAGTGATAGATGTTGTCAAGGAGTTTGTGTTGATGGACCTCCTCAATTTAGTAAAATTAAAAGAGATGGAATTTTAAATAAAAATATAAATGTGAAGATAACTGAGCCTGATGAAGATGATGAGTTTGAAATTAATGAAGAAATTAAAATTGAAGTTAATATAGAAAATGATTTTAATGAAGAAATTGATTTTGATGTAGATGCTTATTTATATAATTTAGATAAAAATAGGATTGTTGAAAGAGTTGAAGATGAAGTTGAAATAAAAAAGAAAAGAGATGAAGATGTTGATTTTGTTATAACGGTTCCTAGTGATGTTGATGCAGATAATGATTATGCTATTTTTGTTAAAGCAGAAGGAGATGGTTATTATAATGAAGATTATGTTTTAATTGATATTGAAAGAAAGGAAATTGATGTTATTATAGATAAGATTAGTTTAGATATTTTTGAGGATTTGACTTGTGGTGATTCTTTTAGTATTGATGTTGAGGTAAAAAATCAAGGTAGTGAGGACCAAGTAGTGCGAATAAGTGTAGAAAATAGCAAATTAGATATTGATGTTGAGAGTGAAGAATTTGAATTAGAAGAATTTGATGAAGAAGATAGTGAAAGTATTGAATTTGGTTTTGATATTTTAGATAATGTTGAAGCTGGAGAGTATATCTTAGATGTTAAAGTTTTATTTGATAGGGAAGTTATTAGTGAGGAAGTTGTTCTGATTGTTAAGGAATGTATTTCTGAATCAGAGAGTATTTTAGAATTGGGAAATTCTAAAGATTCAGATATAGCTTCAGAAGCTATTGTTTTAAGAGATTCATCTTCTAAGAGTAATATGATAGTCCCTAGTTCAACAATCTTTATATACTCATTATTAATCATATTTTTAATAATATTAATAATAATGCTTTGGTATATTATTAAAAGGCTATTAGGCTGAGATAAGGGAAGAAAAAACTAAAATGGTAACAAAAAATTTAGCAAAAATTATTGGAATGGGAATGCTTTCGTTAATTCCTATGAACTTAGGAAGTGTTAGAGAAGCTAATGCTGGACATATTATGATTGTTGATGATATTAGAGTTGATGAAGAAATTAGTGTGTTAGGTGAGCCTAAAACCGTTTCTAGATATGAATATAATGTTACTAATAATGATGCTCCTTTAACTGAGCCTATAAATTATTTTGAAATTTCTGCGGGATTAAATGAAGGAGTTTTAAGTTCTGATGCTCCATTTGGATGGAACACTACTATTGGAAATGATTTAACAAGTTTTACAACTAATGCTAGTAATCAAATGCTTTATTCTATTTCTTCATTTCCAAAAACATTTGCATTATATGTTGATGATGTTGGTGAAACTTCTGGAGTAGGTTATGCTAATGCAAGAACTCCTGATGGAGTAAGTTATGATCAAGTTTCAATTGATGTTCCAATTCCAGAACCTAATAGTGGTGCTTTGGCTTGTTTGGGTCTTTTTGGATGTGGTGCATATGGTGCTAGTAGGATGTTAGGTAGAAGAAAGGAAGATAATTGATTTTATTTTTTGTTAATCTGTTGTTTTAATAAATTATTTTGAGATTCTAAGAATTCTATATTATGTTCTAATATAAGAAAATCCTGTTCATTTTTCTCTTTAATTAATTCTTTGGAGTATATATGCCCTACTTGATAAATTACTGGGAGCAATATTGTTAAAATAGTTAATATTAAGATTTGTAACTCAGGGTAATTAAAACTTAAAATTAGTGCAAGAATAGTAGTCATAGAAGCGGTGATAATCATAATAACTTCTACGTTATGTTCTTGAACTCTCATTCTAGTTTCTGCTTCTCAATCTACTCAGTGCCTTTTTAGCCCTAATATATGCCTCGCTTTTCTTTGATTTTTCTGTGGCAGGATTTGATTTTTTGTTTGGTTTGGATTTAGTAGGCATTGTATTATTATTAAGAAATTGTTATTTAAATTTGTTTGGATTTGTATATACCAAAGATTTTAAAAGAGTATTTTATTAATTGTTTTAGTGATAAAGAATATAATATTAGACTTAGGGGATGGATTAAAATCATGGCAAAACTAAGAAATAAGGAAAATACTGGAAAGGGAAAATTTATTTTGTTAGGTGCTATATTAATTGTATTAGTTGTTGTAATATCTATTCAGTCTGCGTATCTTATTTCTATTAATGATAGATTAAATATTTTGTCTGCTGACTTGGATGATGCTAAAGAAGAATTGGGGATGGAGATTGCTAGTGGAAAGCAAGATCTTGAGGGCAAGATAAGTGGGTTGAGTAGTGAGTTAAGTGATGTTGAAACAGAATTAGGTAAGGAGATTGTTAGTTTGAAAGCAGAGACAAGTGCTGATTTTTCTGGGATAATTGAAGATGTTGTTGATTCTGTTGTTACTATTCAAACTGATGCAGGACAAGGAAGTGGATTTATTTTAACTTCTGATGGATATGTTATTACAAATGCTCATGTTTTTGCAGGTGCAACTTATGCTAATGCTATTTTATCTGATCAACGATCAAAACCAATGACTTTAATTGGTTATGATATTCCGTTAGATATTGCATTATTAAAAATAGAAGGAAATTATGATTCTCTTCCAATTGGAAATTCTGATGATGTTCAAATAGGTGAGAAAGTTATTGCTATTGGTAATCCATTAGGATTATCTTTTTCTGTTTCAGAAGGAATTGTTTCAGCAGTTAATAGGGAAGGGAGTAATGGTTTGCCTTATTATATTCAAACAGATACTGCATTAAATCCTGGGAATTCTGGAGGGCCTTTAATTAATACAGATGGTGAGGTTATTGGGATAAATAATTTTAAAATTGCAGGTGGAGAAAATTTAGGATTTTCTTTAGAAAGTAATTATATTGAAGATTCTGTTAATGAGATTAGTCTTGAGAGATTAGATGAGATTATTC
The DNA here is from genome assembly GCA_018653485.1 of archaeon. Classification (GTDB taxonomy): domain Archaea; phylum Nanobdellota; class Nanobdellia; order Pacearchaeales; family GW2011-AR1; genus ARS1285. The sequence goes on along the minus strand of JABHZE010000001.1, from coordinate 46,868 downwards.
TTTAGTTGAAGAATTATTTTCTTTGAAATCATTTGTATCTAGCTCAACATTTATCTTTGTTAACTCTTGTTTTAATATTTGTATTTTCTCTTGTTTTGTTTCTGAGAATTTATCTTTTTTATGGCCTTCTTTTACTTTTTGAATATTCAAATCTTCTATTTGAGAATCTATCTTTTCTATATCTTTTTCAATTTGGTTTGTAGGGTTTTGTTTGGGTTTTTCTTTATTTATTTGTTCTTTAGTTTCTAGAATTTCATTTATTTCTTCTGAAATAATTGAAGCATTAAGGTTTGCTGTTTGAATAATTTTCAAAAGTTTTATTCCATTATCTTTATTAAATGCTTCTGTAAAATTATTTTTATATTCTTTTACTAATTGCATTTCTTTTTTATCTGAATGAAAGATATCTGCTAGTTTTTTAAAGTCTATAATTTGTTTTAATTGATTAATCTGATTTTCTAGTTCATTATTCTTTTCTCCATATTCTTTGATCTTTATTTGAATTTCTTCGTATTCTTCTGATTCTTTTATTTGATTTAATTTATCTTTTAAATCTTGTTTTTCTTTTTGTAATGTTTCTATTTTTTTAGATATTTCTGTTGATTCTCCTTTTATTTGTTTTTTTAGATTATCTATATTATTTAATTCATTAAATTTTGATTCAATATCTGATAATGTATTTGAGGTGTTTATTATTTCTTGGTTTTCATCATTTGTTTGTTTTAATTCTTTGAAAAGTTTGCTTGTTGTGCTCATGATGTCTTCTACTTCCTTACCTATTAGAAAAGTTATTTTTTGGAAATTTGTTGTTGATTTTTTTTGGAAATTAGTAAATTCTAAATCAATTTTTTGAATTAAATCTGTTGGTTCTTCTTCTTTTAAATTTTCTAAATTTTTTGTTAAATTTTTTAAATGGGTTAAATAATAATTTAGATTTTCTTTTATGATAAATTTAGCTCTTTCATCTACTTTTTTTGACTCTAAATCTGTGTTTTCAAGAGCTTGTGTTTTTTCTTTAAGGTCTTTTAGAGATTCTGACAATATTGTTTTTATTTGTTTTAAGAAATCCTTTTTTTTATTCTGGTTTTCAGTTTGCTCTAAGGTTAGCCAATCTTTAAATTCTGAAAGATTCACTTTCTGAGCTTCTATCTCAATTGGAGGTTTTTTCTTGAAAAAGTCTAATAATCCCATAAAATAACTAAGAAATTGCTTGTTTTAAAATTATATGAGATTAATCAGAATGATTCTTCTGCTCTACTACGTCTTGTTTAGTTGCATCACAAACTTCACAAACTCCTAGATCTTCAAAACTACCAATTGGTTGATCATTATCCATAAATTTACGATAATTTAGGACTATCATTACCTCATTAGTATTTCTGTTATTAAATGGGGGTTGTTTTAAGTTTATTCCACAATTTGGACATGTATCCATCATTTTTCTTATGTTGGTTTATAACCTTCCTCCTTTCAGTGTTATTAATCTTAGAGAAATCTCTGTTTTTAAGTAGTGATTGACAGATGATTTCTCTAGCAGCAATAAACTAAAATAAACCTGTTTATTGATATGTTTCATTATATTACTCCTAAAGCTTCTGCTTCCTTTGAATATCCCCTATGATGTAAATCAAAATTAAAGAATTCAAAGAATTCTCTAAGTATGAAAGGACTTGCATTTATTTTTTTAAGTTCTCCTAGGACTAACTCTGTGAAACAATAAGGGCATACTTCTGCTTTCTTATCTTTACACTTTATACACTGAGTTGACTCTACTAGGTTATTTTTTAGATTATAGATATAAGTTTTTAGTTTTGGTAATAATTTCTCTCCTAAGTCTGGGTAAAGTGTTAACCATGCTTCTATCTCTGTAGTAAGACATATTGGGCAAAGAGGATTTGTAACTGCCTCACTACAAACACCACACATATAGTGTGCTTCAGAAAATAAGTTGTTTTGTTTTATCATTTTAAAGAATGAATTCAAGTTTTTCAGAAAAAATCAGAAAACTTAAATCGTCAGAAAGCATTTAATGAAATAAATAGGTTTGACACAAATGAAGTTTCTCCCTAAGGAGTTCCCGGCCATTAAATTTCTATTAAATTTCATGTTTTATATAAGTAAATAGTATTTATATAGCTTTTTATCGTCGAGGATTATTTAAGAGTAGTGACAGAAATGTAAGGGGATACTCAGTATTGCCTAAAAGACCATACTGAGCGATTAACAATATATTAAGGTTTTAATATCATATAAACTTTATGTTCTAAGAAATATTTAACTAAGAATAATAATTTAGATAATAAATAAGAATAAAAACAAAACAATAAACTATTTAAAATCATAAAACTGAAATTAGATATGGAAACAATAGAAATATCTAAAGAAAAATATTATAAAATGTTAAAAGAACTTGAATCATTAAGAGAATTAAAGGAAGTAGATTGGGATTTAGTAAGGCAATTTAAGGAAAGTCTAGAAGATGTGAAGGTAGGAAACATCCAAAGAGTTGCTTAATCCTTTGATAAAATTTTTTCTAAATAAATTCTATAATCCTCCAGAGATCCTAATATATAATTAATTGTTTTCTGTTGAGTTCTTTTATTACTCATGGCTACCATTAAAACTGAGTTTAAATGTTCAAAAACAAGATAATAAATTCTTTTTTCTTCTAATCTTTTCTCTCTTAAAATTTTAATTTGTAATTGATTTCCTGCATAAGGATTTTCTTTTAATTGTATGAAAATATTTTGAATTTTTTTCTGTTCAACACTAGAAATTTTATTCATCTCTTTTCTAAAATTATCAGTCATATAAACTGCATATTTCATTAATGTTAAATGTAGAGAATCTTTTTAAATTATTTGTTAAAATTATTACATTCTTTCTAAAATCTTTATCCTTTTTTCTAAAGGAGGATGTGTAGAAAATAAATTATTGATTTTTCTCTTAAATGGGTCTGAGATGAATAATGGGGCTATTGCTTTTGTTGCTCTTTGTTTTTCATTGGTTTGAGAGCTTTCGTTTTCTATTTTTTGTAGGGCATTTTTTAATCCAGTTGGACTTCGTATGAATTTAACTGCAGAAGCATCTGCTGTGAATTCTCTTTTTCTTGAAATTGAAAATTGAATCATTGCTACAACAATAGGTGCTAATATTGCTAATACTATTCCTATTATCATAAAAATTATTTGTGCCTTACCATCTTTACTTCTGCCTCCTGAAAATGAGCTCCAAAATAAACTTCTTAAAAATATTTCTGAAACTATTGCAATCATTCCAACAAGGACTGCTGTTAGTGTCATAAATCTAATATCATAATTTGCTATATGAGAAAGTTCGTGTCCGATTACTCCCTCTAGTTCGTGTTTGTCTAATCTTTCTAATGCTCCTGTTGTGAAACATAAGACTGCATGTTGTGGGTCTCTGCCTGATGCAAATGCATTTATGTTTGAAGATTTCATAACAAATAATCTTGGTTTTGGTAATCCTGATGCTAAACAAAGTCCTTCTACAATATTATGATATTGTCTGTATTGTGTTTGTGAAGCAGGTTTTGCATTTACAGATGCTAATGCAATTTTATCAGAGTTGTAGTAACCTGTTACAAGATAGACTAGGGAGATTATTACTGCTAGAATCATAATCATTGTAAAATAAGTTGGGCCTGCAATAAAGCCGATTACAACTCCTAGAACAATAAAAACTGCAAAGATTATAATCATTAAGAAAACAGATTTCCAGATGTTTTTATTTATTTGGTCGTGGAAAGATATTCTTTGTGACATGTATCTGAGAAGATATAGGTGTTTTTAAAATTAAGGGTGGGTTAAATGTTTTGATAAATTATAGGGTCTAAGAATTATCTATCTCTAATATTATGACATTGAGCGCAACCCTTTTGTCTTAATTGAGTTTCTGAAAGATTAACTTCTGGGAATGTGAATCCTACAAATTCTTTTCTTGCAATTGGAAGTGTAAGTGGAACTTCATGAGGTTGGCAAAAGAATCCAGGTGTTACTATGCTTAATCCTGGAACTCCATCTTTATATTCATAAACTGCTTCTCTTGATATTGTTAATCCTGGAATTTGATTTCTTGTGCAATTTCTTGGGATTGGTGAACATGTTGGTTTTGTTGGTTTTGAAGGGTGTGGAATTACAGGTAAGATTTCTTGATGTATTGGTGGTTCAGGAATTGTAGGTCTTACTTCTTGCCATCTTTCTGCCATTGGTGCAGGTGGAACAGGACTAGTGTTTGGTGATTGTATTTGAGGTTCTGGTGTTAAATGTTGAGCTGAAGAATTTGGAAATGGTTTATGTCCTGGAAGTTCAATTCTTTGAGACTCTGGTTTTACTAAAACTGAAGGTAATGATTCCCATCCTGCATTATTATGTTTTGGTGGATTGATTTCTAATGGGGAAGGTGTTAATTGAGGTTGAGGTTCTGTATATTGTGGAACAGGTTCTGTTTGTTCATAAGGTGTTCTTACTACTGGTTCTTTAAATCTTGGTTCTTCTTGAATTCTAGGAAGCGGTCTTAACTCACTAGTTTTTGAAGTAAGTTCTTTTGTTTCTGCTTTTTCTTCAAGTTTGCTTGGTTTTGTGTTAGGATTATTAAGGTTTTTTTCTATTCCTTGATATTGTTCTGCTACTGAATTAGCATTATCTTCTGCATCTTTTACAAGATCTTTTGCGTTTCTACTGATTTGTTCTCCTGTTAAATAATTTCCATCTTTTTGTCTGAAAATTGGTTGTTTAACTCCTCTTCCATTTCCTAGAATTAAGTCTCCTTTTCTTCCATCATTGTCTAAATCATAAGGTTTGTTGTTTTCATCATAAGCTTGTACTGAAGTTGTTCTTGAGCTTTGGATTAAATTAGATTCAAGGTCTTCAAATCTATTATTATTCCTTTGATTCCATAAAAACGCTCCGCCAATTAATGCTCCGATACATGCTATTTTTGCTACAGTATTATATTTCATTTTATGTTACAATTGAGTAGTTACTACACTTTATAAGTTTTTTGGTTGTAGAATTAATTTATAAGAATTTTGGATTATTTCTTCTTTTTATTATTTTCTTTCTTTGTCTTCCTTTTAGGAATTGGATTGTTAAAATTATTATTTGTATCTTTGGTTTTTTCTTTTTTTAAAAAATATCCTATGATTGCTAATAGTATTATAACTCCGATAATAATTATAACCCAAAATCCTATGTTAGTTGTTGTTTCTGATAAGTCTGTTCCATCGTCTGCTGTTGCATCTGCGTCTGCTCCTGCTTCTGGAGTTTGAGTTCTTTCTTCAATAGGAACTTCTTCATGAATTTCTATTATTGTAAAATTTGCTTTATTGTTTGCTATTGAATTAAGTGTAACCTTTAAATCATAGAATGTGTCATTACTTATTTCAAATCTCTTTGTTTCATTAATACTCATTGTAACTGTTTGAGTTGTGCTTGCAACATCTATCTTTGCAGTTGTTGAAGTTAATTCTTTAAGAGTTAATGAATGAGATTCGTTTTTAATATTAAAAGTTAATTTGGTATTTACTGCAATATTTTTTGTTGAACCTGCTTGGATATCTGCATCAGAGACTGTTGTTGTAGTTGTAGTAGTTGTTGTAGTTGTTCCTGAACTAGTTCCTGCTATTTCAACAGTATAACTTATAGAAGAGGAAGCAGAGTTTCCTGCAGAATCTGTTGCAGTGCATGTTGTTGAATATGTTCCAGTGTCTGATGTTGAAGGACTTGTAGTAAAAGAAGGAGTTACATTTGAAGTATAAGTGTCTGTTGCAGAACAAGAACAAGTTATTGTTGCTCCTGTGGAAACTGATGTTGGAGAACAAGTAAATCCAATTGAAGGAGCAACAGTATCTAAAGTAATATTTCTTGTTTGAACTGTGGTGTTTAAATTATTAAATGTATCATTAACTGTTGCATTGATATAATAAACTCCATTTGCCAAACTTGAGAAATTTCCTGTAAAAGGAGATGAAGTAGAATTGCTTGAATTTATTTCGTCATTTGTTGAATTATATAATTTAACAAATATAGTGCTTATTGCTCCATTGTCTATTACAGATATATTATAATTAATATAAGTTTGAGAATTATTTGAATTATGAGTCTCTGTTGGAGAAACAAATTCAACTAAAGATGGGGATGTTGTATCATTTATTGTTACAGAAATGTTTGTTGTTGAAGTGCCAGTAAGATTTCTTGTTATTATTGATATATTATATGTTCCAGGAGTATTTGAGGATGCATTAAACCAAAAATATTTTATTTCTTCACTTGCATTAATTAATGCTGTTGTGGATGAATTAGTCCAAGATAAAACTGTGCTTGTATTTGAGAATGTTACTAAACTTGCATCAGTGCCATTTGTTCCTGTTGTAAAATTTAGGTTTCCCCAGAGTGTTATATTTACTTGGCTAATATTGGCTGTTAATCCTATATCTGAATTATTAACTGAAATGTTATAAAAATTTGAAATACTATCATTAAAATTAAAAGAAGATTCTCCTGTTGAAATGGTAATTGTTGGTAATGCTAAAACAAATGTTAAACTGACTAATCCAAATAATACTACTAAAACTAAGTAACCACCACTTTTTTCCATTGTAATAATAATCTGAAGAAGTATATAAGAGTTTTGGAAAAATAAATTATAAGTCTATTTTAGGAGAAGGAATTAAAACAGATTATAAGTCTATTTTAGGCATTGCTCTACTTGCTTCTGGAATCTTAAGATATTCTTTACTTTCCCTTCCATATAATTTGAAGAATAAAACTCCAGGGAATTTTTGTGAAGCATTTTCTAAATCTAATACTGAATCATTGTAGTATTGTCTTGCATAAGCTACCTTGTCTTCTATTGCTGATAATTCTTGTTGAAGATGTAAGTAATTTTCATTTGCTTTTAATTGAGGATAATTTTCTGCTATTGCAAAGATAGATTTTAATGCGTCTTGTAATTTGTCTCCTGCTTTAACCTTTGATTGAACATTTGTTGATTTTAGCATTTCTGAACGAGCTTTAGTAACTTGTTCCATTATTTTGCTTTCATGCTTTGCATATGCTTTTACAACTTTTACTAAGCTTGGAACTAAATCTGCTCTTTTTCTTAATTGAACATCAATTTGTGCTAAAGAGTTTTTAATTCTATTACCAAGAACAACAAATCTGTTGAAGTAGTATATGAAGATAAATGCTATTACTGCTATGATTGCTATAATTGCTATTGTTAATCCTAATGCCATAAAATATATTGTTTTGGTAAGTTTATAAATTTGATGGTGTGGTGGTGGAGGTTTGAAGATAAGAGGGGGTTGGGTTGGTTGATAGACTACTAAAAATTAGGAAGCTTTCGCTAACCTAATTTTTCTATGATATTGAAAATGTGTTAGGTTTATTTGGGAGTCTGGAAGATGATGTTTTAATTGTTAGATGATATCATTAAATTGCTATATTGATATCTCTATATTTACATAAAGTTTAAAAATTAGAATGTATTTGATTCTTTAAGAGGATCAAGACTTAAGATGGTGAGTGATATTAAAAAAAGAGTATTAATAACTGCTATAATCGGGATTGTTTTAGTTGCAGGATTTTATTTAATTACAAGTAATATAACTAAATATACTGGTTATTCTATTTCTCCTGAGAAAAATGATGATTTTGAGAAGTGTTTGATTGAGAAAGATATTACTGTTTATATTAATGTTAATAGTGATGTTGCTTTAGATAGTTTGCAGGAGTTGAAGTTGGAGAGACATTTAAAGTATTTTGAGATTGTTAATTGTGTTAATGATAATAGTATTTGTGAGGAAAATGGTGTGGGGATTTATCCTAGTTGGATAATAAATGATAGGAAAATTGATAAGGATATTTCATTCCAAGAATTAACAGAATATTCTGGATGTAGATTTATTTAAAATAATAGGAGGTTAAAATGGTTAGTGTTAATAAAGAAACATGTATTGGATGTGGAAGTTGTTCTGCTATTTGTGGAGATGTTTTTGAGATGAAAGATGGAAAAGCAGAAGTAAAAGCTGGTGCAGATACTTCAAAACCTTGTGTTAAAGAAGCAACAGATGCATGTCCTGTGGATGCAATTAGTTAAATAAATTTTTTGTTTTTAATTATATATTATATCACAGAAACATTTATATAGATGTATGAAATAGATTTCATATGAATCAAAATAAATATTATATATTTTTTGGAAATCTTGCTAATCCTCTTAAGGTAGAGATAATTAGTGAATTAAAAGAAAATGAAATGAGTGTTTTAGAGTTAGCTAAGAAATTAGATGTTGAACAATCTAAGTTAAGTCATGCACTTAAGTCATTGAAACATTGTTCTATTGTTAATGTTAAACAAGAAGGTAAGAAAAGAATTTATAGTTTGAATAAAGAAACAATTTTGCCTATGCTTGAAATAATTGATAAACATGAAAGTAAATTTTGTAAAGAATGTAAGGCTATGGAGGCTAGGAAAAAATGAACCCTATATATTTAGACAACGCTGCAACAACTCAAGTTGATGAAAAGGTTTTGAAAGCGATGCTACCTTATTTTACAGAAAAATATGGAAATGCTAGTTCTCAACATGTGATGGGGCAAGAAGCTAAAAGAGCTCTTGAAGATTCCCGAAGTGTTATTGCTAAATCTATTGGTGCTAAAAGAGAAGAGATTATTTTTACTGCTGGTGGGACTGAGGCGAATAATTTTTGTCTGAAGGGATGTTTTTTTGCAGAAGGAAATAAAGGGCACATTATAACCACAAAGATCGAACATGATTGTGTTCTTAATTCTTGTAAATGGTTAGAGAAACAGGGTTGTGAAGTAACTTATCTTAATGTTGATGAAGAGGGTTTTGTAAGTGTTGATGAACTTAAAGGTGCTTTGAGACCTGAGACATTTTTAGTAAGTATTATCCATGGAAATAATGAAATTGGTACTGTTCAGGATTTGGTGAAAATAGGGGAAGTTTGTAAAGAAAAGGGAATTATGTTTCATACAGATGCTTGCCAAAGTTATACTAAGGTTTTAATAAATGTTGATAAAATGAATTTAGATTTTGTTACATTGAATTCTCATAAGATTCATGGGCCTAAAGGAGTTGGTGCATTATATATTCGTAAAGATAGTAAGATTACTCCATTATTACATGGAGGGGGACATGAGTTTGGATTAAGAAGCACTACTGAAAATATTTCTGGAGTTGTTGGATTTGCAAAAGCTGTTCAAGTTGCTGGAAATTCTGATATTAGATATATGAATAAACTTCGAGCAAAGTTGATTGATGGTTTGTTAAAGATTCCAAATGTAACTTTAAATGGTTCTAAGGGTGATGAAAGATTATGTAATAATATTAATGTTAGTTTTAATGATATTGAAGGAGAGGCTATTGGAGGATATTTAGATGCTTATGGGATTTCAAGTTCAACAGGTTCTGCATGTTCTTCAAATACTTTAGATGTGAGTCATGTTTTGAAAGCAATTGGATTAAGTCATGAACAAATTAATACTTCTATAAGATTGAGTATTAGTAAATTTAATACAAAAAAAGAAATAGATTATGTTTTAGAAATCCTTCCCAAAATTGTTGAGAAATTGCGTAAGATGACTCCGATTAAATTATGATAAAAAATTAAATAAATTAGGAGGTTAAAATGAAAAATAAATATGAAGAAGAAGCTTGTGATTTTATAGGAAGTGAAGAATGTGAAGAAAGATTAGATGATAGAGGCGTGAATTTAAAAGACGCAGAAGCTAATCATTTTGGCGAAGATTTGGAGCTATAATATGATAAAGAAGATAACAAAGGACATGACGTTTTTGGAAATCATTGAAAAACACCCAGAAGTAGCGGAGATTTTATTTGAAAAAGGAATGCATTGTGTTGGGTGTGGAATGGCTAGTATGGAAAGTATTGAGCAAGGAGCTTTAGCTCATGGAATGGATATTGATGAGTTAGTGGATGAGCTTAATTCTCGGTTGGAGGGGAGAGAGCCTTCTTTTCTTAGAAAGAAAAGAACCCTCGGGAAGAAAAGAACTAAGGATGGGAAGAAAAAATCTAAAAAGAAACCCTTGAAAAAAGAAACTAAAAAACCTAAACTAGGAAAAGTATGGAGGAGAGAAAAATGAAAGGATTTGGAAATTATAGCAAGGAAATAATGAGGCATTTTACTGATCCTAAATTTGTTGGGGAAATAAAAAATCCAGATGGAGTAGGGGAAATTGGAAATATGAAATGTGGAGATGTTTTAAGAATTTCTTTGAAGGTTAAAAATGATAAAATTTCTAATATCAAATTTAAAACATTTGGATGTGTTGCAGCTATTGCTTCATCAGATGTTTTATGTGAATTAGCAAAAGGTAAAACTATTGAAGAAGCTAAAAAAATAAGTAATGCAGAGATTATAAAAGAATTAAAAGGTATGCCCTCAATAAAAGAACATTGTTCTGTTTTAGGTGCTGGTGCTTTGAAGAAGGCTATTAAAAACTACGAAGAGAAAGGGAATTCCAACTCCTGAAAAGTTGGAGGCATGAAAAATGCTGATGATTTATCATCAGTTAGGGATAAGATTTATAATTGACAAATTCTTTTAGGAATTATGAAAAAGGGAACATATTGGGTTTATGGAATCATCGCTTTTATTTTTATACTTATTTTAGAGATTCAGAACATTTTGCAGGAGTTCTTGCTTTTGTATTTATTGTTTCATTTTTTTGGGTTGGAGATAGGATTTTTAAATTTAAGTTTAAATATTACCATTATGTAGCCTTAATTTTTATGGCTCTTTTTGGAGTTTTATTTAGCCCATTATATTTGTTATTTCCTGGGTATGATAAGGTATTGCATTTTACATTTCCTTTCTTAGGTTGTTTTTTAATATTTTATATTGTAAATAAATTAGAATTGGACTTAAGAACAAAACTTATGTTTTCTTTTAGTATTATGATTACTCTGATTACATTCTCAGAAATTGCAGAATTTATTTTAGATTGGCTTTTTGATTTAAACTTGCAAGGAGTTTTTGCAGGAGATGTTGGTGGAACATTTAAAATAGCTAGTGGAGATGTACAAGTTTTGCAAAGTAGGATTTCTGATACAATGACTGATTTAATTTTAGGAGTTTTAGGAAGTGCAACTTTTGTTTTGGTAAAGTTAAGGGGTAAGTGATGTATTCCAAAATATATTTTTTGATTTGATAATCTTTATTAAGTGTTGAGGGAGTTGAAGAGTTATGGGAAATGATAAACCAGAATCTAGAGAATATTGGATGATTCCTGGAGATGATATGGGTTTACCTGAATTTTTAAAGGCTGCGGGCTATAAGGTTCCTTCTTCAAATTCTACTTCTGATAAAGGGCCTTTTGATATTTTAAAGAGTGGAAGAACTCTTGGACAAATGCATAGGCCTGAATCTAGTGATTATCAAGTTTTTATTAAGTATGAGGTTGAGAATGGACTTCAAATTGGTCAGGCTTTAAAGTTAAGAAGATTACTTGATGTTAATAATATTAGATATCAAGAAATTCCTGCTCGTGAAAAAGTATCTAAAAAACTTAGAGAATTAGGGAGTGAGGCTGAAGAACAAGGAAATGTGGCTCAACGTGAGGGATTAAGAACTAGAAAAAATCTTAATACTTTAGCAGAAAGAATTGATTTGAAATAATAATATTCATAAAATTTTTAATTAAAATAAAGAATTATTTTTTCTTTTTAGAAGTTTTTTCTAGTTTCTCTTCTTTTTTTTCTTTTTTAGCTTTCTTCTTTTTCTTTCTAGTTATAATTAAATATAAGATTGCTAAGATTCCTAAATCATTTAATAAAAAGACTGCGGCAAATAAAACTACAAACCATGCTTTATGTTTTTTCTCAATTGTTCTAAATAAAGCTAATCCATACCAGATTAATTTCCATAATAGAACTGCGATAAATACTACAATTAAGGTTTCTAAAGATAATCCTAACTGTCCTGCTAATGATTCTAATGCTGCTGATGATGAAAGGTCTAATGCCATTTTTATATCTCTTTTTTGTTAATATTTATTTATAAATTGTTAAGTTGTTTAAAGTTTATAAGTGTTTTTACTTGTTTTAGTTGTTAATTATATACTCTAGGATAAAAACTTTTATAAAGTGGAGAGTTTTGATAAAGATACAAAATACAACTTGTTGTAGTTTGTGAAAAAAGAGGGTACAAGATGTTGTATGTTCTCAAAAAATCATGAAATGTGTATATTGTGGTGATTATACGCGGGTCACAAATAAGAGGGAATCTGGTGATGATGTTCGAAGGAGACGTGAGTGTCTTAAATGTAAAAAAAGATTCACTACTTATGAAAGATCTGAAAAAAATGATATTATCCTTGTAAAAAAGGATGGTAGGCGGGAAAGGTTTTCAAAAGAAAAACTTAGAAATGGGTTGATGAAAGCTTGTGAAAAAAGACCAGTGCCTATTGAAAAAATAGATAAGACTGTTGGAGAAGTTGAGGAAAAGTTAAGGCGAAAAGGTAAGGAAATAAAAAGTGAGGTTATAGGAAAAATGATAATGACAAAATTAAAGAGGTTGGATAAAGTTGCATATATTAGATTTGCTTCTGTATATAGAGATTTTAAAGACATTGAAGATTTTAAGGAGGAAATTAAGGAGTTGTAAGCTCTTGAGGTGATAAGATGGTAGACTTAAAATCAAAGCCATATAATGAATTTGAATGGGCTAAAAGAAATCTTGAAATTAATACTGTTAGTGGAGATGTTATTTATCAAGCAAAGGGTGTAGAATTTCCAACTAGTTGGACTGATCAGGCTGCAAATGTTGTTGCACAAAAATATTTTTTTGGAGGTGATGGAGAAACACATTTAGAAAATAGTCTTGGTCAATTAGTATCAAGAGTTACAGATACTTTAACAGGGCATGCAGTAAGTCAAGGAGTGGTAAGTGAGGATGAGTCTACTGAATTTAATACTACTCTTTCTAGAATGGTATTAAATCAAGAACATGCTTTTAATTCTCCTGTTTGGTTTAATGTAGGTTTAAATGAAAAATATGGTGTTAGTGAGGATGGAGAAGAATCTTCTCATTGGGCTGTGACCCCTGAAGGAGATTTTACAAATAAAATTGATGCTTATGAAAGGCCTCAAGGTTCTGCTTGTTTTATACAATCTATTGGGGACAATATGGAAGGTATTCTTAGGCATGCTTACAAAGAAGGAATGCTTTTTAAATTTGGATCTGGAACGGGTTCAAATTATTCTAATATTCGTGGTGCAAATGAACCTTTAAGTGGGGGAGGGGTTGCTTCAGGTGTTATGTCTTTTATGGGAATTTATGATGAAATTGCTGGAGGAGTAAGGTCTGGAGGTAAAACAAGAAGAGCGGCTAAAATGGTAATTTTAGATGTTAATCATCCGGATATATTTAGATTTGTTTATTGGAAAGCTAATGAAGAAAAAAAATCGTTATGGTTATCTTCAATGCCTCAATGGGGTCCAACAGATAATGCTGATTTAGAAAGTGAAGCTGTAAGAACTGTAAATGGACAAAATGGAAATAATAGTGTAAGAGTTACAGATGAGTTTATGGAGGCTGCGATAAATGAATCCAATTGGGTATTAAATTTTAGAAAAACTGATGATAGTGTTGAAGAAAAAGAAGTTCCTTTAGATGAATATGCCGATGATAGGTATCTTCCTGATAAAAGGTTTGTAAGTAAGGTTACTAATAAAAAGAAAGTTGTTAATGCTGGAGAACTTTTAGAACATATTGCTAGAGCTGCTGCAGTTACAGGTGATCCTGCATTACAGTATGATGGGGCGATAAATAAATGGCATACTTGTCCAAATTCTGGAAAAATAGTTGCAAGTAATCCTTGTTCAGAATATATGTTTATAGATGATTCTGCTTGTAATCTTGCTTCAATTAATTTAAAAAAAGTAAGAGATGGTAAAACCATAATTAATGCTAAAAAATTAGAAGATTTAGTGACTCATTCTATTAAGGCTCAAGAAACATTAGTTGATTCTTCTTCATATCCTTCTAAAGAAATAGCTGAGAACTCTCATAAGTTTAGACCATTAGGATTAGGTTATACCAATTTAGGGGCCTTAATAATGGAACAAGGTGTTGCTTATGATTCTGATGAAGGGAGAGCTATTGCTTCTGCAGTAACTTCTTTAATGACTGCTTATGCATATAAGACCTCTGCTGAACTTGCTAAAAAAATTGGTGCTTTTGAAGGATTTGATCAAAACAGAGAACCGATGTTGAAAGTTTTAGAAATGCATAAAGATGAAACACATAAAATTAATGTAGATGGTGTTGAAGGATTAGGAAGTATTCTTGATGAAGCAAAATCTGTTTGGGATGAAGTTTTAGAATTAGGTGCAGAATATGGTTTTAGAAATGCGCAAACTACTTTGTTAGCGCCTACTGGAACTATTGGATTTATGATGGGTGTTGATTGTACTGGAATTGAACCTATGAGTGCTTTGAAAGTACAGAAAGGTTTAGCAGGAGGAGGAAAATTAGATCTTAATATTCCTGATTGTATTTCTGGAGGATTAGAAAAATTAGGTTATTCTGGAGAAACTTTAGAAAGAATATTAGGGCACATAGATGAAACTGGTAGTGTTGTTGGTGCTCCAAAATTAAATAAGGAACATCATAAAGTTTTTGCAACTGCATTTGGAAATGATGGGAACACAATTCATTATAAAGGGCATCTAAAAATGATGGCTGCTACTCAACCATTTTTGTCAGGAGCAATTTCAAAGACAGTTAATTTACCTAAGGGTTCTGATATTGAAACAATAAAGCAAACCTATATTGAAGGATGGAGATTAGGATTAAAATCAGTTAGTCTTTATGTTGATGGTGCTAAAGGAATTCAACCAATAACTGCAATTCAAAAAATAGAATCTAATGATGGACCGAAATGGGGTGAGAGAATAAAACCTGGGAAAAGAGGGGAATTAATGAGATGGAATGTAGACATTGGAGGGCAAGGAGTTCAAATAATGGTTGGAGAGTATACTAATAGACCTCCTCAAGATTCTCCTGCAGATTATTTTGTTTTGTTTGGAAGTTCTGGTTCTCAGTATGCTGCTGCCTATGAAACCATGATGAAAAATGCTTCAAGACTTCGACAAAGTGGAGAAACATTAGATGAATTTATTAAGCATAATCTTGGTGCAAGAGGAAGTATTGGAGGATTTACAAATCATTCCCATATTAGAAGTTGTACTTCAATTGAAGATTTTACTGCAAAATTAATTCAATTAGAATATTTTGGAGATACTTCTGTATGTATGGATCCTGATAAAATTACTCCTGATGAAATAGGAGATTTAAGATGTAATCAATTAGCACAAAGAAGAAGGGAAGAACATTTTAAGTCCAGAATTGAATTTATTGATAGTGTAATGAACAAAGGGGAATTAACTGAAATAAAACCTCTTTATCAAGATGATGTAAAGAAAGGAGATCTTCCAATAAGTAGTGATATTTGTAAAAAGTGTGGTTCATTAACTGAATTTAATGGAGCTAATTGTAAGAAGTGTCCTAATTGTGGTGATGCAGAAGGTTGCGGATAATCCCCAAAATTGGATTTTTATCTAATTTTAATGATTAATTCTCTCTCACTAGGGGGAGAGAAAATCAAAAATAATCTAAAAGAATTAAGAAAATCATAACTTAGAATAACCCTAAAATCCCCCAAAACATTTATTAATAGATAGTCCTAGTAAAATTCATGAGAGAGTGTGTGTTAAATAGTGTATATACAAAATGGTTGCTAGGAATGATTCAAACATGGAAATTACAGAAAAAGAATTCCCTGAAATAATTAATAGTTCTAAATTAGTTGTTGCTGATTTTTTTGCTGAATGGTGTATGCCTTGTTTAATGTTGGCTCCTGTTTTAGAAGAGTTAGGTGAGGAGATGAAAAATGTTAAATTTGTTAAATTAAATGTTGATGATAATTCTGATTTAGCAGGAAAGTATAATGTTTCTAGCATTCCTTGTTTAGTTATTATAAAAGATGGGAAAGAAGTTGATAGACTTGTTGGAAATCAAAGTAAAGAAGATATTGAAGAGAAAGTTAATGAGTTTCTTTGATTTTTGTTGGATTAATGTTCTAGTAAATTATATTTTTTAGTGTAATTATGTTTATAAAGTTTAGAAATGGAAAATATTTATGGAAGAAAAAAGTGGTAATCATGCGGAAGTTTATGAAAATGATTTTGTAAAAACATTTTCAGATTCTAGAGGATGTTATGTTGTTGATAAAACTCGAGATGGGAATCTTCCAGCAATTGCGGTTTATTCTGATTCACTTCCTGGTGCTTGGGAGTTAGCTATGTTGGGTGTTTATGATCATGGAATCAAAATTGCAACTCACTATGACAAACCTGGAGATCCAAAAAGTATTGAGGCTACTGTTATGATTAATGTTGCAAACCCATTAGGTAACCCTAAAATTCATAAAAATATTCCTGGTGGTGCTGAACATTTAGAAGTTTATCGACAAGAAGTTGTTGAAGGAATTCATGATCATTGGATAAACCCTCAAGAAAAAAAATGGACTTATACTTATCATGAAAGATTGTTTAATTGGAATCCTAGCGTTGATCTTAATGCAAAAAATAGGGGATTAATGTTACCTGAAGGTGTTGATCAAATTGAATTAGTTGTTAAAGATTTAGAAAGAGATATTACTAGTAAAGGTGCGCAAGCAACTACTTGGATTCCTAGTGCAGATCCATTATTAGAAAGTAACCGTCCTTGTTTACAAAGATTATGGTTTAGGGCATTAGAAAATAATGAGGGAGATGTAGTATTAAATCTAAATAGCCATTGGAGAAGTAGAGATTTAGCTAAAGCTTGGTTTATGAATTCTTATGCGATTACGGATTTACAAGGAAAAGTTGCTGAAGATTTATCTAAAAGAATTGGTAAAGAAGTTAAAGTTGGAAGTTATAAAGATGTTTCTGATTCATTACATATTTATGGAAATTATTTAGAGGAATATAAGGGGCATATTAAAAATATGAAGGAAAGACCAATGGATGGCAGAGTATTTGTTGAAGGTACTCCTATGTGGGAAGGATTTGTTGATACAATTATAGAGACTCAAGAGAAATTAATTAAAGATCCAGACTATAATAAGTGTAAGAATTAATTTGTTTATATGCAATAATTTATCTTTTTTTTGAATTACAAAAGTTTTTAAAGTAATTATGTCAAGGATATTTTCTATCCTTGAACACCCTAAAAACAAGTGCTGAAAGTACATTGTTTTTTTGGTTTTTATTGTTTGTATCATTAATGCCAGTTAATATTAATGATTATCAGAGGCGACTCTGATATGCCCTTACAAGCTCCTATTTGCATCTTGTTATTTGATTTTGTTTTATAATAATTGGTCAAGATGTAAATACTCGGCTCAGTCCGGTTAGACATCAAGAATTTTTTAAATTCTTGGGGTATCAAAAACCTTTCTTGATATGGGTTTTTGACATCACTGGCCTTTTACTTATTTCTTCAATTACAAAAGTTTTTAAAGTAATAATTTTTATTGTTTGTATCATTAATGCCAGTTAATATTAATGATTATCAGAGGCGACTCTGATATGCCCTTATAGCTCAGTCCGGTTAGAGCACTGGCCTTTTAAGCCAGGTGTCGGGAGTTCAAATCTCTCTGGGGGCATTCTTTTTAATTAGATTTGAACTAGCGATGTGTCGGGAGTGAGTTTTTAGATTTTATAAAATTGTATTTTGTTATTTAAAATCTGGAAACGAATAAAATCTCTCTGGGGGCATTTACTATATTTTAAATATCTTGATTATTATGATATTCTATGGTGGAAAGAGGGATTAAACAGAATCTAAAAAAGAGTATGTTATTTGTGTCTATGATTATAGTTTTATTATCTATTTTTTTAGGGGTAATAGTTTTTATTGATGCAACAAATTTTGATAATCCGAGAAATGATAGTTGTTTGTCTTTTACTTTTGATGATAGATTAGAATCTCATTATGATAATGTTTATCCATTATTAAAAGAAAGAAATTTTGGAGGTACATTTTTTGTTATTATGAATTTAACTCAATTTGAGGATAGAGATTTAATGAGTATAGAAGAAATGATGGAAATGCAAGATAATGGATTTGAAATTGGTTCTCATACATTAACTCACCAAAAATCAACTGAATTAGAAGCTAAAGAACTTGAAAAAGAACTTAAGGAATCAAAAAGAATATTAGAAGAAAATGGTTTTGTTGTTGACTCTTTTTCTTTTCCCTATAGGAATTATGATGATGATATCTTAGAACAAGCAAATATGCATTACAATATTGTTAGGGATAATTATAATATTGATACTGGCGGATTTTTACATAATTCTGAAGGTGTTTTTAGTACTACAAATATAGATGAGCTTTGTGAAAAAATTGCTGATGCACAGAAAAAAAATAAATGGTTGATTCTTGTGCTTCATGGAATTAATAATAATCCTGGTTATTGGGATTTGTCTATTGAAGATTTTAATAAATTATTAGATTGTGCAGAGGATTCAGGAATAAAAGTTAAAAGTTTAAGGGGATGTGAAGAAGATATAGGAATGTTTGGAACATTGAAATTCTCATTCATGAAGAAGTTTATAAAACCAAAAGAAATTGGGTTTTAGATTGATTGTTGTTTGTTAAAAGTATATTTTAAAAACTTCTTTCACTTCTTATTTTTATGAAAAAGATTGTGTCAAATTTGTTAATTGTATCTATTGCTGTTTTACTTGTTTTGGGAGCTGTTTATTTTTTTATTTATGATGAAGAATTAGTTGGATGTACTGAAGATGCTCGGCTGTGTTCTGATGGAAGTAGTGTGGTGAGGGTTCCTCCTAGTTGTGAATTTGAACAATGTCCTGAAGATTTAATTGAAGAAGGTTCTTGTGTTGAATTAGGATGTTCTGTGGAGACAAAATTTGTTGGGAGTATTAACTCTGATAAATTTTATCCTTGTGATTGTCATTATGCTAATAGTATTAGCACAGATAATATAGTTTGTTTTTCAAGTGGTAATGAAGCTATTGAAGCAGGTTATGTTTTGAGTGAATGCTAAGTATTAATTAATCAAAAGATTATTAATAATTGATGTTTAGCTGTTTTTTTGTCTCAGAAATTTTACTAATTAAAATATCTTTTTGTGATTGAGAGAGATTTAGTTTTTTAGATTCTAATTTTTTAAATAACTGAATTGCTTTTAATAAATCTGGAGTCATTTTTTCTTTTTCTTTCCTCCTTTCAAAACAAAAATCATAACTTCCTTTCCAAGAAATTCTTTTTTACAATTTATCTTTGCAGAATTTCCTCCATTGGATTTTACTTCAGAAGTATAAACAGAATCATAGTCTGCCTTAAGCATTAATTTTTTTGCTGATGTTGAATTTACTGTTATCATTTTGTTATGGATATCCATGGATATCCTAGTATTTAAATGTTTCTAAATTTTTTATTATTTTGAAATGTAGTAAATTTGAGATGCTGTGTTGATGATATTGTGAAAAATTATTATGAGATTGTTTTTATAAGTCGAGAATATTAATATTTATTAAAAAATAATTGGAAAGATTTGGTTTAGAGAATTTTTATTGATTAATCAAGCTACTTCTTGTTTAGGAGAATCTTGAACTAAACCATAACACTTATGATCTGCACAAAAATCATAACTAAGTTGGCCAGCAGAAACCATTTCAGCTAATTCTTGTCTAACTGCTAATGCTACATATTCTGTCTTTGCTATAATATTTTCTTTACCATATTGAACTAGATTATCCACAATTGTACAACCTCTTACGTGAGGAACATGAGGCCCTTTATCAAAAAGCTCGCTAGCATCTAAGATTGTTTGAGTGATAAGTTTTTTAAGTGAGGGTCTTTTTGTGGGATTTTTTGTTTCCATAACAAGAATAATCTCGTCTAGTTTATAAATTTTATAGGGTTTAATTGCTATTATCTGACTAAAAGATGTTTTTTTAGAGTTTCTCTGAAATTATCATTTTAACACATATTTTGGAGAATAATAGAAACATTTATAAAGCCAATTCTTGATTTATTTATTATTATAAAGTCGTTAAAGGTAAATATCTCATTCGTATTTTAGCCTTTTGATTATACTCTGTAAAATGCATGTATTACAACCCAAACAAACAAAATTAAAACCTGAAGAGGTTGAAAAAGTTCTTAGTGAGTTTAATATTTCTCTTGCACAATTACCAAAAATTAAAATTAAAGATGCGACTTTAGAAGAAGGTGAATATGAAGTTTCTGATGTTGTTAAGATTGAAAGAATCTCTGAAGGTAAAACAGTTATTTATTATAGGGTGGTGAGTATTTAATATGCTATTAGAACAAAAACAACAAAAAGAAGAGCATTTGTTAGTGAAAAAATATTTAGAGAATCATAGTTTAGTTGAATCAAATATTACTTCTTTTAATAATTTTATTAATCATAGAATTCAAGAAATTATTGATGAGTTAAATGAAAATATGCCTAGAGAAGATATTGAAATTAGATTAGGTAAAATTAGAGTTGGTAAGCCTAATATTTTTGAGGCTGATGGAAGTTCTCATGAGATTACTCCTGCTGAAGCAAGGATAAGAGGGTTAACATATTCTGCGCCTGTTAGTGTTGAAATTACTATTAAGCAAATGGAACAATTAGAAAGCCATGAAGTAGAAATTGGAAGATTACCTGTTATTGTTAAAAGTGATGTTTGTAATTTGTCAGAAATGAATAAAGAAGAATTAATTGAAAATTATATTGATCCATTAGAGCCTGGGGGATATTTTATTATTAATGGTAATGAAAGAGTTATTGTTATGACTGAAGATTTAGCAGAGAATCAACCTTTTATTGAGAATGCAAAAGGTAACCTTATGCTAAGACTTTTTTCAAAGAGAGGAAGTTATAGAATTCCTGTTTCAATAACTGATACTAATGAAGGAATTGTTGAAGTTAGTTTTTCAAGATTTAGAAACATGCCTATTGTAGTTATATTAAAAGCATTAGGGATGGTTAAGGAAAGTGATATTGCAAAATATATTGGAAAAGAAAATGATAGTTTAATTGTAAATCTTTATGAATATGCTCATTTACAAAATGAAAAAGATGCTATGATGGCTATTGCAGAATTAACTTCTCTTCAAGGAACTGAGAAAGAAATTTTAGATAGAATAAAACAAAGATTGGATTCATATTTTTTACCTCATATTGGATTGAAAAAAGAAGATAGAATTGAAAAAGCAGTTACATTATGTAAATTTATAAAACAATTTTTTATTGCTAAAGAAAATCCTAGTAATTTAACTGATAAAGACCATTATGCAAATAAGAGAGTTAGAATGAGTGGGGATTTGTTATCTGATTTATTTAGAATAAATGTTAATATTTTATTGAGAGATATTCAACACTCTCTTCAAAAAGTTCAGAAGAGAAAGAAGTTTTATTCAATAAAAACAATTGCTAAATCTACATTGTTTACTCATAGAATTGAATCAGCAATTGCAACTGGTAATTGGATTGGTGAAAGAAGTGGTGTTACACAGAATATGGATAAGACTAATTATCTTGCTATTTTATCTCAATTGCAAAGAGTTTCTTCGATGCTTCCTGGAGAACAAGAAAACTTTTTAGCAAGAACATTACATCCAACACACTATGGAAGATTCTGTCCTGTTGAAACTCCTGAAGGAACTGAAATTGGATTAAGAAAAAATCTTGCATTATTAGCAAAAATATCTACTAGAATTGAATTAACAAATGAAAAATTAATTAATGTTTTAGAAGAGTCTGGAATGAAAAAAGAAATTGAAAGTGAAGGGAAAGAAGTTTTCCTTAATGGAAGATTTGTAGGGCATGTAGAAGAGTTAAATAATTTTATTCAAACATTAAAGGGATTAAAGAGAAAGGGAGAACTTCCATTAGAATTAAGTATTAGACATGATAAATCATTAGATAATGTATTGTTATCAACAGAAGTTGGAAGAGTTATGAGGCCTGTTATAATTGTAGAAAATGGTGAAAGCAAATTAACTGATGAACATATGGATTTATTGAAAGAAGATTCATTAAAATGGGATGATTTAATTAAGAATGGTGTTATTGAATATTTAGATGCTGCTGAAGAAGAAAATGCTTTAATTGCATTAACTGAAGATGATCTTACTGAAGAAAATACTCATTTGGAGATTGATAAGATTGATTTATTAGGGGTTGTTACTTCGTTAGTTCCATATGCTAATTATGATCAGTCTTCTAGATTAAATAGAGGAAGTAAAACTCAGAAGCAAGGTTTAGGATTATATGCTGCTAACTTTTTATGTAGAATTGATACTGATGTAAATATATTACACTATCCTCAAAGACCTATTGTTAGAAGTTTTGTTTATGATACTTTGAATGTTCATCCTGCTGGACAAAATGTTATTGTTGCTGTTATGACTCATGAAGGTTATAACATTGAAGACGCTTTAATTTTAAATAAAGGTTCAGTAGATAGAGGATTTGGAAGAAGTACTTATTTTAGACCTTATACTTCTATTGAATTAAATTATGCAGGTGGATTAAGAGATGAAATTACAATCCCTGAAAAAGATGTTTCTGGTTATAGAACTGAAGAAAGTTATAGATTTTTAGAAGATGATGGAATTGTTTATCCTGAAGCTAAATTAAAATCTGGTGAAGTTGTTATTGGAAAAACTTCACCTCCTAAATTCTTATCAGAAGTTAGAGAAATTTCAATTAAGGCAAAGAAAGAAGCAAGTTCAGTAATTAGACAAGAAGAACATGGAACTGTGGATAGTGTTTTTGTTACAGAAGATAGTCAAGGAAATAAAGTTATAAGAATTAAAACTAGAGATTTGAGAACTCCTGAATTAGGAGATAAATTTGCAACATCACACGGACAGAAAGGAATTATTGGTTGTATTATTCCTGAAAATGATGTTCCGTTTACATCAAAGGGAATTAAACCTGATGTTTTATTTAATCCACATAGTATCCCTGGACGTATGACTGTTGGTTATCTAATTGAATTACTTGCTGGTAAGGTTGGATGTTTATCTGGAAAAATTATTGATGGAACTGGTTTTTCAGGACAAAAAATAGAAAACTTTGAAAAACAATTACAAGATATTGGATTTAGAATGGATGGTAAGGAGACTGTTTATAATGGTGTTACTGGAAAGATGATGAATCTTAAAATTTATATTGGAAATATGTACTACCTTAAATTAAAATATATGGTAAGTAATAAAATGCATGCTAGAGCTTCTGGAAAAGTTACTTTGTTAACAAGACAGCCAATTGAAGGGAGAGCTAAAGGTGGTGCATTAAGATTAGGAGAAATGGAGCAACAAGCTTTAGTTGCACATGGTGCTAGTTTATTATTAAAAGAAAGATATGATTCAGATAAAGTTGTTTTACAATTATGTACTAAGTGTGGTGCTGTTGCAGTTGAAGATAGTATTAGAGGAAAGATAATCTGCCCAATGTGTAATTCACAAGATATCGAACCTGTTGAGATATCTTATGCATTTAAGTTATTAGTTGATGAGATTCAATCACTTCACATTAAAACTAAATTTAATATGAAAAATAAGTATGAATAAAATGGGAAAAGATAAAATTCAAGGTACTAGAGTAGGAATATTTAGTGGTAATATGTGCCCTCCTACTGCAGAAGATTCAAGTTTAGCAAAAAGAGAATTTATAGAGAGGTCTTCAGGATTACAAAGAGTTCCTAGTCCTAGTTTAATAAGATCTTGTCTTGGAAGAGTTGATGAGATTACTCAAGGACATGCACATTATGGTAAAATAAGGAATGGTGAATTTCCTGAATATTTTGCTGAAATGCAACAAATAAAGGCAGAACAAGGTTTGGATCATTATCCACTTTTTTTGAAATTCCCAGATAGATTTAAATTAAAATAAATTAATAATATAAAACACTAAAATAAAATGATGAAAAAATCTGTAAAAAAACAAGTAGCAAGCTTACAATTTACATTGTTAGCCCCAGAAGAAATCAAGAAGATGAGTAAGGCTAGAATTATCACTCCTGAACTTTATGATGTAGATGGTTATCCTGTTGATGGTGGATTAATGGATTTAAGATTAGGTGCGATTGATCCTGGTGTAAGATGTAGAACTTGTGGTGGAAGATTAAAAGAATGTTTAGGACACCCTGGAAGTATTGAACTTGCTAGGCCTTTAATTCATATTAAGTATATTCCAATTATTGAATTATTTTTAAGAAGTTTTTGTTCTGAATGTCATAGATTAATGATTAAGGATAAAGATTTAGAGAAATATAAAACTGTTAAAGATAGAGTTAAGAGAGCTAAAGATTCTAAGAAATGTCCTCATTGTCAATCAGAACAAGAAAAAGTTAAGTTAGACAAACCAACTACATTTAGAATTGGTAAGAGAAGATTATTTCCTGGAGATATTAGAGAAAGATTAGTTAGAATTCCTGAAGAAGAATTAAAACTTGCTGGAATTAATCCAAGCATATTTAGACCTGAATGGGCAATTTTAACTTTATTATTAGTTCCGCCTGTAACTGTTCGTCCTTCTATTACTTTAGAATCTGGTGAAAGAAGTGAAGATGACTTAACACATAAGTTATCAGATATAATCAGAGCAAATCAGAGACTATGGGAGAACTTGAATGCAGGGGCACCAGAAGTTATTATTGAAGACTTATGGGATTTACTACAATATCATGTTACAACATTCTTTGATAACTCTATTACAAAGATTCCACCTGCAAGACATAGAAGTGGACAACCTTTGAAAACAATTACTGAAAGAATTAAAGGTAAGGAAGGAAGAATAAGACATAACTTGGCGGGGAAGAGAGTTAATTTCTCTTCTAGAACTGTTATTTCTCCAGACCCTCAACTTAAATTAAATGAAGTTGGTGTTCCATATGAAATTGCTGGAATCTTAACTGTTAATGAAAAAGTTAATTCAATGAATCTAGAAAAATTAAAGAAAATAATTATGAATGAAAAGTATCCTATGGCTAATTATGTTATTAGACCTGATGGAAGAAGAAAAAGAATTACTCCTGAACTTAAAGAAGAAATTTTAGTTGAATTAGAACAAGGTTATGTTGTTGAAAGACAATTAATTGATGGAGATGTTGTTTTATTTAATAGACACCCATCATTACACAAAGCTAGTTTAATGGCTCATTTTGTGAAAGTTCTTCCTTACAAAACATTTAGAATTCATCCAGCTACTGCACCACCTTATAATGCAGACTTTGATGGGGACGAGATGAATATTCATGTTCCTCAAACAGAGGAAGCAAGAGCTGAGGCAAAAATCCTTATGGATGTTAATGAAAATTTAATTTCTTCAAAAGATAATAGTAATGCTCTTGGTTGTATTTCAGATGCAGTTACTGGAAATTATATTTTAAGTAATATGGATGTATCTAAAGCAGATGCTTCACAATTATTATATAATTCTGGGATAGATTCTGACTCATTAAAGAAAAATTCTAAAGGAAATGAAATAATTTCTACTATAATTCCAAAAGTAGACTTTAAAGGAAAGAATAGAGATGGTG
Organism: archaeon; assembly: GCA_018653485.1. Lineage (GTDB taxonomy): Archaea > Nanobdellota > Nanobdellia > Pacearchaeales > GW2011-AR1 > ARS1285. The sequence continues at coordinate 21,216 of JABHZE010000001.1, read as the reverse complement.
GCGCATTTGTTGTTAAAAATGGAAAGATAGAATCAGGAGTTGTTGATGAAAATATCTTTGGTGTTGAAGCAGGAGATTTAATAAAAATTCTTGATAAAGAAATCGGAAGAACAAAAACAATTGAAGCATTAGAAAATGCATTTATGCTTGGAACTAATTATCTAAGTGGTTATGGTTTTACAATCTCTGTAAATGATTTAAATGTTAGTGAGAAAGTTAAAAAATCAACTCAGGACATTATTTCAAAGGCAGAAGAAGAAACTAATCAAATTATTGATGAATTTAATTCAGATAAACTAGAAATTATTCCTGGAAAAACTGCTGAAGAAACAAGAGAAATTAAGATTCTTCAAACTTTGAATGGAATTAGAACTCAGATTGGAAAAGTAGTTGGTAAAGAAGTTCCTAAATCTAATCCAGTTAGTGTTATGATGGATTCTGGTTCTGGTGGAAGTGTTTTGAATATTACACAGATGGCATGTTGTGTAGGACAGCAGGCTTTATGGGCTAAAAGAATTGGAATTGGATATAGTAACAGAACATTAAGTTTCTTTAAAGAAGGAGATTTATCCCCAAAAGCTAGAGGATTTATTTATAGTTCATTCTTAGGTGGATTAAAACCTTATGAATTCTTTTTTGGAGCAATAACTGGTAGAGATGCTTTAATGGATACTGCTTTAAGAACACCTAAGTCAGGTTATTTATACAGAAGACTTGCAAATGCACTTCAAGATATTAGAGTAGAATATGATAAGACTGTTAGAGATGGAAGTGGAAAAATTATCCAGTTTAAATATGGTGAAGATGGGAAAGAAGTTTCAAAATTACATCAAGATAGAGAGATATCTGCTGGAGAAGCTATTGGTATATTAACTGCGCAATCATTTGGAGAACCTTCAACACAGATGGCATTGAATACTTTCCACTTTGCAGGTGTTTCAGAGATGTCAGTTACTTCAGGTCTTCCAAGATTAATTGAAATCTTTGATGCAAGAAGAACACCTTCAACACCAACTATGGAAATTTTTCTTGATAAACAACATGATAATGAAAAGGATGCTAAAGTAATTGCAGAAAAAATCCAAGAAATAAAATTAAAAGATATTGTTAAAGAAATTAAAATTAATTTTTCAAATAAAAAAATTGAAGCAATAGTAGATACAGATGCTATTAAGAGAGTTCATTCTTCTCTTGAAACAATTGTAAAAAGAATGAATGATAATCCAAGATTTAATGAAACTGGAAAAGCTGTTGGAAACTCTATTGTGTTTTCAGGAAATGATTTTAATTTTAAAGAATTATATAAATTAAAAGAAAGAATTAAAGAACTTATAATTTCTGGAGTTAAAGGAATTGAACAAATATTGGTTGTAAAGAGACCTGAAGGATTTGTTATTTTAACTGCTGGAACAAATTTGAAAGATATTATTCATTTCAAAGGTGTTGATCCTGTAAAAACAATTAGTAATGATATCCATGAAGTTTCAGATATTTTTGGAATTGAAGTTGCAAGAGAAACAATTATTAGGGAAATAAATAAAGTTACAGGTTCCCAAGGATTAGATATTGATATAAGACATTCAAGGTTAATTGCAGATGCTATGACTTCAACAGGAGTTGTTAAAGGAATTACAAGAATGGGAATTATTTCACAGAAATCTTCTATTTTAGCTAGAGCTAGTTTTGAGACACCTGTTAAACAATTTGTTAATGCTACATTAAAAGATAATAAGGATGAATTAAATTCAGTTATTGAAAATATAATTTTGAATCAACCAGTTCCTGTTGGAACAGGATTACCTGGATTAATGGTTGAAGTTACAGGACCTTTAACAGATAAAAAACCAAAACAAGATAAAGAAGTAAAAAGATTAACAAAAAATACAAAAGATACTTCAAGTCATTCTATTAAACCAAAAGAAGAATAAAAAAGTTTAAGAAAATTTTCTCGACGATAAATTAAACCAAAGATTTAAAAAGAGACTATACAATAACAAACTATATAAACTTCTTAAAAGTTTGAGGTTGTAATGATTCAAGAAAATTTTGCTTTGCAAAATATTTCTGGAGTATAATAGACTTTCAAAGTTTATATAATTAAAAAAACATAATTTAGAAATATGGTAAAAGTTTTAGATATGAAATTTATAAGGTATGCGAATCTTTTTAATAAGATTACTCATGTAAGGTCTAATCATTGTTTTGAATATAATAATAATATTATTTTTGTTGTTCCAAGAAAATTTGTTGCAAAATCTATTGGAGCAGATAATAGAAATCTTGAAAAATTAAATCATGTAATTGGAAAGAGAATTAAAATTGTTGCAATACCTCAAGGAAAAGAAGATATTGAAAATTTTGTTACTATAATTACTCGTCCTGTAAAATTTAGGGGAATTGAAATAAAAGATAGTGAAGCTATAATAACTGCTGCGACTCAAAATAAGGCGGCGTTGATTGGAAGGAATAAAGTTAGGTTAGAAGAAATGCAAAATATTCTTGGACAATATTTTAATATTCGTAAAGTTAGGGTTAAGTAATTCTTTTGAAAAATATAATTGATTATAATAATAATTATAAACCAAATAGGATTATTATTTTTATGACTTGTTCATATATGGAAAATATTCAGGGAATTAGTAAAAAACTTATTGGTGATGGCTTTCGTGTAGAAACTATAGTATTTGATCCAAGATTACCTGAAAAGCTTGCGGATTATAGTGTTAAATTAGCACGAGGGATATATCAAGCTATAAAAATAGTTCCTGGAGAATTAGTTGAATTTGAAGGAGAAAACCTTAATGGTCCAGGAATTTGGGTTTCTAAAAATCAATGTCATGTGGTATTTTCTAGACCAAATGTAGAAGATCCTTATTTTAAAAACAAATTGGGAATAGAATTTTTATTTGATGCTATAAAAATAAGAGGAGATTCAGAAGAAACTGAAAGACAATTCTGGCATTTTTCTCCTTCAACCCCTGAATTAAAAAAAGACTTCCCAGAGATTTATAATCCTAAAGAATAACTTTTTTGTTGAATGATTGTCTAATCTCGTCAATATAATATTATCTTAGGAAAACCTTTAAAAACCCTTGAATTCAGGATATATTATAATTAATCTAATTAATTACTCATTAAAATGGGCTTAAGAAATGCTACAAAACTATTAAAGAATCGAAGAAAATTCCGATGGAAAGATCGTAAATATAAAGTGAAGACTCTTGACTTGTTTAAGAAGTCTGATCCTCTTGGTGGTAAGAACCAAGCTAAAGGAATTGTTACTGAAAAAGTTCAAAAAGAAGCAAAACAGCCAAATTCTGCAATGAGAAAATGTTGCAAAGTTCAATTAATAAAAAATTCTAAAATTGTAACTGCATTTATTCCTGGAAATTTAGCACAAAAATTTGTTGATGAACATGATGAAGTTTTAATTGAAAGAATTGGTGGTAAGCAAGGGAGAAGTAAGGGAGATATTCCTGGTGTTAGATGGAAAGTTATTAAAGTAAATGATCAGCCTTTAGCAAGATTGTGGATGGGTAAGATTGAGAAGGGAAGAAGATAAAATGGCTGAAGATTATATTGGTGATGCGGGAGATATTGATCCTTTAGAAAGTTTTAAAGATGCTCATGCATATCAATCTTCTGAATGGGATTTTGAAGCAAGAGAAAAAATGGGAGATATTCCATTAGCTAATGTTGGAGCTAAATTAACAAGGAGATTTCCAAAATAAGATATAAAATGACAGAACAAGAATTACAAACAGAAAATAATGAAATAGCTGAATCTATTACCGAGGGAATTGATCAAGTTCAAGAATTAGAAGATGCAAAAAAATCAAATGATTTTAAATTATTTGATTTATATGATGTTTCAGAAATTAAAGTTGTTGATCCTGGAATGAGAAGATATATTAATTTAGAACCTAAACTTGTTGTAAAAAGTCAGGGTAGAATTAGGAAAAAATTCTCAAGAGGTAAAATAAATATTCTTGAGCTATTAGCAAATCTTATTGCGGTTCCAGGACATAGAGGAAAAAAACATAAAATTCAAACTGGATGGAAAGCTGGAAAGTATTCTCAAAATATGAGGATAGTTTTAAAATGTTTAAAGATTGTTGAAGAAAAGACAAAGCAAAATCCTGTTCAAGTTTTAGTTACAGCTGTTGAAAATGCTGCGCCAAGAGATGGTGTTACAGTAATTGAATATGGTGGAGCAAGATATCCTCAAGCAGTTGATGTATCTCCTGTTAGAAGGGTTACAATGACTCTAAGAATGATGGTGCAAGGTTCTTATGATAAATCATTTAACAAAAAAACAAAAATAGAACAAGCTCTAGCAGATGAACTTATTAAAGCGTTTAATAATGACATGGATAGTTTTGCTATGGGTAGAAAAAGAGATAGTGAAAAACAAGCAGATAGTGCGAGATAAAATTGGGAAATGTTTTTAAACCAACTTTTATATTATTTAATTATCCAAAATTTAAAAAACTAATAAAATGGCAAAAAAAGAAACATCATTAGAAAAAATTAATAGATTGACAAAAAATCAAGCGAATATAAGAAACATAGCGACAAGCGCGCATATTCACCATGGTAAAACTGCTTTGACTGATAATCTATTAGCTGCAGCAGGATTAATGAGTGAGAAGCTTGCAGGTGACTTAGATGGTGGTATGGCTACATGGCAACACTCTGATGAGCAAGAAAGATTACTAACTGTTGATGCTGCAAATACTTCAATGGCTCATGAATTAGGTGACGAAGAATATTTAATTAATCTTATTGATACTCCGGGGCATGTTGACTTCTCAGGAGATGTTACAAGAGCTATGAGAGCTATTGATGGAACAATAGTATTAGTTTGTGCTAGTGAAGGAATAATGCCTCAAACTGAAACTGTTATGAAACAAGCATTAAAAGAAAGAGTAAAACCTATTTTATTTATTAACAAAGTTGATAGAATGATTAAAGAATTAAAATTAACTCCTGAAGGAATGCAAGAAAAATTTATGAAAATTATTGAGCATTTTAATTTATTAATTGAACAAATTGCTGAAAAAGAATATAGGCAAGAATGGAAAGTTAATGTTGCAGATGGTAGTGTTATTTTTGGAAGTGCAAAAGATAATTGGGCAATGTCAGCAGCTTATATGCAAAAAAAAGGAATTAGTTTTAAAAATATTATTGAATTATATGAAAAAGAAGAAGAAGAAAAGAAAAAATGGGTTTGGGAAAATGCACCATTGTTTGAAGTCTTGTTAGATTCGGTTATTAAACATTTACCTTCTCCTGTTGAAGCTCAAAAATATAGAATTCCAAAAATTTGGCAAGGAGATGTTGAAAGTGAATTTGGAAAATCATTAATTAATTGTGATCCTAATGGAGAGCCTGCATTTATAATTACTAAAATTGTTATTGAGCCTCGTTCAGGAAAAGAAATTTCTGCTGGAAGATTATTCTCAGGAACATTAAAACCAGGTATGGAAGTTTATTTAAATAATGAAAAGAAAAAACAAAGAGTCCAACAAGTTATGGTTTATAATGGAATTAAACCTGAACAATTAGATGAAATTCCTGCTGGAAATGTTATTGCAATTACTGGGGTTGATGGACAACCCGGAGAAACAGTGACTATTGCTCCTCAAGAATCATTTGAAGCTATTAAACATATTTTTGATCCTGTAATCACAAAATCTATTTCAGTTCATAAACCTCAAGATTTACCAAAATTAATTGATGTTTTGAAAAAAGTAGCAAAAGAAGATCCTACTTTAAAAATTGAAATTAATGAAGAAACTGGTGAAAATTTAATGAGTGGTATGGGGGAATTACATTTAGAAATTATTGAAAATAGAATTAAGAAAGAAAAAGGTGTTGATGTTAAAACTTCTGAACCTATTGTTGTTTATAGAGAAACAGTGGGTAAGGCGGGTGTTGCTGGAGAAGGAAAATCTCCTAATAAGCATAATCTTTTCTGGATTGAAGTTGAACCTTTAGAAAATGAAGTTTATGAATCAATTAAGAAAGGAGATTTACCTGAAAGAAGATTTAAGAAAAAGGAAGAAGATTTATGGGCTACATTAAGTGAATTAGGTGTTTCAAATCTTGAAGCAAGACAATATAAGGAAATCTATAAAGATTGTATTTTCTTAGATAAGACAAAAGGAGAAGTTCATATTGGAGAAGTTATTGAAATGGTAATGGATGCTATTGAGCAAGTTATTGATGCTGGAACATTATCAAGAGAACCTTGCGCTAAATTAAAAATTAGTTTAGTTGATTTAAAACTTCATGAGGATGCTATTCATAGAGGGCCTGCTCAAGTTTATCCTGCTGTAAGGGATTCTATTAGAATGTCTATTGCGTCTGCAAGTCCTACATTATTCGAACCTTTACAGACTTTATCAATTGAAGGGCCATTAGAAAATATGGGTAATTTAACGAAGTTAATTCAAAGTAAGAGAGGGCAAGTTGCAGATATTGAGCAAGGTGCTGGACATGTTACTATTAAGACTAAAATGCCTGTTGCTGAAATGATTGGTTTGGCTTCAGATGTTAGAAGTTCAACAGAAGGTAGAGGAACATTTAGTATGGTAGATCAGAGCTTTGAAAGAGTTCCTCAAGGATTACAAGCTGATATTATTAGAAAGATTAGAACTAGAAAAGGTTTGGCTGATAATGAATAATCCAAGGAACCAAGGTTCCTTAGATGTATCCTCCTTTTGAAAATGACTCAAACCATTATTTAAGACTTGCATTCTATTACAATAATTCTTATAAATTACACTTACACCTCATTTTTATGACTCCAGAAACTCCTCAAGAACAAACACATTGGAGAATTCCTAAAACTCATGATATTTGTGGTGCTTTAAAACTTCAAGGTTATATAGTTAATCAAGATGGGCCTCCACAAACATATTTAATACATTCATTTGATAAACTGGCAAATCACATAAACGGATTAGTTGGTAAAATGCAAACAGGAGAATTTCCTAAAATAACCGTTAAATATACTCCTACAGATCCCAAAAATATAACTCAAGCTACTCAATTTATGGATTTTTTAAATTTAAATTCAGAAGATTATGATTGTGAGCCTCCAATTGATGAAACAATTGAAGGATTAGAAGGGAAAATCACTGAAAAAACAAAAGTTCTTAAAAGACTAAGAAGATTAGAATCTAAAGAACCAGATGCAGAAGATTCCCCTTTTCAAGACTATTGGATAATCAGCAGAGATAAGACTACTGCCTTAGATGTATTAACTGCTTGCAGATATGATGTTTCTCAAAGAGAAAACCAAGATAAACCTAAAACTTTTGATGTATATACAAATTCAAGAATATTAGTTGCAAGAGTAACTAAAGAGGATGACCCTCAACTAACAGTTATTTTGAGATTTAGACATCAAGAAGGACTAGATGAAGTTGAAAACATATCAAGATTATTAGATTTAAATTCAGTAGATTATGATTTTGATCCTCCAATTTCTAATGCAGTTACAGAATTAGAAGAAGATATTTCTAAAAATAAAAAAACTCTAGCTAATGTAGAAAAGATAAAAAAGAAATTTGAATCAAAACCTAAAATAGAATAAAAAGATTTTATTTTTCTTTTAATACAGGGCATTCCCCATATTTTAATTTGTTCATATCTTGACTCATACGAATCATACTTTTTTTAACCTGAACTAAATCTTCATTTGTTTTTCTTAATCTCTCAACAGCCCATCCAATTAAATAAATTCCAGGCCAGACAGGAGCATATTCAATCCAAAGAGGAGTATTAATTATCCCAAACATTTTTAACAAAACCCAAATTATAATTCCTGCTAAGGCTATCCATGCTAAAATATCCCAAATATTTGATTTCCCTCTTTTATTCATAAAATTATTAAGAAATTAGATTATAAATAATTGTTGTTATATTTTTTAGTTCATATAATTTTAAAAAGAATCTAAATTGATTTTAATTATGAAAGAAATAACAAATGATAAAGGAAGAGTTGTAGGATATTCTGAATCATGGTATTGTTCTGATGAAGGGGTTGAATTTAATGAGGGGATAAGGGTGGGTTGTGATGAATTAAGGAAGTTGGAAAAGTGTTTTGAAATATGGGATTTTTTTAAGATTGAGGGTATGAAAGGAAGACCTCCTTTGCAAGGAAATTATGATTCTAATCATTATCTTAATTCTGGATGTTTAGTTAGTTTTTATGAATTAACCGCCCTTGCTAGTAAAATAAATTCAAAACTTGCTCCAAATTATCAGTTAGTAATTGAATCTGAGGAAAGAGAGTCTCTTGAGATGTTAGCAGATACATTGGAACTTAATTTATTGCCTGAAGGACTTTAGAAATTAGAAATTACAAATTCTTTTTTTTATTTTTTGGATTCTTTTTTAATCTTTCATAAATTACATATGAATAAATTAATAAGAATATTGTGGAGATTATAATAGGAATTACTATAAACCATGTGAGATATTTTTGGAAGAATGCTCCGAATAAAATAATTGCTCCTGAAATTTTAAATAATAATCCTCCTAGTTTATGAGTTTTATCCCAAACAATATCTGAGGAGAGTGTCCAAGGAGTTCTAATTCCTATAAACCAATTTCTTTTTGTTTTTTCTAATAAAAATCCAATGTAAATAAAAAATAAAGTTAATGCTGGAAGAATCATTAAAGACATATTAAATCTATATCCTAAATTCCAGGAAAGTGTTAATAGATAAACATAGAACATGAAAATCATAAATACTAAAATAAAAGTGTTATAATGATTTCTGAATTTTGCTATGTTTTTTCTTAATGGGTCAATTTGTGGGACTAAAATAAATATTAAAAAAAAGATTAATGTTAAAATTGGTATAAGGAATATTCCTAAAGTTTTATTCATAAAACCATCTACTTCTCCCTTTGAGTTCCAATGAGAAGCTATTTCTTCAGGAAGAATTTGATAATAATAAATTCCTGCTATAAATGAGAGGATTATTAGTGAGAGTATAATGATGGTTGTTTTAGATGGCATTTTGGGTTTGTTTTATAGTTGATAAAGGAGTTTGAGATATATAAGGTTTTTGAGGTGAATTGTTTGAGTCGGGGGTGTGATTTTTTTGTTTGAGGGTTGTTTTTTAATAAATACTCAATTGTGTAGTTATTTTAAAATGGTAACAGATGCAAAGGTTTAAAAGGTATAATTCTTACTACTTTTTACTACTAAATGTAAATAAAATGAAACAAAAAATAAGTATAAGTATTGGAGAAGAGACTATCTTAAAATTAGACGAATGTCTGAAAAAAGAAATTTTTAGAAATAAAAGTCATATAATTGAAATTGCTATAAATAAATTTTTAAGAGAGGAGGAAGAATAAAAATGGATATTAATGATTTAATTGAAGAGTATGGGGAAGCTAAGGAAATTCCAGACTATTTATTAGAAAGAGCAGGTTATGAAAATGTTAATGGGGTAATTATGCCTCTTGGTGAATCAGCTCATGATGATTATAGTGGTGATGAAATGAGAAATCATGAATTATATGATGAAGATGGAAATTGGGATTTTGAAAATGCTGAAAGAGAAAGGGAAGCAGATAGGGAAATGAAAAAACTAAAGCAGGAGGCTAAAGATAGATTAAAAGAGGAATATCAAAAATTATTAAAACCTGTTAAAAAATTTGTTTCAAATGATTTGAAAAAGGAACTTAATGAAGGATTAAAAAAATGGTTTAAAGATACTTTCCCAGGAAAATTAGATGATTTAGCTGTAATTGATGCGCCTCAAATTAGATTTTTGCATTCTGTTAATGATTTTGCTCAAGGTAGGCCTGAACTTCCAAGAGAATGGGGTATTAAAATAATTGATCGGGCTGCTAAGAGTTATTTTACTGGATGGTATTATGAAAATGGGGTGTATAAAAGCCTTTCTGATGATTATTTTGCAGATCAAGAAGAACAATTTCTTCAAGCTGCTAGGGAAGATTTTAATTTTAATGAAATCCCAGAAAATATTACAAGGGATTTTGAAAAAAAATATGGGCCTAGAAGTTTTTCTAGTCAGGGACCATTTATGAGTTATGTATTTAGAAGAATTGTAATTGGAGAGAAAGATCCTGCTGAATTTTGGGGAAGAGAATTATTTGATTTAAGGGAAAAATTTATAGAAAGATATAATGGATTTGAGGATTTAGAGAATTTGGCTGATTTTATTTATTCTGAAGGGCATTGTCAGGGAGAGAGTGTGTTAAACTATAATGATAATTTAAAAGAAGATTTAAAGGATCATGTTCCTAAGGCAGTTGAAGAATTTGAAGAAGGTCTTGCTAGTGGAGAAGGCATTGCATTATCTCTTATTGCTAATGAAGCTTATCTCCCAGATGATTATAGTTTATATAATGATAATAATTTAAGAAATTTATTAGAAAAAATACAAAGATATGAAAGACCAGAAATTTTTGAAAGAAAAATTCCTGATAAATATTCATATTTAGAGGAATTAGTTGGTTCTAAATCTAAAAGAAAAAAATTAATAATGCTTGCAGATATTGATTCTGGATTTGAAGAACACCTTAAAGCAAAAATTAATAGAGATAGAGAATATGTTGCAAGACTTCCTGAAAATGAAAAAATAACTGAGGAGTTGGAAGAATTAGGTGTTGATTGTGATAGGTTTTACAATGGAATTCCGGTAAGAGAATTTGTTTTTGAAGATGGAGCAAGTGTTAGCCCTGCAGAAATTAAAGAAAGATTTCTTGCAGAATATAGGTCTTCTTTAGAACATATATTTGATGGTGAAGTTGTTCATGGAGCAGAAAGATTAGAAAAGAAAATTATTGATACATTAAAGAAAAAAGAAATAGAAGTTCCTGATAAAGAACAAAGAAAGTATTTATTTGAATTACAAGATGAAGATTCATTGAAAAGGGTTTGTAATGTTTGTTCTGAATATGCTTCAAAACCTCAAAATGTTAAAGATTCACAAAGAGCTAATGCTAGTGTGCATCACTTTAGAAGTGTAAATAGATTTTTAAGAGGGGACAAAGAAGTTGATGAAAAGACTTCAAATAAATATTCTATTAAAGTATCTTCTAAAGATCCTATAGATGATGTAGATATTGGTAATGATGGTGGATGTTGCATAGGAATTTATGAAGATGAACAAACAGAGATTTTTGAATATGAGAAAGGTTGTGTAGATAGGTTTGAAAAGTTTTTAAGAGAAGGTGTTCGGGAAGTTCCAGAAATTACTGAAAATGGAATTTATATGCCTTTTTATTTAAAAGATAGAGCCACACAATTTGCAGAAATTTATAGAGGGAATGATAGAATTGGTATGGCTTTAATGTTTGCTGGGAAAAATGAAAGAGATGAGTCTGTTTTATTAGTTAATTCAATTGAAGCCTCTGATAAACTTAAAAGAGATTCTCATTATGGGGAAGTGTTATTAGAAACAATTTCATTTATCAGAGATTATGCTGAACAATCTAATTTCCAACATTGTTTAATGAGTGATCATAGTTATAATCCTGCTCGGGACCATGCAGGAGGGTCTCCTGATTTTACCTCCGTTCAAAAAATACATTCTAGTAGGGAAGAATTTTATTCAGATGCACTTAATGAAAAGGGTAAAGGTAATACTGTTAGTTGGAAAAGACTTTGATTTCTTTAAAATCTAATAAATACTCAATTATCTAAATTCTTATATAATGAATTTTGCTTGGTTTTTTATGAATGTAATTATTGATAAACAAAAGAAGAAATTAGTTTTAGGATTATTTTTTGTGTTGGGGATTGTTTTAAGTTTAGGATTTGTTAGTGCTGCTCTTTGTAAAGGTAATGATGGGTATTATCATGATTGTCATAAAACCTATTATGATGGTGAGGATTATACTTATGTGAATTATGGAGATAGTGATTATCATAAAGATGATGGGCATAAAAAGGATTATCATAAAAAATATTCTGATAAAAAGGTTGTGAAGAAAGAGGTAGAGTTGAAAAAGAAGTATAATAAAGACAAAAAGAAAGATGATTATAAGTTGATTAAGAAATTAAATTATTATCCTGGTTATAATAAGGATAAAGATGTTAAAAATAAGGCTCAAGCATATTATGGTTCTGGAATGGTTGTTGTAGTTGATAAAAAAGATTCAGATAGTGTTGATAAATCTTATTGGAGATATAAGGAAGATTATGAATCATGGAAGAAAGCTAATGGTTATTATTCTGGGAAGAGTAAAAAAGGTTTGAGTCATGTTAAATTTCGTGGAGGGGTTCATGGTTATTGGGAGAGTAAGGGAAGTGATTATGCTAGGTTTAAGGAAGGTGATGTAAAGATGGATAAAAATAATAAGTTTCATAGAGGGCATAGTAAAACATGGAGTGAAAATGAAAGATACAAACATGGAGATGATGACAATTATTATTACAAGGCTAGATTTAGTGACAAAAAAGGGCATTATAATTGGAGATGGTGAATTTTTAAATTAATTTTTTATTCTAAAAATCCCTTAGACCAGTCTTCCATAATTAGTGAAAAAATTAAATTAATTAAGGGAATTATAATTACTATAATGCTAATAATTAATCCTGCGATTGCTAATTTTGTTTTTTCTTTTTTTAATTGAATAATGCAAAGTATCATCCCTATTATTCCTAAAATTACTCCAAAAATAGGATAAAAAGAAATAGAGATTAAACTAATTATTGAAATTATAAAACCAATTATTCCTATCCTCTTTCCCATAAAATAATTAATCATAAGAAGTTTATAAACTTTCTGAAATCATATAAAATATTTCATTATCTGTTTTTATTGTTTGGGCTTTTAAATTATTTCTTTCTAGCATTTTTTCAAAACCTTGTCTTCGTGGAAGCTTCATTGGTTTTCTTGTTAATGTTTTTGTTGCAAAACTTGCTACTATGTATTTTGTTTTCTTGATTAGTTGTTTGATTAATTCTTCTGAAATATTTTTCTTTTTCTCGTCGATTAAATCAATAACTTTGAGCAATAGGATAATGTCTGATTCTGGTAAGTTTTTTAGTTTAGAATTATTTTCTAATTTTCGAAGATTAATGATCTCTGCTTTTCCATTTAATCCTTGCTGTTTCATTATTTTAAAATATTTGTTAAGAAATTTCATGTCTTCTTCGTCAATGTCATAGGCATAATAATTGAGAGTTTTTATTTTCATTAAAGGATATGAAAGTGGGTTAAGTCCTGAACCCAAATCTACAATTGTTTTTGGCTTTCCTGTTATTTTAAAAATTTGTTTGTATAGTTCTGGGTATTGATTTAATCGTTCTTTTGTTGAAATTGTTATTGATAAGAGATTATTTAGAAGTTCTTGGTTATTTTTGTTTGTTTTTAATTCTTCAAGATATTTTTCTCTTTTAGTTTTTTTTCCTGTCTGATAACTTGAATATAATCTATGTAATTGTTTTCTTATTGATTTTATCATTTCTTTATTTATTTTTTCAGAAGGATTTGATTTAAGGTATTTATTGATTTCCTCGACGACGATTTCATCTGCAATTGATTTATATTTCTTATGTTGTTTTACTTTTTTTAGTATTTCTTGTGTTAAATTATTGTTTTTTTCTTGCATTTATTAAATATGTTTTATGAATTTAAAAGAGTATTGTTCTCTTTTTTTCGACGATAAAACTTAATGTTATTGTTGGGCATAGAAACATTTATAAAGCCTTTTTTTTAGATAATATTACTTAAATAATTTATATTATAAAAAATAAACATAAAAAATGGCAATTGATAAACCAACAATGAATGTTGTATTTGTAGGTCATGTAGACCACGGTAAATCTACTTGTGTAGGTCAACTTATGTTCCAATCTGGTGTTATTCCAGAACAAGAAATGAAGAAATTGACTGAAGAAGCACAAAAGCAAGGTAAGCCTGGTTTTGAATTTGCTTATGTTATGGATAAAATTAAAGAAGAAAGAGAAAGAGGAGTTACTATTGATCTAGCTTATCAAAAATTACCAACTCCAAAGAGAATGGTTACAATAATTGATGCACCTGGACACAAGGACTTTGTAAAGAATATGATTACTGGTGCTTCACAAGCAGATGCTGCTTTCTTAACAATTGCTGCTAAAGAAGGAGTTCAACCTCAAACTAAAGAACACTTATGGTTATTAAGAACAATGGGCGTTCAACAAATTGCTGTATTAATTAACAAAATGGATACTGTTGATTTTAAGGAAGATGCTTTTAATAAAGTTAAAGATGAAATTTCAGCTTTACTAAAAACTGTTGGAATTGATGCTGAAAAAACTACTTTCTTAGCTGTTTCAGGATTAAAAGGAGATAATGTTGGTAAAAAATCTGAAAATACTCCTTGGTATAAAGGTCCAACAATATTAGAACAATTAGATTTATTTGATGAACCTAAGAAACCTACTGATTTACCTATGAGAATGCCTGTTCAAGATGTTTATGATATCTCTGGTATTGGAACTGTTCCTGTAGGAAAAATTGAAACTGGAATTATGAAGATAGGGCAAAAAGTTATTGTTCTTCCAGGAAGAAGTGGAACTGGTGTTGAAGGAGAAGTAAAATCTATTGAAATGCACCATGAACAATTTCAAGAAGCACCTGCTGGATTTAATGTTGGTATAAATGTTAGAGGAGTAGGAAAGAAAGATATTGCAAGAGGAGATGTTATTGCTGACGCTGGTAAACCTCCAACAATTGCTGAAGAATTTACAGCACAAATCGCTATTATTAATCACCCAACTGTTGTTGCAAAAGGATATACACCTGTATTCCATGTTCACACAGCACAAGTACCTTGTCAATTAACTGAAATTGTTCATAAGATTGATCCTACATCAGGACAACCTATGGAAGGAACAGTTGACTTTTTGAAGAATGGAGATGTTGCTATCTGTAAATTTAAACCAATGGGTAATTTAGTAATTGAAGAATCAGCTACAAATCCTCATATGGCAAGATTTGCTATTAGAGATGCTGGAGCTACTGTAGCTGCTGGTGTTTGTCAAAAAGTAGTTGCTAAGAAACTTGAATCTAAGTAAATATTTTTTATTTAGAGGGGAGATTTTAATTAAGGATGTTGAGAGTTATTGAGAAATCTGTTGGGAGATGTTTGATAGTGAATGAATTCTCTGCAAGGGAGGATAATTTTTTATTGTTAAAGGTTAATTGGGATTTGTTGGAAATGTATTTAATTGTTATATAATATAACTTTATCCCCTAAATTCTTTTATATTGTATTTTTTTGTTTATATTATGAGTAATAGATATCCTAAATGGAGTGAAGAAGAAATTAAATCACATTTAATTGAATCCCCAGAAGGAGTATTTTTACCATTTAATTATTCTGAAAATATTGCTAGAGCTGTTAAATGGAGGGATAGGCAAAATTTAGGGGCGTTTGTGGATTTTGTTAATGGTGTGAATAGTAAGAGTAATGATTTTTATTTATCTGGGATGGCTGTTATGGGCTGTTTGACTCAGAATCCTCGGGCTTATCCAGAATTAGAAATAATTAGTACATTTACTTATAAAAGTGAATTGCCCAGAGTTAGGAAAAGAATAAGAGAAAATACAAACCATGTGCCCTATCAAGGGGAATTACATCCTTGTTTGGAACATAATGGAAGGAGATTTATTTTAGATAAAACTGGGCAAGATCCTGAAGAATATTCTGAATTAAAATTGATTCCTCATCAGAATTGGTTTAATCCATTTAAGCAATCTCCAATAACTCTTAAGTTGTGTACTCAGGAAGAATTTGATGGAAATTATTTTGGATCTTGATGGAATGTACCCTATTATCTTCAGATAATAGAGATTCGAAAAATGCCAAAGGCGATTAAAAAAAAATAAAAAAAAATAAAAAAAATAAAGCGTTGAAGATTTACTCGTCTTCGTCGTCAAGGCCTAACTCGTCAATATCATCCATTAGTTCATCAGACATCTTTTATCCCTCATTTTTTGATGATTTTATAAATATTTATTTACTATATAAATGTTTTTGTGTTTTTTTTATTATTCTCGACGAGAACAATATTTAAAAAGAATGAATTCTTTGTTTTTGTGTTCCTAATTTGTCTGATTTTTATACTAGGGAAAGGTTTATAAATCTATATCTTCTCAAAATATTAATAATAACTGATATTATCACTAAAAGATATTATCTAATCACAGATTATATATTACATTCACATTCATATTTAAGTTAAGAATGAATAGTATAGAGAGTAAAAATATTAAAAAGTGAGAAGAACAATAACTTTTTCTGAATAGTATTTGTGTTTAATTAAATATTAAAATAAAATTAAGGAAACTGAACAAATGGCAAAAATAAGTCCGGTATCAATAAAATACATAATTCATGCGAATTTTGAAGCTAGCGGAGCAATTGAAAAACCTGATATGATTGGTGCTGTATTTGGACAAACAGAAGGATTATTAGGTGATGATTTAGAAATGAGAGAGTTACAAAAATCAGGTAAAATTGGAAGAATAGAAGTTAATACTCAATATCAAGATGGGAAAACTGTTGGAGAGATAGAAGTTCCTTCTGCAATGGATAAAACTGAAACTACACTTATTGCAGCTGCTTTGGAAACAATTGAAAGAGTAGGGCCAAGTGATACTAAAATTACTATTGAAAAAATTGAAGATGTTAGAGGAAGTAAAAGAGATTATATTCTTGAAAGAGCAAAAAAATTAATGGCTAAATTAGGTGGAGAAGAAAGTTTAAGTGAAATGACAGAAGATATAAAAGATTCTGCAAGAATTTCTAAGATTCAAACTTATGGGACTGAAAATCTTCCTTGTGGAGATATTTCTGGAGATGAATTAATTATTGTTGAAGGTAGAGCTGATGTAGTTAATTTATTAAAAAATAGTATTAAGAATGTTATCTCTATGAATGGTGCAAAGTTACCTGAAACAATTGTAGAACTTACAAAAGAAAAAGGAGAAGTTACTTTGTTTGTTGATGGTGATAGAGGTGGAGTTTTAATTATTAAAAATGTTAAGGAAGTTGCAAAGATTGATTTTGTAGCTATGGCTCCTGATGGAAAAGAAGTTGAAGAATTAACAGGTAAAGAAATTTTACAAGCATTAAGAAAAAAAGTTCCTATTGCAGAATATAAAGAAAAGACTCAAAGAAAAGGAGTAAGAAGATATGGATCTGATTCAAGAACAGGGAGTAGAGATGGTAGGGGTTCTTATAATAGAGTAAGCCCTAATTCAGCTAGTTCTGATGAGAGTTCTAAAAGAGTTGCTAAAGCTGATATTCAAAAATTAAGTGATGAGGAAAAAGAAAAGATTAAGGGAGATGTTGAAGAATTAATTGGAACAAAGGCAGCTATTATATTTAATAAAGATTTAGAGAAACTTAGGAAAGTTCCTATTGGAAGATTAGGAATGGTTAAGTTAGATGATAATCCTTATGTGATTGCTGTTGATGGTGCTGCAACTCCTAAAGTTGTTGAGAATTGTGAGAAGTTAGGATGTCATAATTTAATTGCAAGAACATTTGTTTTTTCTGATACTGATATGAATTTGGTTAGTATGTGATGGGAATTTGGGAAGACAAGTCTAACCCAAATTACGAATTATTCTGAAATTGTATAAATTGATAATGAGGAGTTATTTCGTTTAATGTGTTGTGAGGGGAGTTTATAGGAATAAAACTTCGTTTAATCTATAGTTCATTTCAATTGCAAATTCTCTAAATTGTTGGGTTTGAAAAATAGGAGAGGACACTTTAAAACCCCCGACCACCCGCCCCTAAAATGTAGAAATTGTTGTTAATAAAAAGTGAGCCGCCTTGGTGCTTCGCACAGATAGTTTTGCTTCGCAAAAGATTTTATTGATAATATTTTCTCCACCCCCAAAAATTTTGCAAAGCTTTTTAAATAAGTTCTTATTTAATTATATAACATGAACAAACTACATCCAGGGGCAAAATGGCAATTCCGTCTAGGAGGATATTTTCTATTCGGATTTTTAGGAATATTTTTTGGAATTTGGATTATCGCTCCTCTTATTGGATTGTTTCTTGGTTTAGCAGGTTCTAGTTCTCTTTTGCCGGTTGTTTTACTTTCAATTTTTGGCTATATCCTTTTTGTGATAATTGTAAGTGAAATATATGCACAGATGTCTTATAATCGTTGGTTTTACGAATTCACCGACGAGGGATTAAGATTAGAAAGAGGTATAATCTGGAAAAGATACAGCAATGTTCCTTATGAAAGAATACAAAATGTTGATGTTCATAGAGGAATAATCGCAAGAATGTTTGGATTTTCAAGTGTGATGATTCAAACTGCTGGATTTTCAGGACCAGCAGGAGCAGAGGGAAATATTCCTGCTGTTGAAATGAAACATGCAGAAGAAATCAGAAATTTTGTAATGAAAAAAATTACAAGTAGGAGAAAATAAAAAATGGATAAATTGCACCCTGGAGCAAGATGGCTTTTTAGACTTCGGGCATATTATCCTTTATTGTTTGTTGGACTTTTTATTTCAATTTATAGTTTTCAAATTTTAAGATTTTTCGCAGGAGGTTCCGCAGGAATTGGTTTTGTTCTTGCAATTATTTTCTACATTTTCTTTGTAATTATTGTAGCAGAAATTTATGCTCGTATGTCTTACAATAGATATTTATATGAGATAACTCATGACGGAGTTAAAGTAGAAAGAGGTATAATTTGGAAGAAATACACTTCTATTCCTTATGAGAGAGTTCAGAATGTAGATATTAAGAGGGGGATAATCGCAAGAATGTTTGGATTTTCTACTGTTGAAATTGAAACTGCTGGGCAATCAGGAGGATGGGGCGGTTATGGTAGATATGGAAGAAGAAACAGAAGATATCAAAGTGAGGGACATCTTCCAGCAATAGATGTTAATGGTGCTGAAAAAATAAGAGAGTTTGTAATGAAAAGAGTTAAGCAAACTCATGGTTCTGGATTATAATTCTCCCCCGAAAATATTATCTTCTTTTTTAGAAAAAAAGAAGCAAAAAAGGCGGCGGCTCACAAAAAACAACAACAACAATTTCTATTATTAATAAGGACAGCGTCCCGCCGTCCTAAAGTGTCCTCTCAAATACATGAACGAGAATTTGCAACTTTGATTTTTTGCCTTCGGCATCGTTGCACTAAAAATCAAGTCCTCCAAGTATTCGGACGAAACTAACAGGGCTTAAAGGGCTCCGAAACCTTGCAGGTTTCTCCGACCCAAATTTGATTTTTTCGAGGTCACTTGATTTTTTGCGGGTTGCCTCAAAAAATCTGCGTTCCAGCTCTGAAAAAACCAAACTTCCCTTAAGCCCGATGTTCATCGCAATCCTGATGTCAGTTTCCCACCCCCAAGGCTAGGATGAGTAGCAGTAATCGGGGAGAGTAAGATTTAAATAGGAGCAAAGAGTAGTTTTTTTAGCCTAAGGGAAGAAGAGTTCTGTGATAAATATAAAATGGCAAAAGAAAAAACAAGACCGGAAGAAGTTTCTATTCCAGAAGGATTAGAAAGAAGATTACCTAAATTAAATGATACTTCACTTAATAATCCCTTGCCTATTTTTGAAAGAGCTGAATTTAGATATAATGAAGATGTAAAAAATATTTGTTATGTAGCTGGGATTAACAGGGATCATTTGATTTATAGTTTCCAAACTTCAGAAGGAAAAATAATACCAGAAGTTCATGAAGTACATCGTTTTAGTACTTGTATGATTGAAGAATATACTACTTTAAAAAAATAAACAATTATTAGATTATCTTTCCCCTCCAAACTGACATCTAGGACTTCTTCACAAATTCTTCGAATTTGCTCGACTCTCACGAGGCGTTGAACAGCGGTTTAATCATTCGCCTCGGCTCATCCCAATTTTACTCGCTTCGCTCATAAAACAATATTAAACCGCAAACGTTCATCGCAATCACTCAAAACATTTATAATCTTTCTTGAATTATTTAGATTATGAAAGCTTGGATAAAATGGGTGTTAATAATATTGGGATTATTTATAATTACTATCATTTCAACAGTAACTGAATTGGATGATTCAATTGGTTCTCTAACTTTATTTATAATACTTTTAATATTAATAATCTATTCAATTATTCAAATAATAAAATCTTCTAAATCTCATGGATTTAAAGGGGCTTTAATAATGTTTTTTATTAGTTCCCCAATAGCAATTGGTTTTATGAGTTTTATAAGAGAAATATCTGATATAAATATTGTTGAGCCAAGTAGAGAGATACCTTATGTAGAATTTTTTATATGGATTTTAGGCATACAACTTTTCTTTGCTTTTATTGGATTTATTATTGGAGCAATAATGGGTTTTATTATCAGAAAAATAAAATCTCCTAAAAATAATAATCCATCAAAAGATTTATAATCTTCTCTAGATTATTTACCTTATGGTTAAAAGAGGGATACAGAAGTTTTTGAAAAAACAAGGTTATGATAAAATAGAATTGCGAGTTGGTATGGCTGCACTTATATTATTTATTGTTTTAATTGTTTTTGCATTTTGGTTTGTAGTTTTTCATGCAAAGCCTTGTGTAGATAGTGAATGTTTTGTTAATGCTATTGAAGATTGTAAAAAAGTTTCATGGGTTAAAGATGATAGTCAGGCAAGATGGAGGTATATTGTTCTTGGTAATGCTGAAGGAGATAATTGTAGAGTTGAAGTAAGATTACTTGAAATGAAAGAGGGGACTATTGATTCTGAAAGATTACAAAATAAAGAAATGGTTTGTATTGTTTCTAAGGGAAATAGTCAAACTATTGAAGAAGATGTTTCAAAATGTTCTGGTGTTTTGAAAGGTGAGTTGCAAGATATTATTATTCAAAGAATGCATAATTATCTTCTTGAAAATATTGGAGAGATTAAAGAAGAGTTTGTTAGTGTTTAGTTATTTATTTGGGTTTCTGAAAATGTGTAAATTTGTTATGCTGTGTTGAGGATATTGTGGAGTTTTGAATAAAAAATAATTAATATTTTTTTGATTTTTAAAATATTTTCTCAAAAACATTTATATAGTATAATGGAGTTATTTAATTGTAAATTAATATTATAATATTGATTAAGATGGTGAATATAAAAAGAGGTAAGGTGAAAGCACAATCGCAGATTATAACAACTGTGTTAATTATTTTAGTAGTTCTTGTAGCTGTAGTTATTGTTTGGAATG